>JALSJK010000100.1 GCA_026989395.1 Methylomonas sp.
CACACTTCTTCGACAACCTCGATGAGCATCATGCTCCTTTGCGTGCATTGTTGACTGAAAAGTTTCAGATTATTGAGGGCAAAGCCGGGTATTCTTGATCGTAGATAGTATACCTATTTCCTGCGGCTTTCCCAGTAACCTGGCTTCTAATATCATTCCATGAAACACCATCTACCTCGCCAGACTCCAGCTCCAACAAACGTTTTTCAGATATTTTTAGCCATTTATCATCTACCTCTTGATCATGACCCGATTCAAGTGATGATATCAGGCAATGAGCAATGAGTGCTTTTTCATCTGCAGAAAGTGATTTAATATTTTCAATAACCCGCTTGAATGCCACAGTCATAATATCTCCAACAAAAATCAATCCGCTAACTGCTGAATGCCGTCCAGATACCAGGTTGGCTGAATACTGTTTTTTGGCTTGATAAAATGCCAAACTTCCTGTACCTGATGGGCCTGCGAGTCATCATCTTCCCGAATAATCGCATTGAATAAAACTACCGCTTCCACTTCTGTATCCAGTTCCCTGACATCGAGAAGCTCGGCATCAAGTTTTAATACATAGGTTTTATTTGGGCCTTCTGATTCCTTCAATTGTTGTTGAATTTCTGCAAACACCTTATCCGTCGTTAATCCGCGAATTTCTGCAAGGTCATTATCATCCCAGGCTTTTTGCAGCAGATAAAAAGCTTGTTTAGCCCCATTTAAAAATTCAGCCTGATCAAAACCTTTCGGAAGCACCAGTTCTGAAAAATCAGCATCCTCCTGGTCAGTCTCCTGCTCGGAAAACGAGGCAGCCTTGTTCTTGTTGAATAAAACATCCGTATCAAAATTCGATTGGGACTGATTATCAGATCCCTGATACTGAGAATAATTTCCTTCGCTATTTTGCTGATACTGATATGCCGACTGTCTCCGTGTCGCAGATTTTGCCGCAAAAATTCGGTACAGCAAATAAGCTAGCCCTCCAAAAATCAGAATATCCATAAAATTAAGACCTTCAAAGGCACCGCCAAAAAACATTGCCCCTAACAAACCGCCTAGCGCCAAACCTCCTAACATACCCATCAAACCACCACGGCGATTCATAGATTGACGAGCAGCCTGGTTCTTCTGATATGCCTGTTTTTGGCTGGCAGACCGGGAAGGGGAAACTGAACGGCGATAAGGGCTGCTAAATCCAGATTTACCGCCAAAGGACCGCGCACCACCAAAACGCTTGGCTTCAGCATCAGAAACGCCAGCCAATGTAATGGTAAAAGCAAATAAAACAGTAAAGAATAATCCAGTGAATGTTTTCATGATTGGTTGATTAAGAAGTAAACAGTGAAGATATAGACTACAAGGAATGAGATGGTTCCGCAAATAGAGCTGATCGCTCTCACCAAATCGTTTCTACTATGCTTGCATTTCTTAAATTTTTGTCCGCAGTAACAACAGGAGCTTGATTTAGTACGGAAGCCGCAGCTATTAACCTATCGGCAGGATCACTATTTATATTGGACTCCAAGTTTACGGATAATTCGGCAATTTCCGGTGTTATATGAACAACAGTATAATTTCTAGAACTGAGAATCATTCTAATTAAATTTGCAGGTGTTTCATCGACTTCAATGCGTTTTCGTTTAACCAGCATAGCTATCTCCCAAATTGAAATATCACATATCAGAAGATCACTATTGTTATCCGCGTTAATAATAGCTTGCTTTGCTTTTTCACTTAACTTACTTGGCTCTAGTGCGTCCCAGATAATGGCACAAGTGTCCATTGTTATCATTGAAGCGCATCCCATTGCTCATTAGTGGGACTCATAACATCTTTTATCACAGCGTTCTTAGCCAAATGTTTTAATTTGGCTTTAGCCTGCTTGTTTTTGCTGATGGGGGGAACTATCGCTGCTAAAGTTTTACCATGAGAAGTAATAATGATCTCATGACCATCTTGAACTTTCTTCAGATAATTTAACAGATTAGATCTGAACTCGCTTATATTAACAGTTTCCATTTTTATGCCTTTTGTACAATGATATTGTACAATTATAGCGTAGCTTTAAAAACTTTCCAAGTCGCTACCTGGTTGCAAAAAAACGCCCCCTTTCGTTATTATACTTTTTCGACAAGTCAGTTTATTTGCTAAATCTTATTGCAAAAACTGAAATACAAGCTTTTACCAACAATTTGCAATACCTGTATTCGTTCTAACTCCTGCCTGTGTCAAATTCATAATTCCGCATGCATCTGCTGCTTGCGCTGTTCCAGCAACTGGCGTTGCACCAATCGAAAAAGTATTGGCATTTACGGCTGTAATTACCAGATTGTAATAAATGACCGGACCAGTTGCTGGCGAACGGGCCAACCCTGCCGGGATAACCGGCGCAGCATCATCAGCATTTCCGCATAAGCGATCTGGCCCGGGGTTATAGCAGCCGGTTTCTGTCGCCAGCCTTTCCATAAAATTAGCCAAATTAACCAGCGCTCCTTGCGCATCTCTTCTCCGTGATTTTCTTACACTGTCTTGATAACTAGGAATAGCGATTGCTGCCAAAATACCGATAATAGCTACTACCACCATCACTTCAATTAACGTAAACCCCAATTGTTTTGTATAATTTTTCATAAGCAAATTTAATGTGGTATCTCATCTAAATCAACAGGAATGGGTTTATATTTATTAATATCACGATAGCCAAAATTTGAACTTTTTGGCTTCGAATATTTTTTTTTAAGACCCTTGTTAGGATGAGACATCTTTTTGGAAAGCTTATTTTTATAAGTTTTATCGCTAAAAGAATTAACTTTTTTGCTCTCTTTAGCTGCAACTGGATTTAACATCATCAAAAATACAATAAAAGCAAACATCACTTGTCGGTTCATTTCTTATCCTCCTAGTATCGGTAAAATTTATCTGATTTCTTGCCAAGAAAAACGACCAATTGGGGCAGAACCAGGCCCGGCTTGTCTAACCACGCGATTATTAACACCTTCCTTATCATCACCTGATATTGAATTATTAAGGTCGCTACCTGGTGTAAACTGCCTACTCTTACCTTTGTTACTGATAACTTTAGAAGGAGCAGCTAGACCATAAGTAAATTTGATACCTACAGGGGCTGCTTTACGATTTGGGGTTTTAACCAGATCCTTGTCATTAATCGTGCCATCGCCATTCAGATCAAATGCTGGGTCGTCTTGAGTTGGTTCCCCACCGTCAAACTGCTCAACTGACATTAAAAAACTTGTTCCTCCCGAATGACAAGGCGATGCGTCAGGAATTAGCGTATTAAACAACACGAGACCCGCATGGACCACAGGATCAACGACTACGCGCTCCCCAGCAAACTGGGGCACATTAAAATTGATTTTCCAACCTTGGTGTCCTGCCGCGTAATCTATTTTGTCAGGAGTCCCGTCATTATTATCATCATATTGCTGAAACACTCTTACAGTATCTGTTAGATTATTAACCACATCTGTGCAACTGCCATCAGATTGAATCTGATCACAACTGTCATTATCTTCAAGGGTGCTAGTATTATCAAATCTTTGTTCAAACAAATCGTTAGGTGTAATTCCTCCAGTACCATGATCCCATACACCATAAAAAGATTGGTCAGCAGGAAGTGCAGTAACATCTGTATCGGTTAAATATTGGCCTGTTCCAAAATATACCAATAGATTTGGACCATTGGTGTTGCTATCTTTGATTCTAGGGTGTTTTACTACAATGGGCTTCACGGTGATCGGTTGATTGTTAGAAGCAACAAACAACGGTTCCGGAGAACCAGCATTATCATATGCAACCTTCCAGTTCGCTACTAAATCAGAAGAAACATCAAAAGCCCACATATTCCCTAGAATGTCACCAGCATAAATTCGGTCAATCAATAAATCACCATTCAAATCAACAACATGTGGCGAAGACAATCCATTACAGTTACTCCCTGCATTTAAACAGTCATTGCCAACAATTGAGCCTTTGCCTGTATCAAGTTCAATATAATCCGAGCCAGATGTCCAAACCCCATCAATACCTCCATCCAAAAAAACAATAAATAACTTGCCTTTGCCGTCACCTTTATTGTTATAACCATTACCAAAAATGGCCGCCCAGCGTTTATTGTTCATCATGACAATTTTTGGCTTACTAAATGTCAGCCCCAAATCCTGATCATCAACATCACTAAATTCCCACAAAACCAATTGATCAGCATTGCTTTCAGAGAACTGGGCAGGGTCAGAAACATCCAAGGCAAATATACCTCGACCTCCCGCCCTGCTTCCACCAATAAGAATTGAATACCAGTTGTAATTGCCATCCCCTTTGTTTATATAAACATCAGAAACAGTCGGACTTAAATCAACATAAAATCGATGTTCGTAAAGTGGGTCGGTTAAAAAATGTAGCCCTGAACTGGCTGAAGAGGATGAAAAAAGAAACGAAGGAATATAGGCCAAAAGCTCTTTTCCAGTTCCCTCAGAGAAACCATGGAGCATACCATCATTGGCACCAACATAAACAACCCCATTTCTGGTTGAACGGGTTTGTTTATAATCTGAATACCTGTTGCCAGAACTTGATGGAAAAGGGTAATCATCAGGCCAATTATTTTTTGGTAACCCGACAAATAATGGTGATGAGTTAATTATATCGCCTAACAAGCTATCGCGATTTCGAAAGCTAAAATTTCCATTAGCGGAAGCCTCATTACTTTTATCTCCCCGCAAAAAATTTAGTCTGGCCTCTGCTTTAACATCATCAGTTGTAAGCGTATTATTTGGCTCTGTCCTAAGATCATTTTTTTGCTCTGTTGCCAGGTCGCTCCATCTGAATGGAATGCCATTGCCAATATTTCCATTAATATCAAGCGTCTTATCGTAGGAAATAATAACCCTTGAATCTGCAGGATTGGTTCTATCATTTAAAATCCTAGAAGCACTCCAGTCAGGCACAACAATTAATTTGCTGCTATCATTTGGATCAACTTGAGTTACAAAAACACCTTCGCTGTCCAATTTAACCGACAACAAATCACCACTCCATTTATTTCCCTGCTTATTAAACCGCGCTAAAAATACATTGGTATCCAGTGACAATGATGTGGTGCTGAAAGTAACGGCTGCGCCACTCCCCAACCTATTGCCCACACTGCCAATTGCCCTGTTCAGTGAGTCTGAAACTTCGCTTGGTGTTGCTGCCGATACAAATGTCCCACGACTGTTAAAAGCAGCATGCCATAAATCATCAATTTTCTGAGGTGTTCCGCTAAAAGGGTTACCCCAACTCATGTTATAAGGTCGATTATTACTTAAATTGCTGGGATCCTCAGGCCATCCATTATTATCAATATCCTGCAGCAAACCTCTTACACCAAAAGCTATGCCAAACGTAACCATATGCTGGTGCGTTGCATTATCGAAATCATTTCTTGGCACTTCATCAGGCAACGAGCTTAGGTCATTTTGATAATAATACCTTGCTACATCTGCCAAAGTGACATCATCACCACTGCCATCATTTTCCCCATCACCATCAATATCTTGATTAATAACAATCGGGGAGTTGCCATTCCAAAATCCATCAGTGAACAATACCGTAAAATTTTGCTGGCATTCGTAAAGTATTGGATCGACTTTACCAGCAAGATTACCGTCAAAATATTCACCAGCATTTTCCAAACCTCTTCGTAGCGGTGTTCCGAATGCCTGCCAGTTAAAATCAAACAGATCATTCAACAAACTACTATTATGAATTGAAAAATTTGTTACGTTTGCACCTGGAAGCTCTGTAAACAACAGATCACTCCGGTTAATAACACTTAAACCATAGCGAAGACCCGGGTTTTGGGTAACCACAGAGCCAAGCGCTGCTTTTGTAACAAAAGAACGTCTTCGATGGTACTGGTACCAATTTGCTATATTTTGCTGTACATCTGCTACTGTTTTATTACCCAGTTCGGTATAAACCGTACCGTCATTTAGCAAGTCAGGCAATGAATTAACAACCTCATCCCCATTGGCGTTATAGACAACTCTTTCCACTTCGATTCTATTTGATTCGACTGTATAACGAGTATGTTCATCCCACCAGTCAACTATTTGATTTGCGCCATCAGTACGATTAATATTCGTTCCTCTTACAGGAGCGGTCCCACTGAAACCATGCGTATCTTCCCATACTTCGTAAACAAAACCAGAAAGGTTACGGGTTATGCCCGCCCCCTGGGTTCCAGGTTGCGGATCACTCAAGGCGGCGCCGAAACTGGCATTACCAAGCCCTGTTCCCTGCCAGGGTAAATATGTGCTGACAGGATTGTAATAAATTACATTAAGATCTGATGAAAAAATACGCCAGTCGAATTGCTGTTCTGCATTCGAGAAACTCTCCAACCCTGCGTTATTATATGCTCCATCCGCACTGGTGTAGATATAGATAATGTTTGTTGCACTACCATTTACTGTGTTCACAATTAACCCATCAGCCCTATACTGACTAAACCCATAAGAACAAGAATTATTCGAACTATCGGAATGAAAATTTCTGTTATATGTACAGGCTGTCCAGTGAGGCTTGGTAAGAACTTCCCAGTCCATCGACCCAGAATCATCCACTTCAAAAAAAACATTGGGTACAACATTGCTGTTTGCAAATAATGGTGTATTAGCAACATTCCCAGGTGCGGATTGAGCCTCCCCGAGCCAGCTCAAGCCAATGACAAAAAGACAAACCAACCCTGAATGACGGCATAAAACGAAACTAGACATTATTTTTAACTCCAAAATTTTGAGGTTTCTGATTGGTCAGTGCAAACAAAATCATTCATTAGCAAAGCAAACTAATTTTATATTGGTCTTCCGATATAAGCCTGCAGGAAAACACGTGTGGTATTTTTTCTGCCGGTTCCTCGTGCGACTATTCTGAAAATTGAAATCGGATCAGAACTCGGATCCAGCGGATCTGATGGTTGATTGCCCAGATAATGAATAAAAAACCGCGGCTGTGTTGTAACCAAAGGCATTACTCGTAATGCTTGTGCTGATGAATTATCCCAGGTATTGTTTGTCGCCAGATTCGGTCTTTGCGTCTGAGAAAATCGACCAGCTGCATTTTGCGAACCATCAAAACTTGCCAAATCAGCCAAACCGTCAATGACTAGCTCAGCACTGCGCAATGCCTCTTCCGCTGCCTGGAAAGCTATATTTCTGTCATAATCATTACCGGCCATTTTTTCTTCAAGATTTGTTGTCTGGCTGCCCGTAACACCAATCATGGAAAGCAACAACAGCACAATCATACTAACCATCAATACTGCGCCCGATTGCCGTGCCAAAGAGAACTTCATATGTATTATCTGACTCTTCATAACCTGTTCCTTAGCGCTATTGTAGAAGTAACAACCCTTCTTATCCGCCGATCTGCAACTGACGTACCTCCATTGTAAAAAACTACTGTATTTTGATCTGTGATATTGTTGGCAATTGATTGCAGCAGCAAACTGATTCTAATGCTAATTACCCTGTTTATTCCCGGAACATTTCCTGAAGGAGTATTGATTGTTACTGGAATTTGATTAAAAGGCACATAAAAGTCGGTAGAAAAATCCATCGTCGCGTCATCATCAATACCATAAAGTACCTGCATATTTTCAACACCTTCAATTAATTCCCTATTTGTTCCATTAATACTGCGAAACAAACTCGGCAATCCACTTGCTCCATTAGCAATTGAATACGAAACCGTTGCCACTTGATAAACCTGTGAACCTGAACCATAAGTTGCTGACAAATTTGGGGTAGTGTTGCCTGGCGCCAGTCCGCCAACAGTATGTGTAATCGATGTGCCGGCCGTACCTGCTGTTGCTTGAAATATGTCTCCTTTTTTGCAATCAGTGATGAACAAATAATCATTTGGATTAAAGCCATGATTTGCCGTTGTTGTAATGGTTACCCCATTATCAGCAGCAACAAAAACGCCAACTGAAGCTGCACCTCGGATAGTCAAGGAATCCGGTGCGTCAAGCCCTGTATTTCCCGCATTTACAACACCATTTGTGCCACTAAAGCCACCCGCACCATAAAAATCGTAAACAGCTCCCGCAGCACCAAAATTTATATTGTTGACTGGGCCACCCATATCTCTTCGTAAACACCCCCAAAAATCGCCCATACGAAGATCGCGAGCAATAAAGTCCAATGCAAACCGTGAATTTTCCTGTATTCTAGATACTGCCTCTAGCGACCTGTTGGTTTGCTTGGTATTAATGAATATCCCTAATATTCCTGCAAGCATTATTGCGCCAATCAACATGGCGATCAGTATCTCAACCAATGTCATTCCTGAATTGTGATAACGCTTATGGCCTGACTTCATAATGTGAACCCCAGAGTAAATAAGGCATCATCATTATCTACATCACCATCCCCGTCGTTATCCAGAGAGCCATCCTTGTCATCATCCCAATTAACATAAATCGTATAGACATTTGCGGCTGTTTGAACAATTGAACCGACTCCACCTCCTGGAAGCGCATTAAGCGCCGCATTCCATTCTGCCAGATCATGGTTTGCCATTTGATCTGGGTTACAACCCGCAGCACCCAAACAATTATTATTCAATGCTGGTGCTAGTGCTAAATATATTGCAATTTGACTGCTATTAGCCCTGATTCTATCGGCTAAATCGTATGCTAAAGCGGTTGCCTGCGAACGATAAGAAGCATCCTGATTTTGCTGCATATTGGCTGCTTGCAAACCTGCAAGACCTAGCAAACCAAAAGCCAAGATAATCATGGCAATAAGTATTTCAATTAAGGTAAATCCAGTATTTTTTTTCATTAGAATGGGGAAACTGTACAAGAAACGATTTCAGTCCCATCGTTTTTGTTGGGAATACCATCGTTATCGATATCGCCAGCAGTCATAGCTCGACCCGTTATACTGATAATAATCATTCTGGCTGTATTCGCCTGCGGAAGATTATCACCATCAAAGTTATCACATAAAACAAAGCTGCCATTACCACTCAAACCAGTTGGTTGAAATGTCACTCTATTTGTAAATCCAGGTACCGTACCTCTCAAAGTATAATTTACTGGCACGGATTGAAATGTATTAATCAAACTGTCTCCATCAACTGCATCATAAATTCCATCGCTATCAATATCAGTAAAAACATCCCATCCATTTTCCCAATTTGCTCCCACCCCAAGACTGGTAAATGAATTATTATCAACTTTGCGAACTGTGACTGGCACTCCTCTTTTTATTGCCTCACTTCGCGCCAGGTTTAAAGAAGTCAACAGCATATTATTTGTTGTTGTTAACCGGTTATTCCTTATCGTTTGGGTAAAACTCGGCATTGCCATCGCTGCAAGAATTGCTGCAATCGCCACGGTTACCATTAGCTCTAGCAATGTAAAGCCTTGAAATTTTAATCGATGTTTATATATACCCATACATTCCAAAAAAGGATGGAAACAATTAACTGCAAGCTTAGTACAAAATTAAAATATTGCCTGTTAACCTGATCTCAATTATTAAAGATTGGGAAGTTGTTGAAAATTAGCATCCATTCAGTCTAGATCAATCGGAGGAGCCGCCTCTGTATCGGAAAAGTTGTACTTGGTGACATTTTTTTTAGCTTTTTTAAACACCCTCATCCCGGCCTTCTCCCATCTGAGGGGGAAGTGGAGTTATTTTTTAAGCCGTATTCATCCGGGAAAAGCTCAAGGGAAAATTTAGATTACATTTGATTGTTTCACTGTGATCGAGTTATAGTTTTCTTGAATACTCATAATCCCTCTCAAATTTCGGGCATTGGATAAACAATAAGCCCCCTTCTCTAGCGGGAGAAGGTCAGGATGAGGGGATAAGAAGAGGATTAATTTATTTAACTGATCAACAGGATTTCGTTTTATGCTCAAATCCCTGCAAATTGAACCAGAAAAATGCACCGGCTGCCTGCAATGTGAGCTGGCCTGTTCCTATCACCATGAAGGAATATTTAACCCTTCCAAATCCCGAATCAAGGTATTTACTTTTCATCAGGAAGGGCGGTTTGCTCCTTATACTTGCACCCAATGCACGGAAGCCTGGTGTTTGCATACTTGTCCGGTTGAGGCGATTGTAATTAATGATGCAACCGGTGCAAAAGAAGTGATTGCTGATCGCTGTGTTGGCTGTAAGGTTTGCACTATTTCCTGCCCGTTTGGTACGGTCAATTACAATGTAGATTCTGGTGTTGTTGATAAATGTGATTTATGCGGTGGCGATCCTGAATGTGCGACTGCTTGTCCTACCGCTGCCATTACCTATGTAGATGCCGAACACACAGGGCTTGCCAGAATGCAGGCGCACGCCGCACAATCCATAAAAGATTTGTAGGAGGTTATTATGGCCTGGACCAGAAATGTTTTACGCGTTAATTTAACCGAGCTTAGTTGTAAAAAAGAACCGCTCAATATGGAATGGGCCAGTCAGTACCTTGGTCAAAGAGGTTTAGCCAGTAAATATTTGGTTGAAGAAATTGATCCTAAAGTTGAGCCACTGTCACCAGATAATATTTTAATCATGGCAACCGGGCCATTAACCGGCACTATGGCCTCCACTGCCGGTCGTTATTCTGTGATTACCAAAAGCCCTTTAACCGGGGCGATTGCTTGTTCCAATTCTGGTGGCTTCATCGGTATGGAATTTAAAAATGCAGGTTGGGATATGATTATTTTTGAAGGCAAAGCCCCATACCCCGTTTATCTTTATCTCGAAAACGACCAGCCAGAATTGCTACCTGCCGATGAAATCTGGGGCAAAACCGCTTGGGCAACCGACGAGTGGTTGCATAATCAACATCAAGACCCTTTGTTGCGCATTGCCACGATTGGACGTTCCGCCGAAAAAGGCTGCTTGTTTGCCGCGGTTATTAATGATTTGCATAGAGCCGCTGGCCGCTCTGGTGTTGGAACGGTAATGGCATCTAAAAATCTTAAAGCCGTTGCAGTCCGCGGCACCAAAGGTGTTGGTAATATCAAAGACCCGGCTGCATTTATGAAAGCGGTGAATGAAGGCAAAAAAGTGCTGGCTGAAAATGCCGTCACTGGTCAGGGATTACCCACCTATGGCACTCAGGTGTTAATGAATGTCATTAATGAGGTCGGTGCCATGCCGACGCGCAATATGCGCGAAGTGCAATTTGAAGGCGCGGAAAAAATCTCCGGTGAGGCCATGCATGAACCCCGGCCAACAGATGGCAAGCCTAACCTGGTCACTAATGCGGGCTGTTTTGCCTGCACTATTGCTTGTGGCAGAATTTCCACGATTGACAAGGGCCATTTCAGTATTCAGCATAAACCGCAATATTTTGGCGCTTCCGGCGGTCTTGAATATGAATCAGCCTGGGCCTTTGGCTCTGATACCGGCGTGGATGATCTGGATGCACTCACTTATGTCAATTTTCTTTGTAATGAGGACGGCATGGACCCGATCACTCTGGGTTCAACCATTGCCGCAGCCATGGAAATGTTTGAACAGGGCGACCTTACTTTAGCCGATACTGGCGGCTTGGAACTGAAATTTGGATCAGCAAAAGCGTTGGTTGAAATTGTCGAATTAACTGCGCGGGGCGAAGGTTTTGGTAAGGAAATCGGCCTGGGCTCCAAACGTCTGTGTGAAAAATATGGCCGTCCAGAATTATCCATGACCGTCAAGGGGCAGGAATTTCCCGCCTATGATCCCCGTGGTATTCAAGGAATGGGGCTGGCCTATGCCACCTCCAACCGAGGCGCATGTCATTTACGCGGTTACACGGTTTCCTCTGAAATCATGGGTATTCCGGAAAAAACTGATCCTTTAGCTACGGAAGGCAAGGCCGAACTGGTCAAAGCCTTTCAGGATGTAACTGCCGCAGTCGATTCATCTGGACTTTGTGTTTTCTCTACCTTTGCCTGGTCAATGTCTGATATCGCCCCACAAATTGCCGCCGCTTGTGGCGATGAATGGACAATGGATACTCTGCTTGAAGCCGGGGAAAGAATCTGGAATCTAGAGCGAAAATTCAACATGGATGCGGGTTTAACGGGTGCGGACGATACTTTACCCAAGCGACTGCTAAAAGAAGCCGCTAAAACCGGTCCGGCAGCCGGACGAGTAAATGATCTGCATAAAATGCTGCCGGAATATTATCAACTTCGAGGCTGGAGTGAAGAGGGCATCCCCACGCCAGAAACCTTAAATCGTTTCGGAATTTAGGAGGCCAACATGCATCATGTCATCATTGGCGCCGGTCCCGCCGGAGTTGTTGCTGCTGAATCATTAAGAAAACTTGATAGCCAATGCGAGATCTCCATTATTGGTGATGAACCTGAGCCACCGTATTCCCGAATGGCACTGCCGTATTATTTAATTAAAAAAATTGACGAAAGCGGTACTTATTTAAGAACTGAGGCCAATCACTTCCAGAGTAACAATATCAAGCTTATCCAACAACGGGTTACTAAAATTCTTCCTGAACAAAAAAACCTGCAATTAGCTAATAAAACTCTGGTTCAGTATGACAAATTATTGATTGCAACAGGTTCAAGTCCAATTAAGCCCGCCATCCCCGGAATCGGTTTACCTGAAATCTACAATTGCTGGACACTGGAAGATGCCCGAAAAATCAGTAAGCAAGCCAAACCAGGGAGTCGAGTGGTTTTAATGGGCGCTGGTTTCATTGGCTGCATCATTCTGGAAGCCTTATTTAAAAGTGGCGCAGATTTAACGGTTGTCGAAATGGGTGACCGCATGGTTCCCCGAATGATGAATAAAAAAGCTGGGCGGTTAATCCAGCAATGGTGCGAAAATAAAGGCATTAAAATTCATACCGGTACTAAAATCACCTCGCTGGCAAAAGGCCAAGACAAGCTGCAAATCACTTTAGACACTGATAAAACCCTGATTGCCGATTTTGTAGTTTGTGCGGCGGGCGTTAAAGCCAATACAGATTTTCTGAAAGACAGCGGTATTAATACTGATCAAGGGATTCTCGTTAACCGGCATCTGCAAACCAATATCCCAGATATTTATGCCGCCGGTGATGTTGCGCAGGGACTCGATTTTTCCACTGGTGAATATTCAGTACAAGCCATTCAACCCACAGCAACCGATCATGGCGTATTGGCTGCCTTGAATATGGCGGGTTCAAAAGAAGCCATACACCGAGGTAACATCAACATGAATGTATTAGATACCCTGGGTTTAATTGCCTGCTCATTTGGATTATGGCAAGGCGTTGAACAAGGGGAGCACGCTGAACAATATAACCCTGAACGATTCCGTTATATCAATTTGCAATTCGATGGCGAATACCTGGTGGGCGCCACTGCAATCGGTTTAACCCAGCACGTTGGGGTATTGCGAGGACTAATTCAAGGCAAGATTAAATTAGGCGAATGGAAAGATCGTTTGATGCATGACCCGTTGCGAATCATGGAAGCCTATTTAAGCCGCACCCAAGCCATCGGTTTTAATGCCAGTGTATGGTGAGAATTACCGTTAAACTCTTTGCCGGTTTTCGCCCATTATTACCCGCTGAAAACCGAATCGAAGGTATTACGATAGATGTTGATGATTACATCACGCCCCATCAAATCCTGCGACAATTTAAAGTTCCTGTCGAACAAGCCCATTTACTCCTCATTAATGGCGTATTCATAGAACCAGAAAGAAGGAACCAGGCTATTTTCAAAAATAACGATGTTTTTGCGGTATGGCCTGCTGTTGCTGGTGGCTAAGCAATGAAATGTCGAAAAATAGCAGCTATTCCTTCAAAAGCCGATCCAAACCGACAAAAAAGGGAAAGGTTGTGAAATGACCACACTAAACCGGACAATTCGACTTGAAGTTGCCGACTTTGAATACCCGGTGAAATATAGAGTTTATTGAATTTTGTAAGAACTTAACTAGACTGATGATTAAGCAAAAGACCAGGAAGTTGTCAGGTTAAGGGATTCTTAGCTAGGCAAGTCGGAAAACCAGCCAGTTTCCCATAGCCGCAGTAGAATCATCTTTAACCTGGACAGCCTCTTAGCTAAATGACTTAGGCAAAATAAATTAGTTATGCTAAATCCACAACAAGATAATTCAAAACAATTACTTTCAAGCACTCAGAAATTGGGCAAAAGCAGTGAAGAAACCACACGAACAGTCCAGAAAATCAAGGCAATAAATGAGTCATTGGTTGAAATTACCCAGCAACAGTATGATGTTGTTAATCGGGTTTATGCTGATGGAGAGCAAATTAAAACCATGCTCTCAAAATCTGTCCAGCAAGCGGATAATTCGTTAACGATACTAAATGAAACGGTAACAACCATCGAGTCAGGCTTTAATCGTATCGAAGATAGTATTCATCTTTTTGATAAAATCAAGGAAAGTACTCAATCTCTTTTCAAAGTTGCCCGTCATACCAAAATGTTGGCGTTAAATACTGCGGTTTTAGGCGGATCTCTCGGTGGAGATGGCAATGGTATTAATATTGTTGCAAAAGAAATGCAGGGACTAGTCAAAACTTGCGAGGATGCCTCCAAACACATTGATGAGGTGGTGACCTCGGCTCGTGATAATGTCAGGGAAATTATCGAATCTAATCGCGAACATATGCAAGCCGGACTGGAAAATACCCAAAATGTATCCCAGGCCTTAACATCTCTAATAAGACTTTTTAAAGGTAATGAAAATCAAAGTACCCAGCAAAGAGAGGCTTCAGTACAAGCGATTGTTGCAGCTGTTGGAAATATTGAAAAACTAGCGCAACAGGCCAGGAAAATTGCTGAAGATACCAAATCTCAGACCGAAGTACTCAATAACGAAGTTGAAGTATCCAATCAAGCGCTTTCTGATTTAGTTGGAGTGGTGACTGGAAAGCCGATAACCAATATTTCTCCCAAGCAGGCAATGCAACAATTGGAAGCTTTTCGGATAATTGATGTTAGAAGACCGGATGAATTTAATGATCATCTAGGGCACATCGAAGGTGCAAAATTATGTACCATCAATGAAAAATCCTTTAAAAAGCAACTGATGTCATTGAACAAAAAAGCACAGTATTTATTTGTTTGCCGTAGTGGAGGTCGCTCTTCCCGTGCGGCTAGAATTGCCCAATCAGTTGGGTTTGATCATATTTATAATCTTGACGGAGGAATGCTGGCTTGGGATAAATGTCGATTACCTGTTGTGAGAGACTAAAAAAACCTTAATTTTTTTCAAAGCTCCTTTTCTAAGGGGAATGAATTACAGATTTAAAAAAATGAAGAATTTCCGATGATGAAACTACTTAAAATTATATTTGTGAGCAGTTTGCTTGGAGGATGTTCTGCTAAATATGCCAAAGTCCCTTTAGAACCGTATGAAAAAGAGGAAGAGAAATCTGTTGTATTTTTCCATGCGCTTGCTGATTTGTGTGTAAATATAAATGTAGATGGGGAAAATAAAGGTGAAGTGTGTGAAGACAAATATGTAAGAACTATACTAGAACCAGGTAAACATACATTTTACGCAGAACCAACAGCAGGGACTAGAGCCCTATCCTTTTTAAGCACGGGAATAGTAATTCGCCAGAAAAGAACCTTTGGATTAAAGCCGAATAAAATCTATACCTTCGCCGCCTACTATATACAAGGATCTTGGACAGGTAAAACTATAATAAAAAGAGATGTAAAAGACTCTGATTATTTTTTACTTCCCACTATAGCATTAGACAATGATAGAGAAAGTCGATACGAAATTATTGAAATAGAACTGGAAGAAAGCAAAGAAATTTATAATTCACGATACGGCAACAGATTAAACCAATGAGGCTTGAATGTGATATAGATAGTAGGAGAGAAGATGAGCATTGCAATCAAAGCAATTGGAATATGGATTGTCATGCTTATGGCTGCGATTATCAATGGCATTGTTAGAGAAAAAATATTAACCCCTGCTATTGGTTTTGATCTGGCATTGCCGATTAGTGGCTTGATACTAGCAATCTTGGTGTTACTGATAGTGTGGATTTTCGTCCCTTTTATTAAGGTAAAGCAAGCGAAGCATTATTTTACAATTGGATTTTTCTGGTTAGGTTTGACTTTAGCATTTGAATTTATTTTTGGGCGCTATATTTTAGATAAATCATGGCAGGAAATCTGTGAAATATTTAACATAAAAAACGGTGATTTATTTAGTATAGTGCTTATTATGATGTTATTTTCCCCATGGTTAGCAGCAAAGTTACGAGGTGTTTTATGAAATCGGTTAAAAAAATATTGAAGGAGTAACTTATCTCTGTCGTTATTCCCAAAATTAACTGCGCCAGAGAAGCAAAAGGATTTAGATAAATAATGAAGGTTAAATTCTGGGGCGTTAGGGGTTCAATTCCCACACCAGGACCGGAAACAACCCGTTATGGGGGTAATACCACTTGCCTCCAGGTAGTCACGGACAATGGTGATCTCATTATTCTGGATGCAGGCACAGGAATTCATGCGTTAGCCAGGCAATTACCCGGAAAACTTCCTGGCACGGCGCATATTTTGATTACCCATACGCATTGGGATCACATTCACGGACTGCCGTTTTTTACGCCTCTGTTTGTTCAGGGAAACCAGATCAAAATTTATGGTGGCCGCGATATCGACACTGGCGAAGGTATAGAACGGGCTCTCAATGTGCAGCTTCAATACTGTTACTTTCCGATTATCGAATCAGAATTAAAAGCCGACTTGGAATATGTCACAATTTTGGCAAAAAAATCTTTTCAGATTGGTTCTGCAACGATTACACCTTATCTATTGAATCATCCGGTAATCAATTTTGGATATAAAATTGATTGTGATGGAAAATCCATTTTTTTTACCGGAGATTATGAGCCGCTTACCAATCATCATTCGCCCAATACCGTTGAATTTGCCAATCATCAACAAATGATTGAAAGCAATTTGAATGAATTGGTTCAGGCAATTACCAATATCGATGCATTAATCATTGATGCCTCATATACCCAGGAAGAATATTCAAGCAAACATGGCTGGGGACATGGCACTCATTCATCTTCAATGGAATTGGCTGAAAAAGCCGGTGTTAAACAATTATTTTTCACTCATCATGAACCAACACGGAGTGATACAGAACTTGAGGAGATTTTTAAAAACCTGAAAAAAAATAGTGATTTTGAACATTATTTGGCCTATGAAGGTTTGGAAATATTACTTTAAATTGAGTAAACGCGGAATATATATTAGGAAAAATAACGTAATTCAGAATTTTATTGATTGTTAAATTCAATAAAAATGGCTTGCATCCAGACGCCTGCTAGGTGTAATGTTAGTGCGAATTTATTTTTATCAAAATTAATAACAATCACTTAAACAAAGAGGAATATTATGTCTACTTTTCCAATTGATCTGGGCGCATATCAGCGCATTTCTCTGGATCCAAGCAACCCAACATTATCAGATGAGCAAAGAGAAGCTTTAAAAAGCAATATCCAGCTTTGTCGTGATGCCATCATTTTCTTTACTGCGACCGGCGCTGCAAGAGGTGTTGGCGGCCACTCTGGCGGACCCTACGATACCGTGCCGGAAGTAATGATTATGGATGCGCTGTTTCGTGGCGCTGAAGATAAATATGTCCCCATTTTCTTTGATGAAGCAGGGCACCGGGTTGGCACGCAATATTTGATGTCAGTCTTGAACGGCGACATGCCGGCAGAAAAATTGATGCATTATCGTGAAGCACATTCACATTTGCCCGGCCATCCAGAATTAGGATTTACCCCGGGGGTTAAGTTTAGTTCTGGCAGATTGGGACATATGTGGCCGTATGTCAATGGCGTAGCCATGGCGAATGCAGGCAAAACGGTTTTTTGTCTGGGTTCTGACGGCTCTCAGCAGGAAGGAAATGATGCCGAGGCGGCACGTTTGGCCGTAGCGCAAGGCATTAACGTAAAACTCATCATAGATGATAATGATGTCACTATTGCAGGCCACCCTTCTGAATATTTGAAAGGCTGTTCAACGGCTAAAACACTTGAAGGACACGGCTTAACTGTTTTCGAATGTAATGGCGAAGATCTTGATGACTTATACCAAAATATGGTTAAAGCCGTTAATACTGATGGCCCGGTTGCAGTGATTTGTAAACGGCCTATGTGCCCCGGTATTGAAGGACTTGAAGGATCAACGCACGGTCATGATGTGGTTTCTGTAAAAATCGCTCTGGATTATCTGGAATCTCATAATCAACAAAAGGCTGCGGAGGTTTTGAAAACTATTGAAGCGCCCAAGCAAGATAAGGATTTCAAAGGCTCCAGTGATAACTGGGATGCCAATCGTGGAATTTTCGGCGATGCAGTGGTAGAAGTATTAAGCGGTATGAGTGAAGCCGAGCGGGTTGAAAAGGTTCGGGTTATTGATAGCGACCTGGAGGGTTCTTGCGGATTGGTTAAAATCCATAAGGCGAATCCGGAAGTATTTATTTCTTCCGGCATCATGGAGCGCGGTAACTTTTCTGCTGCAGCCGGCTTCGGTATGGCGGAAGGCAAACAAGGTATTTTTGGTACTTTCAGTGCATTTTTGGAAATGACTCTTTCCGAGATCACTATGGCGCGGCTGAATAATTCCAATGTGCTATGCCATTATTCACATTCAGGTATTGACGACATGGCAGATAATACCTGTCACTTTGGTTTAAATAACATGTTTGCTGACAATGGTTTGGACGATGGTTATCCTACCAATCTGTATTTTCCTGCAGACCCTAATCAAATGCGTGCAGTGGTAAAGAGTATTTTCTCTGATCCCGGTCTACGTTTTGTATTCTCTACTCGTTCAAAAGTACCAACTATTCTTGATACTGAAGGTAATGAAATGTTTGCTGGCAATTATCAGTTTGTTTCAGGAAAAGACGAAGTCATTAGGGAAGGCACCCAGGGATATGTTGTTGCCTTCGGTGAAACTCTTTATCGTGCGTTAGACGCAGTTGAGCGTCTGAAAGAAGAAGGCATCGATGTCGGTTTAATCAACAAGCCCTCTTTAAATGTCGTTGATGAAGACATGATGGCCAAATTAGGTAAAGCACCAATGGTTCTGGTTGTTGAATCATTCAATCGTAAAACAGGGCTGGGTAGCCGTTTTGGCTCCTGGTTACTGGAAAGAGGTTATGCGCCTAAATATAACTATATCGCCACTCATAAAGAAGGTTGTGGCGGATTATGGGAGCAGTTCCCACATCAAGGCATTGACCCAACCGGGATTATGGCAACCGTTAAAGGTTTGATCTAATAAGAGAATCCTAAATATCTAGCGGAAAAGGGGCAGAATCAATGCCCCTTTTTTAATCATGCGAAACAACTTATTATTAAAATCCATTTTAGTTTTTGTGGCTTGGAACGTATTTGCAGAAAGCACCATGGAAATAAAACTACCTCCCTGCCCCGATAAGCCAAATTGCGTTTCTTCTCAAGCAGGATCAGGAAGCGATCATTATATCGAACCTTTTAAAATTAGTGGCTCTGTTGAAAAAGCTTGGGCGACATTAAAAAAGATATTAAAGAGCCAGAGCAGGGCAACTATAACCAAAAATTCTGATTGCTCGATAGATGTAGAGGCAAAGAGTCTGGTTTTCCGCTTTGTTGATGACGTTCAATTCCGTTTGGATAAACAAGCCGGTGTTATCCATGTCCGTTCAGCATCGCGAACGGGTTACAGTGATTTAGGCGTGAATAGAAAGCGGGTAGAAGAAATTCGAAAGCAACTTCGTCTTGCCGGTGTCATTGAATAGCAACAATTCATCTTCCCCGTTCTCCATCAGCAAAAAATTCATTAGAACTTATAAATATTATGGCTTTCATACCCAAGAATACCATCAATTATAGTATTCCTTGGTTTGTGAATAACGTCAAAAACCATCCAATGGTCTGCTCTTGCCACGTTTTTGCACCCAACCCTTAACATAACCAACTCACTCTAAACGAGTCATTCTCAAATTCAAAAGGTATCATTAAATTTTAGGAACGCTCACGGAATAAGTTGGGCAACTGGCGCCGTATTTTTTTATTCAAAGCGTGTAAAAAGACAAGTCAGTTATTCAAGTTATTTCATACGCTTTCCTTAGCTTTCACTATCCCGAAATCTTCTAAAATGCAGTACAAACAGGGAATCACGAATAACACTAGAAGTGTAGAAGTCGCAATTCCAAAAATGATACTGGTTGCCAACGGTATTAAAATTTGCGCCTGAAGGTTTTGTTCGAACAATAATGGCGTTAATCCAGCCATTGTTGTTATCGAAGTAAGTAAAACGGCCCGAAAACGTTCATGACTGGCTTTCACTGCCGCTACATGAGGAACTAAGCCTTCACGGTTATGACGTTTGACAAACTCTACCAGCAAGATGGAATCATTAACCACGATACCTGCTAATGAAACAAACCCTAGCAACGAAGGCATAGTGATATCCAAGCCCATAATCAGATGCCCCCAAATCACACCGATAAAAGCCAGTGGAATATTTGCCATGACCAATAATGGCTCGGTATATGAGCGGAACTGAATACTCAGCAAAACAAAAATTCCGATCAGACCGAACATCAAACTTCTGCGCATGGAGCTTCGGGTCAAATTACCCTCTTTTATCTCTCCCTCGAACGCAATAGAAATATCTGGAAATTGATCTTTAAATTGTTTTAAAAAGCCATTTTGCAAGTCATAAATAACCGCCTGAGTATTGTTTATTTCGGCATCAATATCACCATAAACCGTAACGGCCCTCTGAGAATTAATTCTTTGAATGCGAGAAAAACTGCGTGTCGGAATAATTTCTACAACATTGGATAATGGAATAACTTGTCCTGATTGAGGATGAATAACTGGAAAATTATCAAAATCAGTTAATTCATCCCTGGATTCATCGGCTAAAATTACTGTGATTTCGTAGGTTTCCAGGTTGACAGTAGTTTCCAAAACTTCTACCCCCTGATAGGCTGCACGTAATTGAGAGGCAATAGTCGATGCATCCAGGCCCAGTGCAAAAGCGCCAGGTTTTAATTTTATAGTGAATTCCGGCTTTCCAGGTCTCAGGTCATCCATTATATTTGAAACCCCCGGGTAACCTGACAACCAATTTTGTAGCTGGTGGGAGGCTAAAGAAAGTTGCTTCAGTTGGTCGCCTTGCAAGCGAATATAAATGGCTCGACCAGCAGGTCCTATCATCGGTTCTTTGATGGACACATTCAGCGCTTCAGGGATATCGGCATTAGCTTCATGCCATTTGGCAGCAATTTGGTGGATAGACATTTGACGCAGTTCGGCAGTCAATAAATCCACGCTGATTGTTGCCAGATGTGCGCCGCTTTCAAATGCATCGGCATTCATTCCATAACTAATGGTTACCGCTTTAATAAGAGATTCGTTGTATTTATCCAGATAATCTTGATTGATTTGCTGTAGATTTCTGTTTAATTTTTCTACGGTTTTTTCAGTTTGTGATAAAGATGTTCCAACTGGCATTAAAACGCGCGCCTGCAGAATATCGCCTTCCAAATCGGGAAAAGCAGAAAATTTGACAATTCCCGATGCAAACAAGCTGAGTGACAGAAAAAAAAAGCCGATCACAACGCCGATAAACGCGTAGCGGTAATTAATTAACGCTTCTACCAGCGTATGGGCGCGTTGATGTAATTGCTCAAAATGATACGCAAATTGCGTCCGGAGTTTTCCAGGTGACTGTTGGCCTGATTTCGATAAAGAATGTTGTAAATGATTGGGCAAAATTAAAAACGCTTCCACCAGGGAAATGCTAATGACAGAAATCAGCACCGCTGGAATGGTTTTCAACATTTGTCCGATATCGCCACTCAGAAACAACAATCCAATGAAAACACATAAAGTGGTGACAAAAGATGACAATACGCCGCGAGCAACTTTTTTTGTACCATCAACAGCAGCTTGAAGCGGTTGTTTGCCTAAATTTATTTGAGCGCCAATACTTTCGCTGATGACAATAGCATCATCCATTAATATCCCCAATGCCAACAGCAAGGCAACCATTGATAACAGATTGATGCTGATGCCCCATTGGGCCAATAGAAAAGCACTCGCCAAAAATGATACTGGCAATCCCATTACCACCCAAAATGCATATCGGCTGCCAAAGAAAAGCCACATAACTGCAAATACCAAAATCAATCCCTGCCAGGCATTGCTGACCAACAATTGAATACGATCTTTGACGATACTGGTAAAGTCCTGAGTCAGGTAAAAACCGACCTCATCAGGCAAATGTTGTCGTTGTTGCTCTATAAATGATTCGACTGCGTGAAGTACTCGCAGGCTATCATCTCGGGTATTTTTTCTGATTTTAAAAAATGCTGTCGGCTTGCCATTGAAGAATATTTTATCTTCATCCAATTCAAAACGGTCGACAATTTCCGCAATATCTCCCAAGCGAACTTCATTGCCAGATTGCCCTTTTACAATAATTAATTCTGCCAGTTCTTCCGGCGTGCGTCGTTCGTCCCGAAAACGGATCTGATAATCTCTGGCGTTAGTGTTTATTTCGCCGAGCGGCAAATCCAAATCCTGGGCGCTAATCAAATCGGCAACGGTTTGCAGACTTAAACCATATTGGCGTAAAGATGCCTGACTCACTTGTATTTGTAGTTGACGATCAGAAAAACCTTCAATTTCAACCAAAGGAATCAATGGCTCTCTCATCATTTGCTGCTTGATGTTTTCAGCAAGGTCTTTTAATTCCTGAGCCTTCAATTCAGCCGTCAAAGCAACCGTAACAACATCTTGAGTACGGCCTAATTCACGGATGATTGGTTGTTCTACCTGGGATGGGAAACTGTCAATTTCATCAACTGCACTATCAATATCATCTTTGAACAGACTATAATTGCCTTCCTCAAGCATTTCCAACACAGCGATGGCCATTCCTTGTCGAGATTCACAGCGCATTTCCTTAATAAAACTGATGCCATCAAGAGCATCTTCCAGTGGACGGCAGATTTTCTGTTCTACATCTTGGGGAGTTGCTCCTGGATATTTGACTTTGACTTCAACCTCGTAAGTTTTAATTTCCGGTAACGTTTCCCGTTTCAAACGGGGAAGTGTTGTTAAACCGGCAAAGATCAGCAATAACATCATTAAATTTGCTGCAGTGGGATGCGAGGCAAAATAACGAATCATGTTATTGCTCCTGAACCCATTTTTTTATCTGTCGTTGTGTTGCGATGTCCAGTATTGGTTTTAATTGCATACCAGGAATTGCCGGGAACAAATCAGAAACGACAATTTTCTCCCCAGTTTGCATGCCATTTTCAAATAATGCCAGATTGCCTTGTAACTGAAATGGCTGAATTTGACGCCGTTGTAATTGATTTTCCTTGTTGCAAAAAAACAATTCCCTTTCGTGCAGAGCATCACGAGGTATCAGATAAAAACCTCTGGCTTTTCCCTGCAATCTCACTTCGGCATACATGCCCGCCATTAAAGGCGGCTTGGTTCCGGGTTGAATTTGTTGATAAGGACGATCGACACTAACAATAATGCCCAACGTGCGTGCAGCCGGGTCCATCGAACTGCTGATTCGTTCAACCTTGGCATTCCAAAAGAGATTTTTGTCATCGGCTAGATTAACTTTGGCAGTCAAACCCAACCGGACAAAAAAATCACTGGCAAAACCATTCTGAAATGCTTGCTGAAATAACGCCTGATCATTACGGAAATCTTTTGCCAACTGCCTAAATTGTTTTAATGGAAACTGGGCATTAATGAGGATTTTATCGGTGGTCTGTGCACTAAAAAGAATTGTTCCTTGACTAACGAACTGATTTTCATCAACCAATAATCGAGTAATTCGGGCATTAAAAGGTAATCGAATCGACGTGCGTTCAAGATTACGTTCCTGGGTTCTTGCTACCGCTTCACTATTAGCAAGCATAGCTTCAAGACTGCGTTGTTGCTCAGGCAAAGTCCTAAGTAAACTTTCCAGGTTTTGTACTTCTTGTTTCAATTTCAATACATTGGCCCGTTGGGCATCGACAGCGGATTGGGAAATTAATTTTTTTTCAGACAGTTTTTGATATCGTTGCAAATCTTTTTTGGCTAATGCTAATTTGGCCTTCGCAAGTTGCAAATCCACCCGGGTATTTTCAAACTGAATTTTGATTTCTCGTAGTTTTGCCTGGCTGATTGCAACATTGGCGTGCGCCTGTTGCAATGCTAATTGATAATCTTCCTGTTCAATACGGAGAACTTCGGTGTTTTTGGCAAACACTTCGCCATCGCGCAATTGTGGATGTATATAAACAATTTTTCCGCTGATTTCCGCTTTGGCTTCAAACAGAATATCCGGCTCGACAACTCCGAAGCCAATAATAGCTGGCTTTACCAGATACTGTTTAACTTCGATGATCTTTACCGGGGTAATAAAACCTGCATCAGGCTCATGTTGCATGGCCGGTTGTAGTTTGACAATGGCAATGGCTAACAATAGGCAGATGCCAACTATGATCGGTAAAATTCGTTTTCTTGTAGTCCATTCGCTAAGCATCACTAGACTCCCTGTCCAAAATACCTTGAGTAAATAATTGATAGATATGTTCAGACCACGCATTACTACAAACTTGTTGATCGCTAATATTCCAGGCTTGCTTTCGAACTGAATCACCAATAAATGGCATGACCAGCATAGTCATTAATGAAAACGCGGCCCAGTGTGCATTAATAGTTGTGTTGTATTGAGGGTGCCTGATGATCAAATCAGGTAGAAATGCGGCAATTTTTTTGGGAAAAAGCTCAATAAACCTTTTACCTAAGGTGCTTTGTTGAAACAGCACCTCATCGGCAATCAATCGGGTAATTGCCTTGTTTTGTGAAAAAAAATGGACAGCGGAATAAATAAACTCTTTAAGAGGGTTTTCTGTATGTTTAATGTTTTGAAAAATTTCAAATTGCTGCTCCGCGGTATGTTCCAATAAAACTACAAAAAGAGCTTCCTTGCTCCCAAAATAATAGCTGATCATTGCCGATTTCATATCAGCAGCATCTGCAATTTCTCTGATACTGATGCTGTGATAACTTTTGTGTTGAAGTAAGTTATGAGCAGCATTTATCAGCGTCAGTTTTTTTTGTTGCTGAATTTCCGGATCGACAGGACGGCCACGAATATTTTTTTTCACTTCCAAAAAACAATTTATTTAATCAATTGATTAATATTATCACTTGATTAAATAAATAGCCAGTTTATGGCCTTGTGGAGATGGAAGATCAACAAACCAAACATGACACTCTCAAGAAGGATGGCGCCCTGAACGATTTATTTGTCGTCGAATTATCTGAGGTAGCCTCGCCTGATAATCCGACAAAAGAGTTCAAGCTTTATTTTGATAACGCAGATTAAAATTCATTGAACCGAATTATTTTTCGTTATTGTTATACTTTGTGCGGTTACGAATGCGGAATTTATAGCGCACTGATTTATGCCGAGAGCAAGGCACTAAAATAGGCGCATAGTAAGCTACGCAACTGTTTTAGTAACACAGCTATCGGCAAAAACTCAGTCGTTAGAAACCCGTAGTCGTGGCCGCGCGAAGTATGTATTAAAAGCGGTCACTTGCGTCATCACAAACTTACGTTATGATTCTTACATCAATTCTTGAAAATAGCTATCTTTAGCTGTGCAAAACTAATTATCCAGTACGAAATACTCCAATATATCATCCAAAAAATTCCAGCCTCTTTCAGAACATTGATAGTACTGTGCTTTTTTTATAATCAAATCTTGTTGTATTAATTTTCCAAGTTTTGCTTCAATATTAGAGAAGGGTAATCCTGTTGTTGTAATGAAATCGTCAATGGAAAAACCCGTTTTAAGCCTGAGGTGATTCATCATGAATTCTAAGGCAAGTTCCGCAACAAGTACGTTACGATGCGCTCCTTTTTCTGGATCTTTTAAATACTGCTCGGGATGCTTTGGTTTGTTCGTTCGAATGATCTGTTCGGGTCGACTTAAAGTGATTTTGCCATGAGCACCAGCGCCTATCCCTAAATAATCACCAAATTGCCAATAATTTAAGTTATGACGACACTGAAAATTATCTTTAGCAAATGCAGAGATTTCATATTGATCGTATCCTGCTTTTTGTAGATATTTTTGCCCATTTTGCTGAAACTTAAAAATCCGGTCATCAGCTGGTAACTTGGGGGGATGCTTGTAAAAATAAGTATTTGGCTCTAAAGTCAATTGATAAAAAGAAAGGTGCTTTGGCTCAATGCTAATTGCGGTTTTTATATCATACTCGCTATCACTTGCAGAACTTCCGGGCAGACCAAACATTAGGTCCAAATTGAAGTTATCAAAGCCGGCCTGATGTGCAATTTCACCTGCCCTAAGTGCTTCTTCAGCTGAATGTACTCGCCCCAGTTTTTGTAAAAATTTATCATTAAAACTTTGTATACCGATAGATAGTCTATTTATTCCTATTTCTCTATATTCAGCAAATTTTTGACTTTCAAACGTACCGGGGTTTGCCTCCAAAGTAATTTCAGCATTGGATTTAACAGGTATGCGTTGGCGAATACCGATGAACAAACGCTCTAAAGCTTTAGGAGAAAATAAACTAGGCGTTCCGCCTCCGAGGAAAATACTTTGAACCGGACGATCTAATAAAAAGTGCTCAATATCATTTTGCAAGTCTCGCAATAATGCAGAAATATATTGATTCTCTGGGAAGGAGCCTTTAACAGCATGGGAGTTAAAATCACAATAAGGACATTTCTTGATGCACCAGGGAAAATGAATATACAAACTTATTGGTTGCATTGAGTTATTTGCTTATTCATTTAGCGATTGGAAAAGTGATTTTTACAGCCAAACCACCTAGAGTTGCCTCGCCAAGCGAAAAAGTTGCGCCATGAATACTGACTATATTACTAACAATAGATAACCCAAGACCACTTCCCGCTGTGCTGCCAGCCATTTCGATATGCCTAAAGAAACGTTGTGTTACTTGTTCGCGTGCTTCCGGGGGAATTCCAGGCCCTGAATCCTGAACGTAAAAAGTGACCGTTTTTTCATCATTAAAGATTCTGATGATTATCACTCCTTTTTCCGGTGTATACATAATGGCATTGTGTATAATGTTTCTCACCAAAACATACATGAGCCCTGAATTGGCCATGACGGGCTGATCATTCTCCTCAAATATTTTTATCTTGATCTGCTTTTTCTCCGCAAACGGACTCAAATCAGTAAGTACAGGGTTGATTGAATCTTCAATTTTTAATAGTTCTTTTTCTACTTCGGCTGCATTTGATTCAAGCCTTGAAAGCACAAGCAACTGCTCAACCATGTGCGTCATACGTAATACGCCTTTTTCGATTTGCGATAATGCCCTATGCTTAATATTTTCGTCTGTAGTTTTTAAAGCTACTTGGGACTGAGTTAACAACCCAGCCAAAGGAATTCGTAATTCGTGCGAAGCATCTGCAGTAAATCGGCGTTCTTTTTCGTAAGCATTTTCCAACCTGGCAAAAAGATCATTGAGCGAGGCAACTACCGGAGCAATTTCGAGTGGTAATTTTTTAACGTTTAACGGCTTTAGGTAGTTTAATTTTCTGTGCTTAAGCTGATAAGTGAGACTTTTTATAGGCCGCAGCGCATAGCCAACAATTAACCATATTATAAAGAGCAGGATGGGCAAACTAATAAACGCCTGCTTGTAAACCAAAAAGGCAATATTTTCAGTTAATTGCTTGCGGATATCTGTGTGTTGGGCAACGTGAATGATGTAAGTTTCATCGCCATCCTCATCTTTGTTTTGCAAACTAAAAACATCCCAAGGCTGTTCATCAATAGTGATTTTACTAAAACCGTTTTTTTTGTCTGAAAAAGGAAAGGTGGGGGCATTTTTTGATCTTAATATTAATCCTTGATCAGTCATCCATAGCTGGAAAGCCACTTTATTTTCATATTTGCTTCTGCCCATATTCTCTTCTAACAGAGATATACCCTCATCCAAGTCCCAATCCTCATAGAGTGATTTATTATGAAGCAGGCTTTCCATAAATCCATGGATTACTTTTGCTGACTGCGCTAATTCGTCATCAAATAAACCATAGATTTCATCTCTAACTTCCCGATAACTGATGAACGATGTTATTCCCCACGTGAAAATTGTTGTTGTTAGCAGTGCAAATAAAAGCAATCCCCGTAATGAATAATATTTGGTGGTTTTATTCTTCTTCATCAATGATATAGCCAACGCCTCTGACTGTTCTGATAAAATCAGAGCCCAGTTTTTTCCGTAAATGGTGAATATGCACCTCTACTGTATTACTTTCTACCTCTGTATTCCAGGCATAAAGCGTTTCTTCGAGTCTGGCCCTGGAAGCTACTTTCCCCTGGTTCTGCATTAAAAAGTTTAAAATTTCAAATTCCTTGTTGGAAATATCAACCGGTTTCCCATGTAATTTAACTTGGTGTGCCGCCGGATCAAGCGTAAGCCCTTTGTGTTCAAAACATGGCGCGGCTTGGCCGGTTTTTCTTCTTGCCAACGCTCTCAGGCGGGCGCATATCTCATTCAGATCAAAAGGCTTAACCACAAAATCATCTGCGCCACTGTCTAATCCAGTTACGCGATCCTCAACTGTGTCTCGTGCAGTTAAGACCAAAACAGAAACCTTGTCTTTCCGTTTGCGGATTGCGCCCAAAACATCCAAGCCATCCATTCCAGGAATACCCAGATCCAAAACCACCAGGTCATAATTGTGAGATCTCAAAGCTTCATCAGCCTTGACGCCGTCTCTAATCCAATCAACGGCATAACCTTCCATCGTCAAGCCTGCTTGCAAACCATCACCTAAAATCGGATCATCTTCTACTAATAATAAACGCATAAATTTACCCTGTTTGTAATTTTTTAACGCCTACTGGATAAATATTATCCAGCACAACACTTATTTTTGATACTCAAATTATTTCAGGCCACCTGCTCTAACATTATTTTTTTATGATCAGATATCCGAATAAAGAGCTATCTTAAGTTAAGATTTTATTTTACTAGTTATAACTTAAGATGTTGTTAATCAATACCAGCAGCATAGGCCTATTCAGGCTAGACACTATTTATGCACATAAATTCATACCATTTATATTGTCTGTCGTGTAACTGAGAACTTTTTTTTACATTTTTTCAAGTAAAAAACGATATAATTGTAGCCCTAGAGTCAACCGAACAGTCGCTGCTTATTATTTAGGCAGAGGAAAGTCCGGGCTCCACTGGGCAGGATGCCAGGTAATACCTGGGAGGCGTGAGCCTACGGAAAGTGCCACAGAAAATATACCGCCCAATCCCTGGATTTTGTTCCCGGGATTGGGTAAGGGTGAAATGGCGCGGTAAGAGCGCACCGCACTTCTGGCAACAGAAGTGGCAGGGTAAACCCCATCCGGAGCAAGATCAAATAGAGGAACATACGCATGGCCCGTGCGGTTCCTGGGTAGATCGCTTGAGCAACAAGGCGACTTGTTGCCTAGATGAATGGCTGTTCTCGACAGAACCCGGCTTACAGGTTGACTCTATATTTTACCTATCCAGTAGCCCCACCCTCAAAATTAACACATCCCAAAAAACCAGTTACCACATTTGTGCGTAATATTTATACAGCCACAAAACATCACAGCCATCTAAAAATACATAACTAATTGTTATTTATATAATAACCAAAATATCTTCATGAAAGAAAAACAAACTCTGGCCAATTGTTAGTCTTTTTGCGCATTTATTGCCTCGCAATTCTGATGTTTTCTTTAAAAAATCAATTTTTCCTTGACAATTTCTTAAGAGCCGCAATCACACCCAACTTCAACAAAGCCAACTAACTTTTTGAATTAAGTTAAGTTTTTTTTAGGTCAAAAAAACAACTCTAAGTTATTGTCCGAAAAGAAAAAAATTTAAGCATTTTGCTCTTGACTAACTCTCATTTGAACCCTATAGTGCAATCAAGTGGTAAAAAAGGGAGAGAAATGTTGTTTTTTGGTTTTTTATTGTTTTTGGGGTAAAAATTGTTACGTGGCACCAGCAAAATCAATCTGGATGCAAAGGGACGGCTTGCCATCCCAACCCGTTATCGCCCGGAATTAAAGGAATCATGCGAGGGCCAAATGATTGTAACACTGGCACTGGATGAAAAGCATACCGGATTACCCGGTTGTTTGTGGCTGTATCCTCTGCACGAATGGGAAAAACTGGAAGCATTCATTGACAACTTATCCTCCGGCAACAAAGCCAATGAATCTGTAAGACGTTTTATCATCGGTAACGCCAACGAATGCGAAATGGATGGCCATGGCCGATTGCTACTTCCCGAAACCTTGAGAAGTCTGGTCAATTTGGAAAAAAAAATAATTTTATCGGGACAACTAAAGAAATTTGAAATCTGGAATGAAGAAGCCTGGAATCAACGACAGCTGGAAATGCTGAGTGGCAGCCCGCTGGATGGTGATACAAGCGAACTCAAACGCATACCATTCTAGCAATCATGGGGATGGAGCATCTGCCGGTAATGCTGGAACAAAGTCTCCAGCATTTAATAAATAATAAACAAGGTATTTATGTTGATTGCACATTTGGCCGTGGCGGACATAGCACTGGCATATTGCAATCATTAGGCAGTAGCGGGAAATTATTGGCATTAGATCGAGACAAACAGGCTATAGACTCGGACGAAGCAAAATCATTGTTACAAGATCAGCGTTTTACTTTAAAACACAGCTCTTTTTCTCAATTAAAAACTGTAATCGAGCAACTAAATTGGACTGGACAAATAGATGGTATTTTGATGGATCTTGGCGTTTCTTCACCACAGCTTGATGATACCCAACGTGGGTTTAGTTTTTTACACGATGGGCCGCTTGATATGAGAATGGATAAAACCACCGGGGTTTCAGCCGCTCAATGGCTCCATGATGTAGCTGAAAAAGATTTGATTAAAGTATTGTTCGAATTTGGTGAAGAGCGCTTTGCCCGGCGGATTGCGAAGGCCGTTATTGAGCAGCGTAAAGAACAGCCAATAACAACTACCAACCAACTGGCAATGCTTGTTGAAAAAGCGATTCCTTTTAAGGAAAAACACAAACATCCTGCTACGCGGAGCTTTCAGGCCATCAGGATAGCGATAAATCAAGAACTGGATGAATTGACTACGGCACTAAAAGACGCCATTACTGTACTAAAACCAGGGGGCAGACTAGTTGTTATTTCTTTTCATTCATTAGAAGACAGAATTGTAAAACGATTTATCAGAAATGAAAGCAGAGCCAATCAAAATATCGGAAAGCTTCCTATTAAAGAAGCCGATATTGATAAAGGTCGATTAAAAAAAATTGGAAAAGCATTTCGCGCTTCATCACAAGAAGTTGCAAACAACATTAGGTCGCGCAGTGCCATTTTGCGTGTAGCGGAAAAACGATAACCATGAAAGATAAAGCGATATTAGCAACCAGCCTGATGGTATTGGTAGTTTCTGCGCTATCAGTCGTTTATTGCAAATACCAATCTAGACAGGTGTTTATAGCTATTCAAAACATAGAAAAACAACTGGACAAATATGAAGTTGACTGGGGCCGATTACAACTGGAACAAACAACATTGGCAGAACATAACCGAGTTGAAATTATAGCTCGCAATCAACTTTCCATGGTTCTCCCAAAACAAAAAGACATAGTGTTTATAAAGCCATAATAAATTATGTATTTTTTTGATCATCATAATAAAGCTGACAACCCACAGCTAGATTTTTCCTGGAGAAGAAAGCTATTGTTTGCTTTTATGATGGGCGCTATGGCAATGTTAATAGGACGAGCCATTGATTTACAAGTCATTAACAAGCGATTTCTACAGAAAAAAGGTGATACCCGTCATATCAGTATGGTGACAGTTCCTGCCTACCGCGGAGAAATTTTAGACAGAAATAACAAACCACTTGCCATCAGTACCCCCGTACATTCAATCTGGGTAAATCCACAAATTTGCAAAGAATACGCAGAAACAAGGCCAAAAAACATCCCTCAAGGCTGCTTTGAATTGAACAACGCAACCTTTGCAACCCTTGCAAAAATACTGAATACACCAACTCAACTCATAACTAAAGCATTTTCCCAAGAAGCTGGCCGGAAATTTGTTTACCTAAAACGCAGAGTAAATCCCGCAGTTGTTAGCCAAGTAAAAGCCTTGCATTTACCTGGTGTCTATTTCGAGCCGGAGTTTAAGAGATTTTATCCGACAGGCGAGGTAAGCGCCCATGTCTTGGGATTTACAGACCATGAAGATAAAGGCCAGGAAGGCCTGGAGTTAATGTATGAAGACGCATTGAAAGGTCATCCCGGAAGCAAGCGTGTTATTCGTGATGGCAAAAGGCGCATTATTGAAAATATTGAGAGTATTGCCCCTCCAGTACCAGGTCAGGATCTTTATCTTACGATAGATCAAAGGCTTCAATATCTAGCCTATCGGGAACTAAAATCTGCGGTAAAAGAACATCATGCTCAATCAGGATCTTTGGTAATGCTGGATGCCAAAAATGGCGATATCCTGGCAGCCGCCAATTATCCTTCATTTAATCCTAATGGTAAAAAAAGTTTAAAATTCATACGTAACCGGGTATTTACCGACAAATTTGAGCCCGGTTCGACAGTTAAACCTTTTGTAGTCGCTGCAGCTTTAGACGGCAGCTTCATCCGGCCAGATGCGATTATTGAAACACATGGCTTTTTCAGAGTAGGCAGAAGACTTGTCCGAGACATCCATAACTATGGTTATTTGGACTTGACAACTGTTTTGAAAAAATCCAGTAATGTTGCTGCAAGTAAAATTGCCCTGGCGATGCCTTCCGATTATTTCTGGCGCGCTTATCACAATTTAGGATTTGGAGAACTGCCCGGCATTGGCTTTCCTGGAGAGACCAGCGGTTTTTTACTTGACTATCAAACCTGGAGTGATTTTGAGAAAGCAACATTATCCTTTGGATACAGCCTCTCCACGTCAGTATTACAGTTGGCGCGCGCCTATACTGCTATTGCTGATGATGGCGTTCTTCATTCAGTTTCGTTAATAAGAAGAGAACAAGACCAAGATGCCCGGCGTATTTTATCCGCTATAACAGCAAAAAGAGTACGGCATATGCTGGAGCATGTTATTAAAAAAGATGGCACTGCTTACCAGGCGCGTATTGACGGCTACCGGGTTGCCGGTAAAACCGGAACGGTAAAAAAATCAGTGGCTGGCGGTTACTCCAGCGATAGTTATCTGGCAATTTTTGCTGGCCTGGCGCCTGCGAGCAACCCACGCTTGGTCACTGTGGTATTGATTGACGAACCTACAGGAGAACACTACTACGGAGGTCTTGTAGCTGGCCCGGTGTTTTCCAAAGTTATGGGGGGCGCATTGCGAGTATTAAATATTGCTCCGGACGATGAATCCACAATGCCGCTACTATTAGCAAGGAAGTCATCATGATGCTTTCAACGCTGCTGCCTGACCTGACAAACAAATCAATGCCTGATATTGATATTAAAGGACTATCTCTGGACAGTAGAAAGGCTGCGCCTGGATATGCTTTTATCGCCATACCAGGCACTAAGCAACATGGCATTTACTATGCGAAACAAGCCATTGATAATGGCGCATCAGTTGTGTTATACGATCCTTCCAACATAGAGTCTTTTACCGAATTAACTGGCGTTGTTTACATAGCAATTGACTGCCTATCAGACCAAGTGGGAGCAATTGCCGCCAGATTTTATGACTTTCCCTCAAAAAAACTCTCCATAATCGGTATTACTGGCACCAATGGCAAAACCACCTGTAGTCAGCTTCTAGCACAGTTATTACCGGACAGCGGTGTAATCGGCACTTTGGGATGGGGTGAAACATATCGTTTGAATACTACTGAAAACACAACACCTGACGCCATTTCAATGCAGAAAATCCTGCGGCATTTTGTCGGGCAGAATAAAAAAACTGTCGCAATGGAAGTATCATCGCATGGTGTTGAACAAGGGCGCATCAACGGTATTGAGTTTGAAGGCATAATTTACACCAATATCACACGCGATCACCTCGATTATCATGGCTCGATGGAAGCTTATGTTCAGGCAAAATTAAAATTATTAACTGCCCCTGGAATATCTTTTGTCGTGGTTAATATGGATAGCCCTTATGCTGAAGAAATTGTTTCTACCGCCCCTGATAAAGCTAAAATTTTTGGATTCAGTCGATGCCATCATTCGCAGCAAAACCCTGAAATACTTACGATCAGCCAGGTTCACTATTCATTAAAAGGAACTGAATGCAAGCTCCACTGGAAAGGCCATTCCTTTCCTTTACATACTTCCATGGTTGGCGAATTTAATCTGGAAAACATTCTGGCCGTTATTTGCACCCTACTGGCCTTGGGGAAAAACTTATCGGATATTGTCGAATTAATATCCAACAAAGCTCTTGCCATCAATGGCAGGATGGAGCGCTTAACTGACATTCATCATTCCTTTCAGGTTTTCATTGATTACGCACATACGCCAGATGCGCTGGAACGAACCTTAAAAAGCCTTAAACCACACTGTGAAAACAAACTTTCTGTAGTATTTGGCTGCGGTGGAGAACGGGATAAGGGTAAAAGGTCTTTAATGGGAATCATTGCCGCAAAATGGGCAGATAAAGTTTTTATTACCAATGACAACCCTCGGAATGAACAGCCGGAAATCATTATCAATGATATTTTGAAGGAATGTCCTCAGCAAAAAGCAACTGTAATTGAAGACCGAAAAGCTGCCATTCATCAGGTTATCAACGCTGCTAATGACAGTGATATTGTGCTCATTGCAGGAAAAGGCCACGAGAATTACCAGGAAATACAAGGTGTCAAGCATCCATTCAATGACCGGGAAGTTGCCATTGAAGCACTTAAAACCAAAAAGGTGCAGCTATGTTGATGACATTACAGCAAATCAATGACATTGTTTCAGGCGATCTGAAAGGTGCTGATGTAACCATTAACAATATCAGCATTGACACCAGAACCCTGCAAAAGGGAAACTTATATCTTGCCATCAAAGGAGAAAATTTTGATGGCAACGATTTTGTTAAGCAAGCAGAAAAATCGGAGGCTGCCGCCGCCTTGCTGAGCCGCAACATAGAAACTCAGTTGCCAAAAATTATTGTTACAGACACTCGACTGGCATTAGCAAAAATTGCAGGTGCACTTCGCAAGCAAATGGCTTTGCCGGTATGCGCAATCACCGGTAGTAACGGCAAAACCACAGTCAAGGAAATGGTAACCGCTATTCTGTCCGTCAATACCAAAGTTTTATCGACACGCGGTAACTTTAACAATGACATCGGAGTACCGTTAACATTATTGCGCCTTGAAAAACTGCATGATTTTGCTGTCATTGAAATGGGGGCCAATCATCCTGGAGAAATAGCCTATACAGGACAATTCGTTCGACCGGATATTTCTATCATCACCAATGTTGGTGCGGCGCATCTTGAAGGATTTGGAAGCATTCAGGGTGTAGCGAAAGCAAAATCTGAAATAATCCAGTCCTTACCGCCACATGGTACTGCCATACTAAATGCGGATGACCCATTTTTTGATTTCTGGCAAGACGTGGCTGGCGATCGGAAAATCATTTCTTTTGGCCTTTCCGAAACTGCAAATATTAAGGCTTCAGAAATTTCCAATAAAATTGAACGAAGCCAGTTTGTAACCACCTTCAACTTAAAAACCGGCAAACATGAAACCCCATTTTCCTTGCATCTGGCTGGAAAACACAATGTCTTGAATGCACTGGCGGCTGCCTCGGCTTGCCTTGCCATGGATATTCCTCTGGAACAAATCCAACAAGGACTTAGCACCATTAAACCGGTATCTGGCAGACTGGAACCTCTGCTTAGTGAGAAGGGCAATATTATTATCAATGATACCTATAACGCAAACCCTTCATCTTTAGAGGTCGCTTTGAATGTATTACAAAATTGCCCTGGTGAACCCTGGGTTATTCTTGGCGCCTTCGGTGAATTGGGCTCTGACAGTAAAAAAATTCATGCGGATTTGGGTCAGCTCATTAAATCAAGAAAAGTTGTGCGATTGTTAGCAGTCGGCTCCGATGCTGAAAGTACCGCCTCTACCTTCGGCAAAGGAGCTTCTTTTTTTTCAACACAAAATGAACTGATACAAACCTTGTTAAGTGAAATCACCGGCAACGAAACAATACTCATTAAAGGCTCAAGAGCCCAGAAAATGGAAAAGGTTACAGAAGCTCTACTCGCAAGGGAGGCGGCATAGCCATGTTGTTATATCTTGTTGATTATTTAATGACACTGGACAGTGGCTTTCGAGTTTTCCAGTATTTAACATTCCGTGCAATTCTGGGTGCATTAACCGCTTTAATTTTTTCATTCATGATTGGCCCTTCAATGATTCGTCGTTTGAGCAATAACAACATTGGTCAAAATGTCCGCGAATGCGGGCCGGAAAGTCATTTTGATAAAGCGGGTACCCCAACAATGGGAGGAACTTTAATTCTGGTTGCCATTGCTTTTAGTACCCTGCTCTGGGCGGATTTAAGCAATCGTTATATCTGGACAGTGTTGTTAGTCACCATGGGATTCGGTGTTATTGGTTTTATTGATGATTACAAGAAAATCAAATTGGGCAATAGTGACGGTTTGTCAGCAAAAGCGAAGTTTTTCTGGCAGTGGGTAATAGCCATTGCTGCTGCGGTATTTTTATACCAAACAGCAACCGTACCCGCAGAAACACAATATATCGTACCTTTTTTCAAAGAAGTCAAAATTGATTTGGACTGGTTTTACGTAGTGATAACTTCCCTGATGATTGTCGGATTTAGTAACGCTGTCAACTTAACAGACGGTCTGGATGGCCTGGCTATTATGCCTACAGTTATGGTTGCAGCAGCGCTGGGAATTTTCGCTTATTTATCCGGCCATGCAAATTTTTCTGAATATCTGGCAATTCCTTTTCTGCCTAAATCTGGTGAGTTGTTCGTTTTTAGCGCCACATTGACTGGTGCAGGGCTGGGGTTTTTATGGTTTAACACATATCCTGCAATGGTATTCATGGGGGATGTGGGCGCATTGGCGCTTGGTGCAGCATTAGGTGTTTTAGCTGTTTTGGTCAGGCAGGAGCTGGTGTTATTGATTATGGGAGGAGTTTTTGTCATGGAAACAGCCTCGGTCATTGTACAGGTTATTTCATTTAAATTAACGGGTAAACGGGTATTCAGAATGGCGCCCATTCATCATCATTTTGAATTAAAAGGATGGCCCGAACCAAGAGTTATTGTCAGGTTCTGGATTATTACAGTCATTTTGGTTTTGATTGGTTTAGCAACATTGAAACTCAGATAAGTTATGGATAAAACATCAGTCTACAAAAAATTATTAGCAACATTCGGGTTATCGCCTGAATCAAGCAAGATATTAATTGTCGGCTTGGGCCACACAGGACTTTCTGTTGCCCGCTATTTGCATAAACTTGGTTTTAAGTTCGAATTGGTCGACAGTCGAAAAAGCCCGCCAATGAATCAGCAATTATTAGCTGAAATACCTGATGCAGCAGTATTTACCGGTGGGTTTGATGAGGCAGTATTTGCCACGGCAACACATCTTGTTGTTAGTCCTGGCATCTCACTTAAAGAACCCGCAATTCAAAATGCACTGTCGAATAACATTCAATTGCTTGGTGATATCGATTTATTTTCAGCATCTATAAATGCTCCAGTAGTTGCTATTACTGGATCAAATGGCAAAAGTACTGTTACCAGCATGGTCGCAAAAATGGCTGAAGCTGATAACAAATATGTCGCAGTAGGCGGAAACTATGGAACACCGGCGCTGGATTTAATCGAGTCAAATATTGATCTTTATGTCCTGGAATTATCCAGCTTCCAGCTGGAAAGAACGGATTTTCTGCAACCTGCAGCGGCAACAGTTTTAAATATTTCTGAGGACCATTTAGATCGTTATTCGAATATCAATGAATATGCGGAAGCGAAACAAAAAATTTTCAACGGCGAAGGAGTCATGATACTTAATGCTGATGACCCTTTTGTCATTGGTATGATTGAACCGGACCGGGAAGTCATGACTTTTGGTCTTGAAAATGGCGCCGATTTTCATTTGAGTTCCAAACCAGAAAAAGAATGTCTTGCTGAAAATGGTCAATGCTTTATGGACATCAAGGATTTGCCGCTTGTTGGATCACATAACATCGCCAATGCTTTGGCGGCATGGGCACTAGGAAAAGCTATCGGTTTATCAGAAGCGGCTATGTTGACTGCTCTAAAAAACTTCAAAGGTCTGGAACACCGGATGCAAGCGGTCGCTGAAATTAATGGAGTTACATGGATTAATGATTCGAAAGCAACCAATGTTGGCGCTTGTGTCGCTGCATTGAAAGGCATGGATCGAAAAGTAGTGCTGATTGCCGGCGGAGACGCCAAAAATGCCGATATGCGTGAGCTTGCCCCAGTTCTGGAGAAAAAAGTAAAGGCAGTGATATTAATGGGCAAAGATGCACCGTTACTAAAACAAATTATTACCGAAAATATCCCAACAAAAAAAGCAAAATCTATGCAAGATGCCGTCAAGCTTGCTGCTAAGCTTGCTGGCAACGGCGACTGCGTGTTGCTATCCCCCGCTTGTGCCAGCCTGGATCAATTCAAAAATTATCAAGAACGCGGCAAATTATTCAGTAAAGCTGTTAAGGAGTTGGCTGCATGAATAATCACAATCCTAAACTGACTATTTTTGATTGCATCAAAAGCGACACCTTGCTGATATTTGCATTTAGCAGCTTGCTGATTATTGGCTATATCATCATGACTTCTGCAACTATGCATTTAGGCGTTAAGACCTCTGGAAACGTCTGGCATTATCCAACCAGACAGCTCATTCATATTAGTCTGGGACTCACTATTGGAACCATTATCTTAATGGTTGATGTATCTTTTTGGCAGAAAATTTATCCCTGGCTTTTCCTTGCAGGTCTTGCCCTGTTGGTTCTGGTGCTGATTCCAGGCTTGGGCGTTAAAGTCAATGGCAGTGTACGCTGGTTGTCATTAGGAGGCCTGCGGATACAAGTTTCTGAAATCGTCAAATTTACCTCTGTAATTTACATAGCCGGTTATGTCACTAAGTATAAAGAGTCGGTCCGCACCTCCTCTCATGGAATGGTAAAACCATTAATGCTATTTGCATTTTGCTGTTTTTTATTGCTTAAAGAACCTGATTTTGGTTCTGCCGTTGTCATCTTAACCATTGCCTTGGGTATGATGTTTATTAGTGGCGCGAAAATATGGCAATTTGTTATTTTGTTGGTCACTCTAATAATACTTGCCTCCTTATTGGTTTATTTCGAACCATACAGAATGTTAAGGGTTGTTAGTTTCATTGACCCTTGGGCTGATCCATTAAATTCAGGTTTCCAGTTAACCCAGGCTCTGATTGCTTTTGGGCGTGGCGAATGGCTGGGCGTAGGGTTAGGCTCAGGTCTACAGAAATTATTTTATTTGCCAGAGGCTCATACTGATTTTCTGTTTTCAGTTTTAAGTGAAGAACTTGGTTTATTAGGGGTTGTCACAGTTATTTGCCTTTACACCGTATTAGTCTGGCGAGCTTTTGCAATTGCGATAAAAGCAGAAATTGCAGCTCAGGATTTTCATGCTTATGCTGCCTATGGCTTAGGTATCTGGTTTGGTTTTCAGGCTTTTGTCAACATTGGTGTCAACATGGGCATGCTACCGACAAAAGGTCTCACCTTACCACTTATGAGTTATGGTGGCGGCAGCATGATTATCATGTGTGCGGCAATTGCTTTATTACTCAGAATTAACACCGAAGTATCTGACCTTTACGCCAATACACCAAAGAGAAAACCGGAATGGGTAACACAATCATGATTATGGCTGGCGGCACAGGCGGGCATGTTTATCCTGCCCTGGCAGTTGCGCAAAACCTACAGGATAAAGGTTGGCAAGTCAGCTGGCTGGGAACCCAAAAAGGCCTGGAAAGCCGAGTCATTCCGGAGCAGGGTATTGAGATAGATTGGCTAACTATATCTGGGCTACGAGGAAAAAATCGGCTGGCTTTGTTAAAAGCCCCTTTTATGCTGCTCCTCGCTTGCAAACAAGCTAAAACTGCTTTGCAAAAAAGACAGCCTGACGTAGTTTTAGGGATGGGTGGATTTGTTGCCGGACCTGGTGGTTTACTGGCCAAAATAATGGGGATACCTTTAATTATCCATGAACAAAACCGCGTTCCCGGAACGACCAATCGTTTGTTATCGCGAATTGCCAATGTGGTTTTGGAAGCATTCCCAGGCAGTTTTAAAAAAACAACCAATGCTGTTTGCACAGGAAATCCTTTAAGGAAGTCTTTTTCTATAGCTATCGCTAACAAGCGTTTTCACAAAAATAAACCCCTACATATCCTGGTTGTAGGCGGTAGTTTAGGTGCTCATATTTTAAACCAGATTGTTCCTTCAGCGGTTGCATCGACTAAGAATCTCAAGATTAAACATCAAACCGGCAATAAGGATTTACAGCTGGTTAAAGCTGATTATGCTGCGAACCAGACGAATGCGGAAGTTCTGCCGTTCATTGATGACATGGCTGCTGCTTACCAGTGGGCTGATTTAATTATATGTCGTGCTGGCGCTATGACGATCAGTGAAATTGCAGCCTCCGGCTTACCCTCAATCCTGATTCCTTATCCTTATGCAATTGATGATCACCAAACTGCAAATGCAAAGTATCTGGCTGATGCGGGAGCGGGAATACTGGTACCACAACAGCAATTAACAGCAGAACTATTAGCTGAAACCATTACTAAAGTTAATAACAATTTAGAACAAATGTCCCAAGCTGCCCGCCAATGCGCAAATCTGGATGCGACTGAAAAGGTCGCGCAAATCTGTATACAAGAGGCAAAACAATGAGCCGGTCAGTGAATACAGTCGCAAAAGAGGCGTTAGGAGCAATTAAAAACATCCATTTTGTAGGTGTTGGCGGTACTGGCATGAGCGGTATTGCTGAAGTGCTTGCAAATTTGGGCTACAGGGTATCAGGGTCAGATATGAAAGATACCATTGTTACACAACAATTAGCTAAAAACGGCGTATCTATTTTTATCGGTCATCACGCAGAAAATGTTGATGATGCGGATGTTGTTGTTACATCAAGTGCCGTTGATCGTAACAATATTGAAGTCGAGCGGGCTTATCAAAAAAGAATCCCTGTTATTCCTAGAGCTGAAATGTTGGCTGAATTAATGCGTTTTCGATTTGGAATTGCAGTTGCGGGTACACATGGAAAAACCACGACGACCAGTCTCGCCGCCAGTATATTAGCTGAAGCTGGTTTAGATCCAACTTTTGTTATCGGAGGCCGGTTAAATAGCGCCGGAACCAATGCCAAACTGGGAACCGGCCATTATCTTGTTGCAGAAGCAGATGAAAGCGATGCTTCTTTTTTACATTTGCAGCCGATGATTGCCGTTGTTACCAATATTGATGAAGATCACATGTCAACCTATGGCGGTAGTTTTGATCGGCTGAAACAGACCTTTATTGAGTTTTTACATCATCTACCATTTTATGGGCTGGCGGTGATGTGTCTTGATGACTCAGGTGTTAAGGAAGTGCTACCAGAATTATCAAAGCCAGTTAAAACCTATGGAGTTGATGAAAACGCGGATGTACGCGCTATCAACATCGAACAACAAGGGATGTTAACCAAATTTGATGTTGTTCGTTGGGGCGCGCACAAGAACATACATATTTCTTTGAATATGCCAGGCTGGCATAACATGCTGAATGCCTTGGCTGCCATAACAATTGCCACTTATCTTGAAGTGCCTGATGAGGCTATCGTAAACAGTCTATCAGTGTTTCACGGCGTTGGCAGAAGATTTCAGATTAATGGTGATATCTCATTGCCAGACGGCAAGATCACACTAGTTGACGACTATGGTCATCATCCCAGAGAAATTGCCGCAACGATGGAAGCATTACGCCAGGCATGGCCTGACAGACGCGCGGTATTGGTCTTTCAGCCACATCGGTATTCCAGAACTCATGATTTATTTGAAGACTTCGTACAGGTATTGTCCAACGTTGATGTATTGATTTTACTAGATATTTATACAGCTGGAGAAACGCCTATTACCGGCGCTGACAGCAAAACACTGGCCGGTACGATACGGATGCGCGGTCAGGTTGATCCGGTTTTTGTTAAGGATCAGGACGATCTGCCTCAAATTCTGGCAGGCATCATTAAACCTGACGATGTGGTACTGACAATGGGCGCCGGAGATGTTGGAAAAATTGCGGCAAAATTACCGCAACAACTCGAATCATTATTAAAACCGTGAACGCTTGCGCTGAAAGCTTATTTAAAACAATGAACATTAAAGGACAATTGTTAAAAAATGCACCTCTGGCCAAATATACCAGTTGGCGTGTCGGAGGACCGGCTGAGCAACTGTTTTTGCCCGAAGACAAGCAAGATATACAACTGTTTTTAAGTTCATTACCAGCCTCTACTCCCGTTTTCTGGATGGGTCTGGGTAGCAACCTTTTGATTCGTGATGGCGGCATTCCAGGCGTTGTTGTCAATACCCGAGGACGTCTTAAGCAAATGTATCGTACTGAAGACAGTACTATTTATGTTGAAGCGGGCGTTCCATGCGCCCATGTTGCCCGTTTTTGCGGAGAGCAAGGCTTAACTGGCGCCGAATTTCTAGCCGGCATTCCTGGAACCCTTGGCGGCGCTCTGAAAATGAATGCAGGCGCTTTTGGCGGAGAAACCTGGGATATTGTCAGCAATGTTGAAATGATTTCCAGTGAAGGGAGCATTACAGAACGCACTGCTGATGATTTTGATATTCAATATCGGTCAGTTATTGGCCATTCAAATGAATGGTTTATTGCCGCAAAGTTACAATTGAAATCTGGCGACACCTGTGCCAGCCAGGAAAAAATCAAGGTGCTACTCGCCAAACGCAATCAATCTCAGCCAACCAATCAACCTAGTTGTGGCTCGGTTTTCAAAAATCCTGATTATGATTATGCTGCCCGCTTAATTGAAGCTTGCGATTTAAAAGGGCATAGCATAGGCGGAGCTCAGGTTTCAAAAAAACATGCAAATTTTATTATTAATACCGGCTCTGCCAAAGCAAGCGATATTGAGGCATTAATTCACTATGTACAAAGTGAAGTCAAGCAGCAACAAGGCGTGTTCTTACAAACTGAAGTCTGCATCGTTGGACAAGGATCATCACAATGACAGCTCGCTTGATTAACGACCCTGCAAAATTTGGCAAAGTAGGCGTACTCATGGGAGGAGCGGCTGCTGAAAGGGAAATATCCATCAACAGCGGTCAGCAGGTTTTAGCTGGACTACTCCGCAAAGGAGTTAATGCCATTGCTGTGGATATTAAAGAAGACATGATCCTGCCAATCATGAACCAGGATTTTGACCGGGTATTTAACATCATTCATGGCCGAGGCGGTGAAGACGGTATCCTGCAAGGTGTTCTTGAATCGCTAAAAATACCGTATACCGGAAGTGGCGTGATGGCCTCCGCATTAAGCATGGACAAATTAAGAACCAAGCTTTGTTGGCAAGGCGCCAACTTGCCAACCCCTTCGTGGATGCTACTGACTTCTGAACAAGATGTTTCAAGCTGCGCTGATCAATTACCATTCCCAGTGATCGTTAAACCCTCATTGGAAGGCTCCAGCATTGGCATGAGCAAAGCCAATAATATTTCAGAGTTATTAACTGCCTGGGAAACAGCCTCAAACTATCAATGCGATGTTTATGCTGAATCCTGGGTTTCTGGAAAAGAATATACCGTGGCAATATTAAACGACCAGGCATTGCCTGTTATTCGCCTTGAAACTCCTCATGCATTTTATGATTACGAAGCTAAATATAATGCTAGTACCACTTCGTATCACTGCCCTTGTGGATTAAATAATCAACAGGAACAAAAAATCCAGGAGCTAGCCCTTCATGCAGCACAACTCATTGGAGTAAAAGGCTGGAGCCGAGTTGATTTGTTTATTGATGATCAAGAACAAGCCCAGTTAATTGAAATCAACACGGTACCGGGAATGACCGATCACAGCCTGGTACCAATGGCTGCCAAGGCGAATGGAATTGATTTTGATGAACTGGTATGGCGCATTTTGGAAACATCATTTAATAAGGCTGAATGGACATGACCTTCCCAAAAACTGTCTTTTTTATTGGTTTTGTGACACTTGGATTGTGGGGAGCCAGTCTTGCGCTTAAATCCTTGAGTGTCAAATTAATGCCTATTCGCTATGTCCGGATTGAAGGTAATTTCCAATATTTAGACAAAAACAATTTAAAACAACATTTGTTGCCTTTAGTTAATACTGGGTTATTTGCTGCAGATATAAACGCCATTCAGAAAACAGCTAAAAATATGGCTTGGATTGATGATGTCGAAGTTAAACGAGTATGGCCGGATACGATTGATATCAAACTCAGCGAACAGCAACCTGCAGCGAAATGGGGTAACGATGGCGTTCTCAATAACCGAGGGGAATTGTTCAAACCTAAAAATATCGAAACACTGGCGTTTCTTCCACAACTCTTTGGCCCAGCTGGGTTGGAAAAAAGGCTGTTCAACATTATGCAAGGATTGCAATTGGTATTGCAGGATCAGTCCCTTGAACTACGCAAATTTATTGTCAACAACCGGCGTTCCTGGAAACTATTACTCACCAACGGCATTGAATTACAACTTGGCAGAATTGATCCGTTGCAAAAATTTCAACGCCTGATGAAATCTCTACCGATATTAGCCAATAGCCAAAAAGATGGACTGGAAACAATCAGCAAAGTAGATTTGCGTTATCCCAATGGTTTCGCTGTCACCTGGAAACCAGGAGCGGAATCCCTTTGGAAAGATGAAATTGCAAAACAACAAAATAAGAAAAAAACATAAAGAGCATAACCATGGCAAAAAAAACTGATCGTAATTTGATAGTAGGGCTGGACATAGGTACTTCAAAAGTTGCCGCCATCGTTGCTGAGCTCACTGAAACTGGGGAACTTGAAGTCATTGGCATTGGCTCAACGCCTTCGCGGGGATTAAAAAAAGGGGTTGTCGTAAATTTGGAGTCGACTGTGTTGTCAATAAATCGTGCCGTGGAGGAAGCAGAGCTAATGGCTGGATGTAATATCCACTCGGTCTATGCAGGCATTGCAGGAAGCCATATTCGCAGCCTAAATTCCCATGGTGTCGTTGCTATTAAAGATAAAGAAGTCACCCAATATGATATTGACCGGGTTATTGATTCAGCCAAAGCTGTTGCAATCGGCACTGACCAAAAAATCCTGCATATTTTGCCACAGGAATTTATTATCGACCGTCAGGATGGCATCAAGGAGCCAATCGGAATGGCCGGTATTCGTCTTGAAGCTAAAGTGCATATGGTCACCAGCAGCATCAGCGCTGCTCAAAACATTATCAAATGTATCAGACGTTGTGATCTGGAAGTCGATGATATTGTCCTTGAGCAACTTGCCTCCTGCACCGCAGTTTTAACAGATGACGAAAAAGAACTGGGCGTTTGCCTGATCGATATCGGCGGCGGAACCACTGATATTGCGGTATTTTCTGATGGCGCGATACAACATACAGCGGTTATTCCTATTGCTGGAGATCAGGTTACCAATGATATTGCGGTAGCATTGCGGACCCCGACTCAAAATGCTGAACAAATCAAACGTGAACACGCCTGCGCATTAACACAGTTGGCGAATGTTGAAGACTCAATCGAAGTTCCCAGCATTGGCGACCGCCCTCCAAGAAAAATTTCCAAACAAAATCTGGCCGAAATAATCGAGCCAAGATATGAGGAGTTAATGCTGCTGGTACAAGCAGAGATAAGACGCAGTGGTTTCGAAGAACTGATTGCTGCCGGTATTGTATTGACAGGCGGTAGTTCAAAAGTTTATGGATTGGTTGACCTGGCAGAAGAAATATTTCATATGCCGGTTCGACTGGGTTTGCCACAACATGTTTCAGGATTAACAGATGTTGTACAGAACCCGATTTATGCAACGGGAGTTGGATTGCTACTCTACGGAAAAGAGCATCAAATGATAGGCAGTGGGGGGATTTTGGACAGAAAGATGGGTATTTGGGAAAGAATTATGAATTGGTTTCATGGGAATTTTTAAACAGTTTTTAGGTTGCAGCTCAAGCAACTTAATTAGTCACATTTAGTAAAGTTAGTTAATTTTGAATCAAAAAGAGGATATGAAAATGAAATATGAATTGATGGATTCTGGCAATGATAATGCGATTATCAAAGTTATCGGTGTTGGCGGCGGCGGTGGTAATGCTGTTAATCATATGCTCGGCAGCGATATTGACGGAGTATCTTTTGTCTGCGCCAATACCGATGCCCAGGCATTAAGAAAACTGGATATTGATACCGTTGTACAACTGGGTGTTGAACTAACCAAAGGTCTGGGAGCAGGAACTGACCCTGATATTGGCAAAAAAGCGGCTGAAGAAAATAAATCACGCATCAAGGAAGTCATTGAAGGCGCTGACATGGTATTTTTAACGGCTGGCATGGGCGGTGGAACTGGAACTGGCGCCATTCCTGTGATTGCTGAAATCGCTAAAGATATGGGGATTTTAACCGTTGCCGTAGTCACTAAACCCTTTGATTTTGAAGGCGTGAAAAAGATGGCAGTTGCGGAGATGGGTATTGCTGAATTGGAAAAATATGTCGATTCACTGATCACTATTCCAAACCAGAAATTACTACCCGTATTGGGCAACAACATCTCTCTGGTTTCTGCATTTAACGCCGCCAATGATGTATTACTGGATGCTGTCCAGGGTATTACCGAACTGATTACTCATCCCGGCATGATTAATGTCGATTTTGCTGATGTCAGAACCGTTATGGCAAGCATGGGCGCTGCCATCATGGGAACAGGTTCTGCTGAAGGCGAAAATCGTGCCAGAGAGGCGGCAGAAAAAGCCATTGCCTGTCCTTTACTGGAAGATATAAATCTGCAAGGTGCTAGAGGAATCCTGGTTAACATTACTGCAGCGGATATGGGCATCGCAGAATTTGACGAGGTCGGCACTATTGTCCACCAGTTTGCGGCTGAAGACGCGATCATTAAAATAGGGACGGCATTGGATCCAACTTTAGGAGATGAAATCAAAGTAACTGTTGTTGCAACCGGAATGGGGATGGCGCCAGTCAAGACTCCTGTTAAACTGGTACAAAAAGTCAACAGCGGCGAACCAAATTATACAGACCTGGACGCCCCTACTGTTATGCGACAACAAAAAGCAGCTGATGCGCGCGAAACCCGATTCGGCGCACCATCAAAAGACACAGGTGATCTTGATTATTTGGATATTCCGGCGTTTCTTAGGCGTCAGGCAGACTAAATTATTATCCGAATCCGTGATTTATGCGGATAACAGGTGGCAAGAGCTTGCCACCTGTGCCGTTGTGAAGTCACAGATTCAGATTTTTTTGTTAACCGGAATTCCGCGTAGGCATTCATCCATTAAATAACTTCAACTATTATGATGGGTTTACCCCACGCATTTTGTTTCGGCCAGAAGGCTGCCAGATTAAGAAGTTCATAGCGAGGCAAGTGGCAAATTGAGCGCATTTTTTGGTCTTTTAAAGCGCGTACTGCTGCAACGCCGAAAAAGATCGGAAAAAAAGGGACAATTTCCCATTACCGCAGTAGAATCATCCTTAAACTAACAGCCTCCTGGGTGGTATCCTTGAAAAATGCTGTCCATTCTTATTAATATCAATTGTGTTAGAATGAGCAGCTTTCCCTAGATAAATGGCGTTTACCCTATGATTAAGCAACGGACTCTCAAAAACGTAATAAGGGCGACTGGTGTTGGCTTGCATACCGGTGAAAAGGTTTATTTAACCTTACATCCGGCCGAAGCTGACACTGGCATTCGTTTTCGAAGAGTTGATCTGGACACTCCCGTCACCATTGCGGCAACACCCGAAAATGTCGGGGAAACGACCTTATCAACAACCCTAATTCAAGACGATGTAAAAATATCAACCGTTGAACATTTGTTATCTGCCCTGGCAGGGTTGGGTATTGATAATGCCATTATTGATGTCAGCTCGGCAGAAGTCCCAATTATGGATGGTAGTGCCGGACCTTTTGTTTTTTTGTTACAGTCAGCTGGAGTTCAAGAACAAGATCAACCTAAACGATACATCCGGATAACAAAGGAAATTCGCGTTGAAGAAGGAGAAAAATGGGCCGCATTTTCCCCTTTCGACGGCTTTAAAGTCACATTTACCATCGATTTTGAGCACCCCGCATTTGGGGAAGATGTCAAAACAGCAACAATGGATTTTTCAACAACAACGTTTGTTAAGGAAGTCAGCCGGGCGAGAACTTTCGGATTCATGAAGGACATTGAGTTTTTAAGAAAAAACAATCTCGCTTTAGGTGGTAGCCTAGACAATGCAATTGTTGTCGACGACGATAAAATTCTCAATGAGGATGGTCTGCGTTCTGCCGATGAATTCGTCAAACATAAAATCCTCGATGCCATTGGTGATTTATATTTATTAGGCCACAGCCTGATCGGGGAATTTGTTGGCTACAAGTCTGGCCATGCTTTAAACAACAAGCTGCTGCGCGCTTTACAAGACAACCCGGACGCGTATGAAATAATCACTTTTAACAGTGAAAAAGACGCCCCAATTTCGTTTATGCGCAACTCGGGAGAGTCATCTAGCGCTGCTTAAATCTTTCAACGTGCTGCTAAGACTTAACAAAGCCTGTTTAAGATCACTTTCCGGGGCTTGTAATTGGCTTGATATAAGCGCATCAATATTAATTTGAGAAGGAATTTTTTTCCTTGATTTCTTCTCGGGAAAGTCTCTAATGGGCTGCTGTACTTTTAGCTGTATTTTGTCAATTTTGCCATCACAAATCCTATTGGCAGCCGCTTGAATGGTTTGACTAAAAAAACGCAATTGAGAAGACCATACAGCTGAATCCGCATAAACCAATAACTTTGTTTCCTTAACAACGCAAGCCTTAACTTCAGCCGCTAAATTCTCAGGTAAAGCCGCCTGAACTGCCTGTAAAATTTTTATTTGTGTTTCAATAATGACCTGCAGTTGCGTAGTCGTCCGATTGCGGTGTGTTAATGCAGGTTTAAAGGTCATAATGCATAAAATTGATTTGAGGCTTACACATTATACCCAACCTCAACGATTTCTTAATGAACAATCGCAACTAGTTTTTCAATGATCCAAATAATCAAGCGCCTGAATTTTTACCAGCTTTAATGCTGTTTTTTCAGAATACCAATGGCCAGAGTGTGGATCACGCCATTGCAAAATCAGCTCACTATTTAATTTCCTGAAACTCCGTTTCCAGCCAAAATCTTTCAAAATCATGCCATTTACAAATTGATTCCACTTTTTTTCTATTAAATCGTACATAACTTTACCCGCCAGCGATGTTTCGCTTTATGAAGTTACTATCAATAATAGCCAAATAATCTGTATATTCTGTGATCTAGTTCCCTGAAAAAAGTGAAATTTTACTTATCAGTTGGTTTTTAGTCTGTGCTCCTATATTATGAGTTTATGATATTTTTCAGAGCTATCCGCCCTTCATTAACTTGAGAGTTTTCCTTTCTCCTAATAATTTCTAATTAATGATTGACACTATTTATATTGAGGAAAACATTCAACAACATCCCCGGGTTGAGGAAATCTGCGAGCGTTTTCCAAATGCAAGACGCATTTTTTGCCATCGTTATGGGGAAGTCTTTAATCCAAAGGCTCAAAATTTCCGGCTACAAAAACAGAAGCCGGCATTAATTTTGGCGGAAAAATATAAAAATTTTGCACTGCCTGCTCCACCGGGCTATGGCATAGGTGCAAACTATAATTATTATTTCTCGCATATGCTCAACTGTTTATATGACTGCAGGTATTGCTTTTTGCAAGGCATGTATCAATCTGCAAACTATGTGCTATTTGTAAATTATGAGCAATTCCAGAATGATATTCGACAGATTTGCTTAGAAAACCCGGAACAAACCTTCCATTTCTTTTCCGGATATGACTGTGACAGTCTGGCTCTGGAGCCAGTAACTCATTTTGCAGCGGAATTTTTACCTTTTTTTGAAACAATCGACAATGCCTGGCTGGAGCTGCGCACTAAAAGCACGCAGATTAGAAGCTTGCTGGAAATAACGCCCGCCCCTCGCTGCATCGTTGCATTCAGCTTTACACCAGACGAAATTGCTAGCGCAATTGAACATAAAGCCCCGAATATTAATAAACGGCTTGAAGCAATGTGTAAATTACAGGAACAAGGGTGGCTGTTAGGTTTACGATTTGATCCCATCATTTTCCAGACTGACTGGCAACAACAATATCAACGACTTTTTAATCAGGTATTTGAAAGAATTGATATCCAATTGCTTCATTCTGTCAGTTTGGGAGCTTTTCGATTACCGGAGCAATACTTCAAAAAAACCCGTAAACTTTATCCTGAAGAGAAACTGTTTGCCGGTCCTTTGGAAAATTGCAATGGCATGGTCTCTTACAAATCACAGCTTGAAAAACAAATGCTGGATTTTTGTACCAACGAGGTGCTCAATTACATTCCAGACAATAAATTTTTTCCATGCACAGTCTAAAGCGCACTATTCTCGTCACTGGAGCCAGTTCGGGTATTGGTAAAGCCATTACTGAAAAAATTTTACATCTGGGGCATCAAGTTATTGGCATCTCCAGAACCCCGGATCAATTGGTTCGAAACTGTGAGGGATTTTCCGCCTTTACAATGGATTTTTCAAAGCTGGATGTATTACCCGCCCAGTTAAAAGTTTTAAAGAAACGGTTTCCCAATATTGATACGATCATTTTTTCAGCAGGAATTGGCTTATTTGGTAATTTGGAGGAATTTTCTCATCATCAAATACAAAGTTCGCTGGCTGTAAACTTTACCGGCCAAGTATTTCTTACCAAGGAGTTTCTTCCTGCCTTAAAAAAGAAAACCATTGCCGATCTGATTTATATTGGCTCTGAAGCTGCATTAAAGGGTGCCAGGAAAGGCTCAATCTATTGTGCCAGTAAATTTGCTGTACGCGGTTTTACACAAGCGTTAAGAGAAGAATGTGCAAAAAACAGTGTTCGCGTTTCACTCATCAATCCTGGCATGGTAAAGACTGAATTTTTTCAGTCACTTTCTTTTGAACCTGGAGAGGAACCCAACCAACATCTGCTTGCTGAAGATATCGCAAATGCTGTGGTATATATATTGAATGCCAGATCAGGGATAGTGATTGACGAAATCAATCTTAACCCCGCAAATAAAGTAGTTAGACATAAAAAAACAAATTAATAAAAATGTTTACCCGGCTGCTTATACATCTCGCTTATTTTCTGAAATCATCCTCTCGTTATCAAAACACCAAAAAATTTGTTTTCGACTTATTAGAGAACCCGGGCAGCCGTCTTAAGCGCCACTTTGACCTGTTCATGATTTTGCTGGTCATGATGAGTGTATTTTTGTTGATTTACGAAATCAACAATCCGCCCATTCCTTATAGTGAATGGTTTGAAAATATCGTTGTTGTTGTATTTATCAGCGAATATATTTTACGGGGATGGCTTTATTCAGATAATCATAAAATTCTGATTGAGCATTACGAACGCACCCAATATCTGGGAATCAAATTCCAGCTCAGAAAACCATTAGTTAAAATTTTTTCAAGCAAATTAAAATATATATTCTCTCCTTATGCCATTATCGATTTACTGGCAATTCTACCCAGTTACCGGCCACTACGAATTCTTCGTATTTTTCTGGTTTTCAGATTATTCAAGCTGGTTCGCTACTCTCATAGCGTCAAACTCTTTACTGAAGTACTGGCAAATAAAAGATTTGAGTTATTAACACTGGCAATGTTCATTGGCTTTTGGTTGTTTATTTCCAGTACCGCTATTTATATGTTCGAAAATGAACCGGTTGGCGGTCAGGTAAGACATTTATTTGATGCTTTATATTGGTCCATCGTCACCATGTCGACCGTAGGTTACGGCGATATTACACCTCAAACCCCTGGCGGTAGAATTGTTGCCTTGACACTCATTATCATTGGGGTTGGCGTATTATCATTTTTTACCTCGATTATCGTTACTGCTTTCACAGAGAAAATGGAGGAATTACGGGAAAACCGTACCTTTTCAGAAGTCGAAAATATTGATAATTTCATCATTATTTGCGGTTACGGTAGAGTAGGCCAGGAAGTCGCCAAACACATGGATAAAGACCAACAACCCTATGTCATTATTGATAACAGCGAAGAAAATTTTCTATTAGCCAGAAGAAATAACTGTCTGGCAATAAAAAATGACGCCAGTAAAAATGAGGTTCTATTAAATGCTGGTATCAATAAAGGTGCAAAAGCTGTGCTTTGCACAACCGGTAATGATGTGACCAATGTTTATGTCACTTTGACCAGTCGTCACCTAAATCGGGACATTAAAATTATCTCGCGCGCCAATAGACAAGAAAACATCAAAAAACTTAGACAAGTTGGCGCTAATTTTATTGTACAACCTTTTGAAATTTCAGGGTTATTAGCTGCTGAATATGTTGGCCAACCCGTTGCATCGCAAGCCATTTTTGGCATTATCAATGAGGAAAAAGATATTTTGATGGAAACCATATTGGTTCCAGAAAATTCTGACATTGAAAATGTAAAAATTAAAGATATCGATTTCGAAAAACGTCGTCTGATTCTCATTGGTGTAATCAGTAATAAGACCATTCACTGCAAACGTAATAACCGGTATAAAGTAAAAAATCGTCAGTTTTATTTTAACCCGGCAGACGAATTCATCTTACAAGCTAAAGATATCCTGGTTCTGCTCGGACGAAAATACAGTATTGATTATTTTAAGGATCAAATTGAAAGAAGTAGTCTAGCAATCAAATGAGTGTCAAAAATATTGCCATATTTGGCTACAATCCCATGTCATTTGAACTCATCAAGTGCCTGGATTTAAAACAGCATGAAGTTATCGTTGTCGACCAGGATCAAGAAAGCTTGATTACCGCTGCAGACCTTGGTTTTACAGTAATTGCAACCGATTATCGAAATGATGATAACTTGGAGGAAGTGGGCATCGGTCGCCACATTGATGTCCTGTTTTGTTTTTTTGAAGAAGACTCAAACAACCTTTTCTTGACAATTTCTGCTCGAGCCATGGACCAAAAACTTGAAATAATTTCTATTGTTGATGATCCTGAATCGGCGGACAAACTACTTGTTGCCGGAGCTAACAAAATTATTGATCCGTACCAAATCTGCGGCAGGAAAATCTACCAGTTGATAAAAAACCCGGATATTGCAGATGTCCTAGACCATACTATTTTTGGACGACACGATCTAAACACTGCTGAAATTCTAATCCCGCCAGATTCACCGTTAGAAAATACCTATGCCAGTCAATTACAATTAAATTCTCGATATAACCTTATTTTAATTGCCATAGTTGATAAAGAGCTGGGTAAAGAGTTACACTTTACGATTGGAGAGCAAGATCATAGATTAGACGCTGGCGATATTCTCATCGTTTTGGGTCCATCACGACAAATCAAGGCATTTAAACAGGAAGTGGAGAAACAAGCATGATTCATTTAAGGCCAAGAGCCTGGTTTTTAATAGGTTTTATCAGTTGTTTTTTGATGTTGGCCGTTGCAGCTTATTTCCAGTTCGTTGAAGGCCTGGAACCTTGTCCGTTGTGTATTTCTCAACGAATTGTCCTGGCTTTAGTTGGCATCGTTTTTCTAGTGGCTGCCATTCATAATCCTGGACCGGCTGGCACCAAAGTCTATTCAATATTGGGCGTCATCGTAGCGCTTGGAGGGGCAGCAATATCTGCCCGTCATGTCTGGCTGCAAAACCTTCCTCCCGAACAAGTACCTGATTGTGGCCCTGGGCTATCTTATATTTTTGAAAATTTCCCGTTAACAGAAACATTAAGATTGATGCTGAATGGCACTGGAGAATGTGCTGAAGTTTTATGGACTTTTATGGATATCAGCATCCCGGGATGGACATTGGTAGCGTTCGTTGGTTTGGCTTGCTTAAGCTTATTGCAACTCTGGAATGACTCAGATGAACAGCATCATCTTTAATAAAATCGGATAATGATATGAAGAAATTAGTGTTTTTTTCGGCAGCTTTGTTGATTGCCACTTTTCAACCCAGCTGGGCAAAACAGAATGAAAGCCTGCAGCATGTGATTTCAGGCAATCATCGAAGTGCCGCACATAAGGCCAGAGATGTTTATCGTCATCCTAAACAAACCTTGGAATTTTTCGAAGTTCAACCTAATATGACAGTTGTTGAAATCTGGCCTGGCGGAGCAGGTTGGTACACAGAAATTTTAGCGCCCTATCTAAAGCAACAAGGCAAATTATATGCAGCCCATTTTGCTGCAGATTCTTCTGTTCCATATTTTCAGAAAAATTTGAAGAAATTCATTGGCAAAATAAAAGCCCAGCCAGAAATTTATGGCAAGCTCATACTCACTGAACTAGATCCACCACAAAAGCTTGACATCGCACCAGAGGCATCCGCAGACCGAGTCTTAACTTTCCGTAATGTCCACAACTGGATGAAAAAAGGAACCGCAGAAAAAGTTTTCCAGGCCATGTATATAGCATTGAAACCTGGTGGCATACTGGGCGTTGTTGAACACCGCGGTGACGCTTCATTACCTCAAGACCCGAAAGCCTTATCTGGTTACGTTCGCGAAGATTATGTGATTGATCTCGCTAAAAAAGCAGGCTTTACGTTACTAGCAAAATCAGAAATCAATGCTAATCCCAAAGATACCAAAAATCATCCAAAGGGCGTTTGGACATTACCGCCATCACTTAAACTAAAGGATCAGGATAAAGAAAAATACCAGGCTATCGGGGAAAGTGACCGCATGACACTAAAATTCATCAAAAAATAGTCTTCGAAAGCCGATTAACCAACATTCCTGTGACGTAACGGACTCTTTCTTGGAAAATGGCTGCACAGAAATTCCATCTGATCACTTAAAATCTTACGCCCTTGCAAAAACACATATTCTGCCCGGTTAGGAACAAAAGGAATTGCAATTAATTGCATATTGGCCTGCTCAGGCGTTCTGCCTGCCTTGTAGTTATTGCATCGTTTGCAAGCGGTCGCAACATTATTCCAGGTATCTTGGCCACCCATGCTCACAGGAATAATATGATCTCTTGACAACAAACTCCGACGAAAATATTCACCACAATACAAACAAATATAATTATCCCTTTTGAATAAAGCATGATTATTCAACGGAGGAATATAATGACGCGTTTTTTTTGATTTTTGATGGTGATTGAATGTCGCGATAATCGAATTAATCTCTAATTTGCTTTGCATGCCGGACAAAGCATTATAGCCACCATGAATAGTATAAAGGTGGTTCCCAAGCGAATAAGCCACTTGGTCTAAATGATATAATTTAACCGCTTCTTGAAAATCCACCCAACCGAGAGGCATTCCGGAAACATCGGTTCTTAAAACGAGTCTACTTAGTGATTCCATAATCATTATTTTTCTTACCAGAAGCCAAACAATATTTCCAACTTACACACAACTTAAAATATTAAAAACAAAAATGTGACACAGTTTGCAACAATTAAATCCAAGTTTTTTTTGACTATTTATAACACATTGAAATTAATAAAAAAACACCATTTGCTCTAAAAGCAGCCTATTTAACAAAACTGTAATAAAAACCGTCATTAAGCGATACTAGCAAGACTAAATCCACAGAGTTATCCACAGATTTTGTGGGCAACTTGAATTATTTATACCGATGAATAACTTGGCTGCTATTTATACGATGAATATGAAAAATATGATCTAATTTTTAAATTTCATTTTAAGCATTGTTATTTTTCATTTTTTAGCAAAAAGTAAAATTCAATGGAAATTATCAGCCGTTTTTAACCATTAAAAATTGACTTATTCACAATTTAAAATTAAGAATTTCATTTTGTGAACCCGTAAGCAAAAATAAAAATACCAAAATTCGTAAAAAATCATAACTATTTGAATAATAATACATTTACTCATTAGCTTTAAAACTGAGCAATTTAACAAAACACCAGTAAACACTATGCATCAGGCAATAAAACAAGACCTAATCCACAGAGTTATCCACAGCTTTTGTGAACAACTCAAATTATGCCTGATTAATAATCACTTAGCCCAAATAGGTGTAATTTAGTTTAAAAATGACCAATAATTTGCCTGTTGACAAGATGCTGATTTTTCGGATTGCCCTGGCTGTGCCACTTACCCGTTTGTTTGACTATTTACCACCAAACAATAAAGAAAATTCGCAAGCAACAATAGGTGCCAGAGTTCGGGTTCCTTTTGGCAGCGGAGAAAAAATTGGTATTTTGGTGGAAATAACCGATACCACAACATTCAAAATAGAAAAACTGAAAAATATTAAAGAGATTCTTGATCAAACTCCACTACTGAATGAAATAGATTTAAAGCTATTACACTGGGCATCCAGTTACTACCACTACCCGATTGGTGAAGTGATGATGAGTGCATTCCCCGCGGTCTTAAGAACGGGAAAACCTGCAAAGCTAAACCACGAGTCATATTACGAGCTAACCGAAACCGGGAAAACACTTGACTCAAAACTTATTAAAAGAGCCAAAAAACAACAAGCCCTGATCGACTTGTTTAAGAACAGCCCGTTAGCGCTCTCTACAACCCAAATTTCATTCCAGATTGAAAACTGGCAAGCACCACTCAAAAAAATCCTGGAAAAGCAATGGATAAAAGAAACTGAACCGATAAAGGCTACACATTCGACACCTCAACAGATCTTGTTGTCATCAACATTTAATGCCAACCTTGAACAACGGAAGGCAATTGATAGTGTCAGCGAAAATCTGGGTCAATTCAAGGTTTTTTTACTGGAAGGCGTTACGGGTAGCGGTAAAACCGAAGTTTATATGCAGATCATTCAGCAAGTGCTGAAAGACGGCAAACAAGTCCTGGTGCTATTGCCTGAAATTACACTAACTCCCCAGCTAGAAAATCGCTTTCGTAAACGTTTTGCTGTACCCGTTGCAATTTTCCACTCAAAACTCAGTAACACACAACGCTTTGAAGCCTGGTTAAAAATGCAGCAAGGAGAAACTTCGATTTTACTCGGTACCCGATCAGCACTCTTTACTCCGATGCCGCAGCCTGGATTAATAATTCTTGACGAAGAACATGACAGTTCTTTTAAACAACAAGAGGGTTTCAGGTTTTCCGCTCGGGACGTTGCAATCGTTCGTGGAAAAATGCTTGATATCCCTGTAATTTTAGGCTCAGCCACTCCCTCGCTGGAAAGTTTTCATAACGCCATCAGAAAACGCTATCACCATCTTAAATTATCCAAAAGAGCGGGAAATGCAACCAAACCGGTGATTCAACTACTGGACATCCGAAACAAAAAAATGCAAGAGGGGTTTTCCGAGCAGTTATTGGCCCAAATAACTGAAACCCTGGACAAACGCGAGCAGGTTTTAATTTTTCTTAACCGACGTGGTTATGCTCCCGTCCTGATGTGTCACAGCTGTGGCTGGATTGCTCGCTGTCGCCACTGCGATGCCAATCTGGTCGTACATTTCAATGAAAACAAACTGCGTTGTCATCATTGCGGCCAGCAACAAACACTTTCCCGCCAATGCCACTCTTGTCAACAAAATGAATTAACGCCAATTGGCCTGGGTACTGAAAGAATCGAACAGGCCTTGCAGGAATTTTTCCCCAATTATAAAACCATTAGACTAGACCGGGATACCACTCAACGTAAAAACCAACTTGAAGAGCAATTGCAAGCCATTAACTCCGGGCAGGCAGAAATTATTTTAGGCACCCAAATGCTGGCAAAAGGGCATCATTTTCCAAACGTCACTTTAGTCGCCATGCTGGACGTTGATAGTGGATTATTCGGGATTGATTTTCATGCCCCGGAAAAACTGGCGCAAATGATTATACAGGTCTCAGGCAGAGCCGGGCGGGCCGAGAAACCAGGGAAAGTTGTATTGCAAACACGGAAACCAGATCACCCTTTATTGCTAACCCTGATTCATCAAGACTACAGTCATTTTGCCCGTTCAGCACTTGCAGAAAGGCAAGCGGCACAACTCCCTCCTTTCAGTTATCAAGCGTTATTTCGGGTTCTGGCAATGGACAAACAAACGCCTGTCGAGTTTTTACAAAAAATATCAGATTTTCTAAAACCTGCTGGCAACAAGATCCAGATACTTGGTCCAGCCCCGGCACCGATGGAAAAACGCGCTGGACGTTTTCATTATCAATTACTTATACAAACCACTGTTCGTTCTGATCTACATGATTTGCTTGATCGATTGATGCCAGAAATTGAAACCATGAAACTGGCAAAAAAGGTTCGCTGGTCGCTGGATGTAGACCCAATAGATTTGTACTAATCAAATTGGATAATATCCCGGGTTTCATGGATAATACCCGGTTACTTTGTGCCCGGAACAGTTATCTTGACCATGAAACAAAAACTTGCCTCAGTGATTGAAAAGGCTTTATCAGAGATAAAAAACCAAGGCATTATTGATGAAAATGTAACGCCTAAAATTACCATCGAACGTACCCGCGATTCTCAGCATGGCGATTTTGCTTCCAATATTGCCATGATTCTGGCCAAACCGGCCAAAATGAATCCCAGACAACTGGCGGAAAAAATAGTCAATGCCTTACCAAATGACCCGGCCATCAGTAACATTGAAATTGCTGGTCCCGGTTTCATCAATTTCTTTATTAACCCGAATGCACAATACCAAATCATCTCTCAAATTCATGATCTTGGCCATGAATTCGGCAAAAGCGACATTGGCGCCGGAAAAAAAATTCAGGTTGAATTTGTCTCTGCGAATCCGACCGGACCACTGCATGTCGGTCATGGGAGAGGGGCAGCGTACGGCTCTGTAGTCTCCGATTTACTGGAAGCAGTCGGCTTTGATGTTCACCGGGAATATTACGTCAATGATGCAGGCCGGCAAATGGATATTCTGGCTACCAGCATCTGGTTACGCTATCTTGAAGAATGCGGGGAAATCATACCTTTCCCCAGTAATGGATACCGGGGTGATTACATCCGGGATATTGCCAGAGAAATCCATCAGCATTCTGAAAATGACTATCGAAAACCGGCCGAACTGGTTATGGAGAATTTACCAGCGGATGAACCGCAAGGTGGTGATAAAGAAGCACATATTGATGCACTGATAAATCGAGCCAAGGAGTTACTGGACTCCTCCCAGTATGAAGATATTTTTTCTCTTGGATTAAAACAAATTCTTGATGATATTAAAGAAGACCTGGCTGAATTTGGCGTGACTTTTCAGGAATGGTTTTCAGAACGTCAGTTAATGACTAATGGTTCCGTACAAGATGCTCTGCAACGCCTGGATAAAGCCGGATACCTCTATCAAAAAGAAGGGGCGACCTGGTTCGCTTCCAGTCAGCTTGGAGATGAAAAAGATCGGGTTGTGGTTCGGGATAACGGCCAAACCACCTATTTTGCTTCTGACATCGCTTATCACATGAACAAGCTGGATCGGGGCTTTGATCAAATCATTGATATTTGGGGAGCCGATCATCACGGCTATATTCCCAGGGTAAAAGCAGCTCTGCAAGCTCTGGGAGCCAACCCGGAAAAACTGAAAGTATTACTGGTACAGTTTGCCATTCTTTACCGGGGCAAAGAAAAAATCCCGATGTCAACGCGTGCAGGAGAATTTGTTACCTTACGCCAACTACGAAACGAGGTTGGGAAAGACGCTGCACGATTCTTCTATGCCATGCGCCGTTCCGAGCAACATCTTGATTTTGATTTGAAACTTGCAACTTCAAAAACCAATGAAAACCCGGTTTATTATGTGCAGTATGCCCATGCCAGAGTTTGCAGCGTATTTCGTCAACTAGATGAAAAAGGCTGGTCACGAGATATTAAACAGGGCATGGATAATCTTGACAAACTCAGTCAACCTCATGAAACTGAACTGGTCGCTACTTTATCGAGATATCCAGAAATTGTTGAAAAATCGGCCCTGAAATATGAACCTCACCAGCTCATCCTGTATTTACGAGAATTGGCTAATGAATTTCATACTTACTATAACGCTCATCAATTCCTGGTTGAAGATAGCGCTTTACGCAATGCCCGCTTAAATTTAATTGATGCAGCCAAACAAGTTATTGCTAATGGACTAGACTTATTAAATATAAATGCTCCAGAATCAATGTAATGGCAAGAGACTACAAGCCCCGAACTTCATCAAATCGCAGAAAACGTTCCCAACCCGAAACAAAAATCAGTTGGTGGCGCTGGCTGTTGGTCATCCTGTTAATAGCCGGATTTGCCTGGAGCTTAAGTTTTCTTGGCGATTCAACGCCCGATGAGCAAACAACGGCTGTCACCAAGCCGCTCCCTGTAACACCGCCTAAGCCGGAAAAAAAACCCGCTAAAAAAATAGCCCAACCCAAACCAGAAAAAATTGAACCCCAATTTGATTTCTATAACCTTTTGGAATCCAAAGAAGTACGGATTCCAGAATATGAAATAAAAACCCGCGCCAGAGAAGAAAAAGTTGGCAAGGCTAAATCTGCTCAGTATGTTTTACAGGTCGGCTCATTCCGGGAATTTCAAGAAGCTGACAAGCTAAAAGCTCGGCTGGCCTTCATGGGAATACAATCAAAAATTGAAAAAGCCAAGGTCGGAAATGTCATCTGGAATCGCCTTAAAATTGGCCCTTATGCAAAATTATCTACCGTTGAAAGAGTTCGTAACCGACTTAAAAAGGAAGGAATTGCAACCATCGTTACTGAACTTAAAGGATAACACGGTAACTACTTCAGAAAAGTACGAATACCCGCAATACCTTGCGCTCCAGAATAGATCGCCTGCTCCTGATCTGATAACTCCATGCCACCCAGTGCGTAAACAGGAATATTAACTTGCCTGACCAACTTGGCAAATTTTTCCCAACCCAGTGTTTCAATACCGGGATGGGTCGCGGTAGGTAAAACAGCCCCCAAAACGGCAAAATCAAGTTGATATTGCTCGGCTAATCGTAAGTCTTCCAAAGAATGGCAAGACGCACCAACCCATTTAAAACCAGCCGGCCTTGTTGACAGAGTCATTAAATCTGTGCTGGTTAAATGCAATCCATATTGAGCAAAATCCCAGGCATTCGCCATGCCTGAATTTAACAGCAGCTGAACATTATTTTTTTCACAATAAGGCTTGATGAACTGCATGAATTCCCGGACCTCATTTTCAGCCAATGATTTTGCCCTAAGCTGAATCAACTTGATGCCTTTTTTGATGATCTTGATAAAATTATGCTGCAATTTTTCCAGCCTGGCATCATCCAGAATCGCATAATATCGCGGCAAACAAGTTGCACTGATGATAGGAAAATTCGCTGCCGGAAAATCATAATGTCGTAATTCATCAGTCTTGACCCATCGAATTGGCTGACCTTCACATGCTTTCAGATCGCCAGAAAATTCAACAACTTCCCAAACATCCAGACAAACGGCCAAATCATCATATTGATGATTGATGGTGATCAACGGCTTGGCTAGTTCAACAGTTAAATTCAATTCCTCCTTTAATTCTCTTGCCAAAGCACGCCTAACATCTTCGCCTGTTTCCACTTTGCCCCCTGGAAACTCCCATAATCCTCCCTGGTGAAGATGTTTGTGCCTTTTCGAAATGAGGATGTTATTTGAATTATTTCTTATGACCCCTACTGCTACATGAACCAACTGTGTTTCAGGCATAGAAAAAAACCACGCTCAAGTTCTGTATTCAGCATTAATCCGCACATAATCATAAGAAAAATCACAAGTCAGCACTTCTTCTTTTGCCTGCCCCCGGCCAAGTAAAATTGTCACCGTGATGTCTTCCTGTTCCATGACTTCCTGAC
>JALSJK010000101.1 GCA_026989395.1 Methylomonas sp.
ATGGTGATCTTTTCGCCCAGAAAATTAAGGTCTATTATACTATTTCTGGGTGTTTTGTTCCTTGCTTTTTTATAGATAATTCTTTATTAATCATTTGGATAGGTTGTTTTTCAGGGGTGACTAATTAATATTTGCATCTAATAATAGATAACCATTTGTCGGGGTTTCATTATCACTGGTATGAGTCTGTTTTTCTGCGCGGGTTAGTCTTAATCCTGCTGAGAAGTTTTTATAGCCCGTGTAATCTAATTGTATTCCAAAGCGTAACGGCGGCATACGTGGCACATTTCCACCAGCATTTAGTTGACCGCGAACATAATCAGCAAATAAACTGCCATCCAGTTGATTATTTTCAGAATTCCAAAGAGGAAACGAAAGCTGTGATTCAAAGCCATAAAATCTTGCATCTTGCTGTACAGCTTGAAAAACAGGCAAGCAGCTTCCCGCGCACAATGCGCTAATTTGTTCAGTGTCTAAGTCAAATGATTGGCCTGTACTTTGTTGAAAAATATAGTCTTTACTCCAATTATGAAATAAATTAATTTCTGTGGAAACCCCTTTAAATTCAGCCTGAAAGCCCAGCTCTAGATTGTACGAGGTTTCCAGCTGCAGGTTTTCGTCCCCTAATTCAAAGCTTTGCGTTGCAAAATGAACGCCGTTTGAAAAAAGCTCCTGGATAGCAGGCGCTCGTTGTGCATGGGTAAACGCTAAACTAATAAGCATATCATCTGTTGCATGCCATAGCGCTGAGATTGACGCATTCACAGGCGTATGCCGTTTACTATTAAACCCGTCCGCATCAATTTGTTGATGTTCTACACGTAGCCCCACTTCGTAAGTTATATCCCCTGCATGAATATCCTCAACGGCAAACACAGCATAACTTTGTAACGTAGAGGGCGGGACAAAGGCTTCTTCTCCTGACGCTAAAAAATCTTTATGTTGCGTTTGAAAACCCAGCGCCCCATGATCAATAAAGCCCAGCTTGTGATGCACCAATTCTACCCGACCTTCCATCGCTTGATTATCAAACAGTGTTCCGACCGTCACGCCATCTTCTAGCTCAGCATGTTGATAATCATTATAAGCAAAACGGAACTTTAAAGTCTCGGCCCAGGCGAAGGGATCATAAAACTCAGCTTTTAAATCATAGCGTGTTTGCTGCACATCAATTCTGACTAATTCATCAACCGGCGGCACACCATAATTATTATCCAGATGATTGATCGAAAACCCCACCATACCCCAGTCGTCTATCCAGGAAGTGCCCAGCGTACCGCTCCAGCTTTGTGCATCGGTATTGGCAACAAAGCCTGTGCCATTTGATTTTGTGGGCACATCATAGTTTCCACTATCGCGGAAAAAACCATCAATATGCCAAGCCCATTGTTCCAATCCACCGTCATATTTTAAAGCGCTGCTCCACTGATCGGAAACGGAATTGTAACGTTGTTCAAAAGTAACCGAGGCCGATTCTGGTCGATACATGGGAATACGGTTATCAATCACATTAACAATACCTCCTATCGCACCACTGCCATACAGCAAGCTGGCTGGACCGCGTAAAACCTCAATTTGTTCGGCAAATATCCCTTCTGTACTGTTTGCATGGTCAGGACTCACACCTGAGACATCAAGGCTGCTTACGCCATTTTGCAGCACTTGCACCCTTGTCCCTACTTGCCCTCGGATGACCGGTTGCCCCACGCTGGAACCAAACGAACTGCTATGTATGCCCAGTTCCTGTTTCAGGGTGTCGCCAATGGTTGTTCCCTGTTTCAGGGTCAAATCCTTTCCTGTCAGAATATTAACTGGGTGAATGGTTTCTGCTGCTTTTTTATGCAAAGGGGCTGAGACAATAATAGGCTCTAACTCTTGCGCCTGCTCAGCCTTGACAGAACAAAAAATAAGCAGTAAGACGAGTGGAGAAAAGTATTTAAGCATAGGTAATTGGGTTTAAAAAAACAGAGATTTTTACAATTTAGAATTTTTGATATTTTTAATAAATTTGATCTCGGCAAGGCATTGATTTTTCATGCCACTAAAAAAGTCAAGAGAATTTAAACCTATTGCCTTGGTTATAAACCCTCTGCAACTTGTAAAATTTTAATATATCTTCATTCAATCTATTGATTTAAAATGTATTTAATGCGGTTGCCCTGTGGCTGTTAAGGCCGTTTTTGAAAATGCCTTATGTTGTGTGGTCACTCAGTTAGATATTTAGTTCTCGGCCAGGCTCCAAGAAATTATCTTTATTCTTCTAATGAAATTCGGGTTTTTGTATTCTGTCCCAGTATCGCCTGGCTTAATTGAAAAACGGCCATGGCATAAAGAGGGCTGCGATTGTAGCGAGTGATAACATAAAAATTATTCAGCCCAAGCCATAAATCTGTTGTATCTGGTTGTTCAAATTCCAGTAATTTGACTTTTGTTTTTGCCGGCACAGGATCAACAAGGGTAATGTTCAGTTTTTGGATGTCTTCAATTGTAACGTCGGGTTTTAACCCCGAAGTGAGTAGTTTTTTATATTGATCACCTTTTGCAGTGACTGGAAAAGCGATTGGTTGATCTTTCTGCCAGTGATGCTTTGCAAAATAATTACCGACACTGGCTATGGCATCAGCAGTATTGCTCCAGATATCTATTTTTTCATCGCCCTCAAAGTCAGCGGCATAGGCAATAAAGCTACTAGGCATGAATTGTGGTAAGCCCATTGCACCGGCGTAGGAACCTGTCGGATTAAGCGGATCCATTTTTTCGTTGCGGCAAAGCAATAAAAAACTTTCCAGTTCACGCAGAAAAAATTTGCTCCGTTTTGGATAATTAAAGCCCAGTGTAGACAAGGCGTCTATGACCCGGTAGGTTCCGGTGTGTTTACCATAAAGCGTTTCTACGCCGATGATGGCAACAATAATTTCTGGTGGTACGCCATATTTTTCCGCAGCTTTTTTGAGAGCCTTTTCATTTTCTTTCCAGAATTTAATACCGCCCTGAATACGAGATTCAGTAATAAAAATCTTTCGGTATTTATGCCAGGGCATGCCTTCGGCAGGTCTGGAGATGGCCTTCAGGATACTTTCCTTGATTTCAACAGTATCAAACCAGCGTTCAAGGTCAGTTTTTTTGAAATCATGTTTTTTTTGCATTTGTTCAATAAAAACATTGATGGCGTTTTGATCCTTAAATGTTGCATAGCTATTGAATGCCAGAAAAAATAAGATAAATGTAAAGATATGTTGATTGAGTTTCATTAGATCAAGTGGGTAAAAATTTTCTGTGAGTATGGATGGACATTAAAATTCCGAAACCGCCGAGTAGCGTGACCATGGATGTCCCGCCGTAACTGATTAATGGTAACGGAACACCAACGACGGGTAGAATGCCTATTACCATGCCAATATTGACAAAAATATAAACAAAAAAAGTAAAAGTCAGGCTGCCGGCTAGTAAGCGGCTATAGCTGTCTTGGGCTTGCACTGCAATATAAAGGCTGCGGGTGATAATTAACAGATAAAGTAATAATAGTCCGGCACAGCCAGATAAGCCAAATTCTTCTGCAAAAACGGCAAAAATAAAATCAGTGGAACTTTCGGGTAAAAAATCCAGTTTGGATTGGGTGCTGCCGAGCCAGCCTTTACCAGAAATACCTCCCGAACCGATGGCAATTTTCGATTGAATAATGTGATAGCCAGCTCCCAAGGGGTCGGCTTCAGGGTCTAATAAGGTCATGACTCTTTTACGTTGATAGTCTCGCATAAAGTACCATAGAATTGGCGTTAGCGATGCAAGAAAAGCAATGGTAGCCAAGAGAAGGCGCCAGGAAAGACCTGCAAAAAACAATACTGCAGCGCCTGAACTGGCTACTAAAATAGCGGTTCCAAGATCTGGCTGTTTGGCAATAAGCAGTGTTGGCAGGAAAATCAAAATAGCGGCGAAACCGATTTGTTTCAGCCGTGGTGGTAATGGATGGTCTGCCAGATAACGAGCCACCATCATAGGCGTGGTGATTTTAATCATTTCAGACGGTTGAAATCTGAAAAAACCTAGATTTAGCCAGCGTTGCGCGCCTTTGCCAATATCCCCCATCAACAAAACTGCGATTAACAGAAATATTCCAAGACCATATAATAAAGTTGAGTGGCGTTGAAATTGCTGGGGATTGATATGAGCCAGAACAATCATGAATCCGAAAGCAATGGCCATACGTATCAACTGTTTGGTCAGGATCGCCATATTTTGATTTCCAGCACTATATAAAACAGTCAAACTGAGTGCTGAAAGTAGTAATAACCCTGCTAATAACGGGATATCAATATGTAGCTTTCTGAGTAACTTCCCAACCAGGGAAGAAGAGTGAAATTGTTCCTGGCGCGTTTCGGTATTCATTTTATAGCAGGTTTCGAAAGATATTGTTTTATCACTTTTGCTGCAATTGGCGCAGCAACCGAACTGCCATGGCCACCATTTTCAGCAATCACTGCGATGGCAATTTTAGGCCGGTCAGCCGGAGCAAAAGCAATAAACAAAGCATGATCACGTAATTTAAAAGCTATTTCAGCTTCACTGTAACGTTCGTCCTGTTTAACAGAAAAAACCTGAGCCGTGCCGGTTTTTCCTGCAATTTGATAGTCAAGACCCTTGCTGATTCTTTTTGCAGTGCCTCGGGTGCCATGAACGACATTAATCATTGCATCAATCACTTGATTGATGTTTTCTGGTTGCAGGGGAATGGTGTCTGAGTTGGGTTGCTTTACCGAGCGTGGAACATTATCTGAGGCGATCTGGCTGACTAAATGAGGCTGGACGATTTTTCCCTGACTAGCTAAAGTGGCAGTGGCTTTGGCAAGCTGTAATGCGGTGACTTGGGTAAAACCTTGGCCAATTCCGGTAATTAAAGTTTCGCCATGATACCAGGATTCATTTTTGACCTTTTTTTTCCACTTACGTGATGGAATTAATCCTTTTTTTTCACCAACCAGGTCAATATTGGTTTTTTTATTAAAACCGAACTGTTGCAGGAAATCATGAATATTATCTATGCCAAGATTAAATGCTAGATCATAAAAATAGACATCACAGGATTGGGTGATAGCGTCTTTCAAGTTCACAGCGCCATGTCCCCATCTTTTCCAGTCACGGTATTTATGGCTAAGATTAGGTAATTGGTAATAACCTGGGCAGAATGTTGAAGTTTGGGGTTTGATAATCTGGTATTCGAGTCCGGCAAGCCCTATGAATGGTTTAATTGTGGAACCCGGAGGATAAAGGCCGCGTAAAGCCCGGTTAAATAAAGGGCGTGCATCTGAGTTCTGTAATGCTCTATAGTTGGCTGTACTGATTCCAGAGACAAATTGGTTGGCATCAAATCCAGGCTTGCTGACAAAAACCAAAACCCCGCCGGTTTCAATATCAATGGCGGTAACGACACCATTATAAATATCCAGTGCATCATAAGCGGTTTTTTGTAGATCAATATCCAAAGACAGATAAAGATCAGACCCCGGCTGCGGGGCAATGGTGTCTAAAGTATTGATAAATCGACCCTGGGCGTTGGTTTCAATTTCTGCAAAACCAGTTTTACCATGCAATTGGGTTTCGTAGGATTTTTCAATGCCGGTTTTGCCAACATGATGTGTTCCACGGTATTCAGCTTCAGGCAGTCTTTTTAGTTCCTTGACGTTAATTCTTCCGACATAGCCCACAACATGGGAAGTAATTTCAGAATAGGGGTAATGTCTGATCAGGCCCGCATGAATATCAACGCCAGGAAATGAATGCCTGACTACGGCAAATTTTGCAACTTGCTCGTCATTCATTTTTAGTAATAATGGGGTGCTGTTAAATCGGCGTTTTTGTTTATATTGGCGGCGAAATTGAGCAATTTTTTCTTCAGATATATCCAGAAGCTGTTTGAGTCGGCTAAGTGTCTTGTCCAGATCCGGCACTTGTTCAGGAATGAGTTCAAGCGAGTATGACGGTAAGTTTTCAGCGAGTATTCTGCCTTTTCTGTCATAAATAATTCCGCGGGTAGGCGGTACAGGGACCAATTTAATGCGGTTATTTTTTGCTAAGCTGGCGTAATGTTCGTGACCAACTACCTGTAAATAAATCAAGCGGGCCAGCAGCACTATTATCAGGGTCACGATGAAAATGAAAATCGCAACAATTCGACTCAGAAAAATTTTATTTTCAGTGTGAGAGTCTTTGACAGAATAAACGCTGGACATAAATACGGTATGGTTAAAGCCGTGTTTTTGGGACGCGAATGTGGCGTAACACCGTAAACACCAGTGGCCAGGCAAGTGTGCCTGAAAAAACCGGCCACCAAAATTTTGCAGTAAATTGAGTGGGATTAAGGAAGTTTTCTGTCCAGAAAATCAGAAGTTGTGACAATAGTTGAATGATGAAAATGAACAGCGCTTGCTGGAATAATGGGAATTGCCTTAAGCGTTTGTGTTTTTTGATGCAAAAATAAATTGCCAAAGGATAAGCAAGGGCATATTGGCCAAGCGCTCTTCCTGTCAAAACATCGGTTAACAAGCCGATAGAACCGGCACTGAGGATGCCAGTTCTGTCAGGAGTTGCTAATGCCCAGTAAATTAAGGTGAGTAGAATCCAGTCAGGATTAATTTGCACAAAAAATGTTGGCCAAGGTGCGATTTTCAAGGCCATGGAAAAAAATATGCTCAGAAAGAAAAAGCCTAAACTTTGGGGGTTATTCAGTGACATCGCTTTTTTGTTGTTCTGATGCGGGAGTTTCTGTTAAAGGTTTTGGCTTTGAATCACTCCAAACGATGAGTAATTCACGGCTTTTATCTAAATGTGCTTTCGGTGTAGCAAAGATATTAGCGAAAGGTTTGTCGGGTTGTGGCTTGAAATTATCAACTACGGCAACCGGGTAGCCGTAGGGAAAACGTCCGCCCAGACCAGAAGTTACCAACAGGTCCCCCGGTCGAATATCGGCATTATTCGGTAAGTAAGGTAAATTTAAACGATTCAGTAGCCCACTTCCAATGGCGATGGTTCGAAGTCCATTTCGGTTGACTTGAACTGGAATGGCGTGACTTGGATCAGTTATCAACAGAATTTCTGAAGTTAATGGTGTTGAGCGGATAACTTGACCAACAATTCCTTGTGCATCCATCACAGGTTGTTTTGCATGAACGCCAAAACGCGAACCTTTATTGACCAAAACAGTATGTTCGTATGGCACAAGATTAACAGACAGGATTTCAGCAACCAGAACTTGCTCGCCTAATTTAAAAGAATTGGCTAATAGCGCCCTGAGACGGATATTTTCTTTTTCCAGGGCTTCAAACTTGAGCAATTTTCCTTGGGTGATGAGATGCTCTTGTTTGAGTTTATTATATTTTTCCCGTAAATCGCCAGTTGCGATGGTTTGATGCGCTATGGTTGATGGCAGGCTGACTAAAAATTGTACAGGATAAACAAGCAATGACAGAATAGAGCGGAGACCATTCAGGCTATTGCCGCGGTGTTCTGCAATGATAAGACTTATAGACAGAATCACCACAATCAGCAGCCGGGTATTGATTGAAGGCTCAGTTGCAAATAACAGTTTTATTTTTATTACCTCTTCAGCATAAGAGCGGGGGAATTTTATATGACTTTATTCTAGGGAAAAGGTTTCTGCGCCTTTTTCATCTAATATCTCTAAAACTCGGCCTCCACCCCTGGCGACGCAAGTTAATGGGTCATCAGCTATATTGACTGGTAAACCTGTTTCTTCAGCGACCAGGCGATCAATATCATTTAGTAAGGCGCCGCCGCCAGTAATCACAATACCCATATTGGCGACATCAGCACCAAGTTCAGGTGGTGTTTGTTCCAAAGCCACTTTGACAGCACCTACGATTCCGGCAAGTGGGTCCTGTAATGCTTCTAATATTTCATTGCTGTTTAAGGCAAAGCTACGAGGCACGCCTTCTGCAAGATTGCGGCCCTTGACTTCAATTTCCTTGATTTCGCTGCCCGGATAAGCTGTGCCAATTTCTTTTTTTATGCGTTCTGCAGTTGCTTCGCCAATTAAGGTGCCGTAATTTCTACGCACATAATTGATGATGGCTTCATCAAAGCGATCCCCGCCAATCCTAACTGAAGCAGAATAAACAATGCCATTTAAAGAAATCACAGCCACTTCAGAAGTCCCCCCTCCAATATCCAGAACCATTGAGCCATGAGGTTCATCAACTGGTAAGCCTGCGCCAATTGCTGCAGACATGGGTTCTTCAATAAGATAGACTTCCCTGGCTCCGGCCATAGCAGCTGATTCTCTAATAGCGCGACGTTCAACCTGGGTTGAACCACAAGGTACGCAAATCAGAATACGCGGGCTGGGACGCAGGAATTTGCTTTCATGCACTTTTTCGATGAAAAATCGCAGCATTCTTTCGGTGACTGCAAAATCAGCAATTACGCCGTCCTTCAGTGGCCGTATTGCTGTTATATTTCCGGGCGTTCGGCCCAACATTTCTTTTGCGTCAACACCAACAGCTGCGATAGTTTTTACGCCTCGGATTCGGTCTTCTTTAATGGCAACGACAGAAGGTTCATTAAGAACAATCCCTTGCCCTGGTATATAAATCAGTGTATTAGCGGTGCCAAGGTCAATTGATAGATCATTAGAAAAGAGACCGCGAATTCTTTTGAACATTATTTTCCTGTTTTTTTGATCAAAAACCCCACCTACTCTGATTAGCAAGTATCAGCAAAGGCGAGGGGTTGGGGTTTATGCTAAGGAACGTGCATGAAATAACTTGAATAATTGGCTTGTTTTTTATCCGTCTTCCGCGTTGAAAAATAGTTGTATAACTGGCTATGTGCCTATTTCTACAACGCAGAAGACGAACAAAATACCGCGCCAGTTGCCCAACTTATTCCGTTCACGTTCCTAAGGGTTTAATTTTTGTTGTCCATTCTAGCGAATAACTGTATTACTGGAAATAGAGTATTGCTTACTTTTTTCAATATTGGCGAACAAAATTAAAAAAATAAAAAAGCACTGCAATAAACCATCATTGTAGCAGTGCAAAGTATAAAGTATGATATTTTATGTTATTAATTACAAATGTTGATGGAGTTTTTTTAAATGGCATTAACCGCTGAAAATGTTAACAGCATAGCTTATCTGGCTAGGCTCGGAATTGATGAAAAAGATGTTGAAGCTTATGCAAAGGATTTATCTGGGATTCTTGATTTGGTTGAACAAATGGGTTCAGTCGAAACCGAAGGTGTTTTGCCCATGGCGCACCCAACAGATCAACCGCAAAGATTACGTGAAGATGAGGTTACCGAACATGATCAGCGGGATTATTTCCAAAAACTCGCTCCTCAAGTTGAAGCAGGTTTATATCTTGTGCCAAAAGTGATTGAGTGAGGCAACTTTAATGCATACCAAAACGATTGCTGAATTGGCGCGGGGATTGCAAAACCGTGAATATTCCAGTGTTGAATTAACTCAACATTTCTTGGGTCGCATCAAACAGGCTGAATCTGTAAATGCCTTTGTTACGGTGACTGAAGAACAAGCAATGGCTGTAGCAAAAAAAGCCGATGAACAAATTGCAAAGGGGCAAGCAGGGCCTCTAACGGGAATTCCAATTGGTCAAAAAGATATTTTTTGTACCCAGGATGTTAAAACCAGCTGTGGCTCAAAAATGCTTGATAATTTTATTTCCCCATACAGTGCCACGGTGGTTGAGAAGATCAACCAGGCTGGAGCAGTAATGTTGGGCAAGCTAAATATGGATGAATTTGCTATGGGCTCATCCAACGAAACCAGCTTTTACGGGGCGGTCAAAAATCCGTGGGATACGACCGCTGTCCCTGGGGGATCTTCCGGAGGTTCCGCTGCTGCAGTTGCCGCAAGATTGGTCGCGGGAGCCACAGGTACCGATACTGGCGGATCAATTCGTCAGCCGGCGGCGTTTTGTGGCATTACCGGTTTGAAGCCCACTTATGGACGAGTTTCCCGTTATGGCATGATTGCATTTGCCTCCAGTCTTGATCAGGCTGGACCCATGACTCAAACAGTTGAAGATGCTGCGATTATGCTGCAAGCAATGGCAGGATTTGATCCCAAGGATTCAACCAGTGTCGATCAACCGGTGCCTGATTATCTTGACGGACTGGAAAAAGACATTAAAGGTTTAAAAATCGGATTAATTAAAGAGTTTTTTGCCGATGGTTTGGATGAGGGATGTGCGAAAACAGTACAAGCTGCTTTGGATGAATACCGAAAAATGGGGGCGGAAATTAAGGAAATCTCCTTGCCTAATCTGAAGCTTTCCATTCCGGTTTATTATGTGATTGCCCCAGCAGAATGTTCGGCCAATCTGTCCCGTTATGATGGCGTTAGATTTGGTTATCGTTGTGAAGATCCTAAAGATTTGAATGATATGTATATTCGATCTCGTGGTGAAGCATTTGGCGCTGAGGTAAAACGCCGTATTCTGATTGGTACTTATGCTTTATCGGCCGGGTATTACGATGCTTATTATATTAAAGCTCAGAAAGTACGCCGTTTGATTAGTGAAGATTTCAAAAAAGCCTTTTCTGATGTTGATGTCATTATGGGGCCGGTAACCCCGACAACTGCATTTGGCATTGGTGAAAAAACCAGTGATCCAATTGAAATGTATCTTTCTGATATGTATACCATTGCTGTTAATTTGGCGGGATTACCTGCAATATCAATTCCTGCCGGGTTTTCTGATAACAAACCGGTTGGGCTGCAGATTATTGGTAATTATTTTGCAGAAAGCCAGTTATTGAATGTCGCACATCAATACCAAAAGGTAACTGACTGGCATCAACAACTTCCAGAACAATTCGCATAGGAGATCATAAATGGAATGGGAAACAGTGATCGGCCTGGAAATCCACGCTCAACTGGCTACAAAATCGAAAATTTTTTCTGGAGCATCCACGGCTTATGGTGCGCCGCCAAATACACAAGCTTGTGCAGTAGACTTGGGTTTTCCAGGTGTGCTGCCGGTGCTGAACAAACAAGCTGTCAGGATGGCAGTAATATTCGGAATGGCTATCGAGGCCGAAATTGCTCCATATTCAGTTTTTGCCCGGAAAAATTATTTTTATCCTGATTTGCCTAAAGGGTATCAAATTAGTCAGTTTGAATTGCCCATTGTTGGGAATGGTCATCTGGATATTCAGGTGAATGGCGTTAGCAAACGCATCGGCGTTACTCGCGCACATCTGGAAGAAGATGCCGGAAAATCTTTACATGAGGATTTTCATGGCTTGACCGGAATTGATTTGAACAGGGCAGGCACACCATTACTGGAAATAGTTTCTGAACCGGATATGCGTTCTGCAAAAGAAGCCGTTGCTTACATGAAGAAACTACATGAATTGGTTCGATATCTGAAGATTTGTGATGGCAATATGCAGGAGGGCTCATTTCGCTGTGATGCAAATGTTTCTGTCAGGCCAAAAGGGCAGCAGGAATTTGGCACGCGAGCTGAAATAAAAAATATTAATTCATTCAAATTTGTTGAAAAAGCGATCAATTTTGAAGTTGAGCGGCAGATTGATATTTTAGAAAACGGAGGCCAGATCGTTCAGGAAACCCGCTTGTATGATGCGGATAAAGATGAAACCCGATCCATGCGAAGCAAGGAAGAGGCAAATGATTACCGTTATTTTCCTGATCCAGATTTGCTGCCTGTAATAGTAGAAGAATCCTTAAAGCAAGAAATTAAAGCAGAACTGCCCGAATTACCTGAGGCAAAAAAACAGCGTTTTAAAGACCAATATCAACAGGATGAAGAAACAGCCAGTCAATTAACGGCAACCATGGAAATGGCAGATTATTATGAGCGGGTCGTTAAAAATGCAAACTGCGAAGCAAAATTATGTACCAGTTGGGTCACAGGGACTTTATTGGGCGCGCTAAACAAAGCGGGCTTGGAAATCTCTGATAGTCCGATTGAAGCCGAACGATTGGCCGGATTGTTACAACGAATAGCTGACAATACCATTTCCGGAAAAATCGCCAAACAGGTTTTTGAAGAAATGTGGCAAGGTAATGCAGGCGCTGATGAAATCATAGAAGCCAAAGGTTTGAAACAGATTACCGATACCGGCGCTATTGAGGTAATTATAGACAAGATAATTGCAGATAACCCTGCCCAGGTAGAACAATATCTGAGCGGCAAAGACAAAGTGTTCGGTTTTTTTGTTGGCCAGGTAATGAAAGCAACCCAGGGTAAGGCTAATCCTGGAGAGGTTAACAAAATGTTAAAAGATAAATTGAAATAGTGTTTCCCTCTTTTGTAGGTCGGGTTAGCGCAGCATAACCCGACAAAAGGTATTCCCACTGAAGAAGCCTTTTGTGACGTTCCCCCAAAAAATGCCTTTCAGGAATATAAATCAAACGAAAAATGGCTATAACAGTACGATATTTTGCCAGTTTAAAAGAGTCATTAGAAAAATCTGAAGATGAAATTTCTGGTTCTGAAGACGCCCCCTTATCAGCAAAAAAAGTTTGGCAAATTGCCAATCCAGAAAAACAACTACCGGAAAATATTCTGGTTGCAATAAATATGGATTATGCAACGCTTGATGATTTGGTTCAGGATGGCGATGAGGTAGCTTTTTTTCCACCGGTGACAGGCGGTTAAGGAATCCCTTTTTTTATTTTCTAAATTGCTTAAATACATTATCAAAGTTAATTTTTGCCTGGCAGGTAGTTTTTTCGAACGAATAAATCTCTGTGAAGAAGTCACCTTGCTTGGAGTACTTACCATTTATTAATCGATAGAGTTTAGCTTTATACTCATCAGGGTAAACAATAATGTAGTATGGAACTCTTTCGCTTTCATAGAGTTCGAATTTGAATACTTCATCCCGTTTTGCAGAAGATTTGCTGATAACCTCGACTATTATTTCGGGTGTTTTCGTTATATATTGGTCATTGGGTTCATCACAAATTAAAACTATATCTGGCTTTAAAACGGTATCATTACCAATTTTCCAATCTTGTTCAGCAATTACCAGGCAATTTTCGCATCCAGCAATTGATTTTTTTAGTTCAAATAATATGTTAGCAGCAATTGCCTGATGATTTATTGTTGGGGATGGCGTCATTGCCAAAGGTATGCCTTTAAATAATTCCCACTTTCCTTCCCAAAGCAGATAATCATCGTAAGTATAGTATTCTATTGCTTTTTCAGTTGTCATCGCGTAATTTCAAAAAAGAATTTTTGTAATTAGCCGATTATATCCCATCTTAATATTAGAAGTGGTTGACTTTATTTTTATCTCCCTAACTACGAATTCCATAACTCTCTATTTTCCAGGCACTACAGTTTTAAAGAACGTAATAAGCGATCATTTTAATGCTTTGTATATTTTTCCATGTAAAAATTGTGGGAAAACGGAAGATAGCAGGGAGGTGCTGACTTCTAACTATTTATCCATGAGGGGGATAAAATGAATACAAATAATAAAACAACAATATGTTCATGCTTTGAGAAAATCAGGAATCATCCGCAATCAAATCTGATTTATACAGGATTAATTGTGCTTCTGGTGGTTGTTATCTGGGGAATTTCTTCGTACTTTAGCAGTAGCACCAAGCTTGGGATGAAAATGGGTATGGATATGAATATGCCGATGGGGATGCATATGCTTTCTTTTGGGCCTGGTGATGGTTTTCATGTTCATAAAAAAGTAGATCCTAATTTTTTTGAGAGGGTTTCGGATATCAGTAAAGATCCTGCCGATATTCCTGGTCCATTGCGCAGAAATCAACCAAAGCTTGTCGAAATTGATTTGGTTGCCAAAGAGGTTGTTTCTAATATTGCACCTGTAACGCCTTTTCATTACTGGACTTTTAACGGTACGGTTCCCGGTCCTTTTTTAAGAGTGCGGGTTGGGGATACCGTTAAGCTATCATTAAAAAATGATAAAACCAGTTCTCATGATCATTCAATCGATTTACATGCCGTTACAGGGCCGGGTGGTGGTGCGGCATTAACTGAAGTTAAGCTGGGAAAAACCAAGACCATGCAGTTTAAGGCATTGAAGCCGGGGCTTTTTGTTTACCATTGTGCTGCAGGAAATGCACCGACTCATATTGCTTTAGGGATGTATGGCATGATTCTGGTTGAGCCGGAACAAGGATTGCCTCCAGTAGACAAAGAGTTTTATTTAATGCAGGGTGAAATTTATACAAAAGGGATGATGGGAGAGAGAAAATTTCAGGAATTTGATGGTATGAAAATGATTCAGGAAAGACCGGAATATATCGTTTTTAACGGCAGAACAGGAGCGTTGGTAGACAATGGTGGGATTAAAGCTAAGGTGGGAGATACGGTACGCCTGTTTGTTGGAAATGGTGGGGTTTCCAAAATTTCTTCGTTTCATGTGATTGGTGAGATTTTTGACAAAGTTTATCCTGAAGCCGCTTTTAATAGGACGCTTGATGATGTCCAGACAACGGTAATTCCCAATGGCGGCGCCACGATGGTTGAATTGAAAATGGATTATCCAGGGGATTACGTTTTAGTTGATCATGCTCTGACCCGTATTGATAGGGGCGCATGGGGATTACTGAGTGTTAGCGGCGAAAAAGACAAGACGATATATTCTGCCGCCTCAAAATAATTTTTTCTTTAATTGGAGTGCCAAGCGAGCAGGGTCTGGTGCTCCGGTTTTTGGAAAGATACGGTAGAATAGAAGTTCTTGAATTTGGAGTTGTGATGGAATTTAAATTTGTTGATCCTGTAGAGGATTTTTCCAACGGTCTTGTGGCTTTAAAAACATATCACGAAGATATTTTGCAAACGGGTGAGAAACTTTTGAAGCTGGTTGATGAAATCAAGCAACAAGGGATGAACGAGGATTTTGCCATTCAATGTATGAATCTGTATTGTTACTATGATCATGCCAATCTTTTGCACCACCAGGATGAAGAACAGGCATTGTTTCCTTTGTTAATTGGAAAATCTCCTTTGATTGATGGCATGATGGAACGGTTGATTCTTGACCATGAAGAAATTGAAAAAGCTTGGGGATTATTGGCAGAGAAGTTGAGTAAACCAGAATTAATTAATAATTACGATGAGTTGGTTCATTTGGCAAAAGACTTTGAAAAGCAGCAAAGAGAGCACTTAACGAGAGAAGATGAAGATTTTTCTCCAAAAGTGAAAGAAGTGATTGATGATGGGCAAATTAAACAAGTTGGACGAAAAATGGCGCAATTAAGAAATTTGGATGTTGGCAAGTAATACCAATCCTAATCAGTTTATAGGTAAATTTGCCTCATCCTAGTCTTCTCCTGATAGGGAAGGAATATGTGAGAACTTATTAGAGGGGGTGGCATAATTTAATTTGATTTACCTAATAAAGCGAAGGATTGGGCTTTGATCAAGCAAAAAACTTTGTCACCTTGTTTAAATGCCAAATCAGTCAATGCTTTGAGGGTTATGTCAATGGCTAACGGGAAGCCAATATCAACATGAACTGTAATGCATGCAAGCTTTTGGGAGATAAAAAGAATCTCCCCTTGAATCTGGTTTTGGATGGAAATATCTTTAATGTAATGTTTGGCAAGAGCTATTTCATTGGAACGAATTGATAGATAGGCGTGGCTGCCTGGTGAAATTTGTTCCATTAGTGGTAGTGTGATTTTGTTCCCATAAAGGTTAGCAATGGTTTGCCCTGATTGATTATCATGTTCGATAACCGATACGGTGAGAATATTTTCCAACCCCATGTTTGAAGCCACACCACGGACTTGGTTTTTCTGAAGAACTTCGTAAAAATGGCCGCTACCTAAAATTTGGCCCTCGTGAATGATGACTAAATGATCAGTTATACTGTTTACGCTGAAAAATGCACTTTTGACATCCTGTAACATACTGAATATTAATAAATTACAATGAATGCAGTGAGGTATTTTTGACCGTAAATAGTATAGATGCAGAATCTCTGCCATGGAATGACTAATATAAACCATTGGCAGATGCAGTTCATTTTTGATGCGTTTTAAAAAAGGCAGAATCTGTTCCTTTAACCCCTGGTCAAGTGCAGCAAGAGGTTCATCCATCAGTAATAAACGCGGTGAAGCTAGCAATGCCCTGCCTAGGCCAACGCGTTGTTTTTCTCCTCCTGAAAGTTGCGAGGGAGTTTTTTCAACAGTTGTCCAATTTCCAATAAATCAACAATTTCCGATAGTTTGAAGCGGCGTTGATTTTTTTCTGAACGTATATAGCCAAACAGCAAATTCTGTTTGACTGACAAATGCGGGAATAATTGGCTGTCTTGAAAAACGATACCTATTTGACGCTTGTTTGGCAAAATATTGATTTTCTTTTGCTGATGGAATAAATATTGTTCATCAAGCTTGATCCACCCTTTTTTCGGATGTTCAAGGCCGGCAATCAGGCTTAGCAATGTACTTTTTCCTGACCCTGATGCGCCAAATAGTCCAGTTACTGGATTATCCAAAACAAAGTCAGCATTAAGCGTAAAATTTTCTCGCTGGAATTGGATGTTTAGTGATAACACTATTTTGTCCCTAACGAATAAGGTTAGATGGTGATTCGCGCGCAGCGCGGAGCCACCATCTGAACCGTTTGTTGGACAAGCCCGATGCTTAAATAACGTGGTGAGTGTTGCTATGAAAATAGCTTTTTGCCGATCAG
>JALSJK010000102.1 GCA_026989395.1 Methylomonas sp.
AATCGGTATGGCCAGTCACCCTGATTAATGTTTCAGGAAAACCATTTAATACAGTCGCCACTGCGTTTAGTGTGTTGTAAAATTGCGGGGAAATATTGGAAGAATCCGTCGCAAAGGTAATGTTTCCAGGCATAATCAGCCTCAAATAATTACCTTCCCGTAAAACCCGGACGCCACTTCCTGCCAACCTTTGACGCAACTGAGCCTCTTGCCGGTCCATATAAACACCAACTCCCATTCCTGCCAGCGCTCCCACACCCGCACCGATAGCGGCACCTTTTCCTGCATCACCGGCAATTGCACCACCAATCGCACCCAATGCAGCACCACTAGCTGCTCCGACTCCCGTACCCCAAACAGTTTTGCTTACCTGTTGTTCACCGGTGTAGGGGTTTGTGGTACAGGCTGTCGTTAATAATACAACCAATAAAAAAATCAAGAATTTTTGCATGAATATCTCCAGATGCTTCTATTGTAAAAAGGTAACTATTCAGCGTATTTATAGTTTCAATATCAGTAACTTATTCCAGAAGACGCCGTAAATACGCCCGTATAGGCTTGATTGTGTCATCCATGACACATACGCTTCTTACATAAGGTATTGATATTTAAAGGTTTTGGTTAGATTAAATACGCTGAATAGTTACGTAAAAAGTCTGTTTCGTTGTTAACTGAATCTGAACATCAAATCGGATTAAAGTTTCATAATATAGGTAATTAATTATGCATCATATTGTTAATAAATCTTCATACTTCTGTGGGTTTTTTTATATGAATGAACCCCTGGCGTTGTTAATTGTCAATATTAATGTGCATCAGCATGTTAATTTTTTCGATGAGGCGCCTTATGTTAAAGGCAATTAAGGTTGGTTTTTTTGTTAATTTCCTGATTTTTTTATTTAACTTTTCTGTCGTATTTGCCGATGACTTTGCTATGCAACGCCAACTGCTAGTAAAACAAATTGAGTCAGAAGTAAAAGCGACCAGCCTCTACCTTGATAAAGAAGCGCTGGACCCTAAAGTAATGCAGGTAATTGCCAGTGTTCATCGACATCTGTTCGTGCCAGAACATCAGCGCTCTTATGCTTACGAGAACAGGCCTCTGCCCATCGGTTATGGTCAGACTATTTCGCAGCCTTATATCGTTGCCATTATGACTGATTTGCTGAAAATTAATAAACAAAGTAAGGTGCTTGAGCTGGGAACAGGATCAGGCTATCAAGCCGCCATTTTGTCGCAACTGGTTGATCAGGTTTTTTCAATTGAAATTGTTGAACAATTAGGAAAAAAAGCCAAGGAGCGATTGGCAAGACTTGGTTATGATAATGTTCAAGTAAAAATTGGCGATGGTTATTACGGCTGGGAAGAGCATGCTCCGTTTGATGCCATTATTGTCACCGCTGCAGCCAGCCACATCCCCCCGCCTTTAATCAAGCAACTCAAAGAAGGTGGAAACATGATTATCCCAGTTGGCACTGCCTTCATGACCCAGCAGCTATTGCTGATTAATAAACAGCAAGACGGTAAAATCGTCAGTAAGCAGATTTTGCCAGTGCGATTTGTACCAGTAACCGGTAAACATTGAGTCGTCTTTAAAAGTACTAACACTTCTAAAAAAACGGATATTAGCAGGGTGGCAGCCTTTACTTCTTCAATATCTCAACGCCCACCGTATCTCTCAATAGCCTTGGTTTCTTTATGTTCCCTGGCCTATGAAATCCTGCTTATGCGGCTTTTTTCAATCATCCAGTGGCATCATTTTGCCTATATGATTATCAGTCTGGCTTTATTGGGCTATGGCATAAGTGGCACGGTTGTCGGCATTGCGCAACGTCATGTTTTAGCAAAATTCAGGCTGGTTTATTTTTCCTGTTTATTCTTGTTTGGATTGAGTTCAATAGTTTGTTTTCTGGTCGCGCAAAGCATACCCTTCAATGCCGAAGAGATTTTTTGGGATAGCTGGCAGGCAATTTATTTGTTGCTGATTTTTTTATTATTAGCCTTGCCTTTTTTCTTTGCTGCAACTGCAATTTGTGTCACTTTCCTCCGTTACCCTGAGCTGGTATCCCGCATTTATGCCGTAGATTTATTCGGAGCAGGTGCGGGCAGCTTGGTTGTCATATTGCTTTTATATGTGGTCTTTCCTTTACCGGCATTGGTTATTATCAGTCTACTAGGAATGTTGGCCGCATTCATTAGTTGCTTTGAACTGAATTTAATTAATAAGAAATGGCTGCTATCTGGAATTTCATTGACGATGATAGTGATAGCCCTCATGCCAATTTTTTCTACATTAAATATTTCTCCGTATAAAAGTCTGAATAAAATTTTAACTATCAATGGCACAAAAATTATTACACAGCTATCCAGCCCGTTAGGTTTGATCAGTGTGGTTGCCAGCGATACAGTTCCTTTTCGCCACGTCCCTGGACTTAGCTTTCACGCGAATCAGGAGCCACTAAATCAGTTGGCAGTGTTTACGGATGCCGATAATATGACGGTTATCACTGAAAAACCAGATCGTCTTGATCAATTGGCCTATCTGGACCAAACCTCTTCAGCATTTCCTTATCACTTAAGAAGCTTATCGAAAGTATTAATTATCGGGGCAGGGGGCGGCACCGATATTCTGCAAGCAAATTATCATAAAATCCCTGCCATTGATGCTGTTGAGCTTAATCCGCAATTGATTGAGTTAGTGGATCATCACTTTAAGAAATATACTGGGGAACTCTATCAACAAAAAAATATTACTTTGCACCAAGGCGATGCCAGAGATTTTTTAACTCGAACAAAGCAGCATTATGACTTGATTCAACTAGCTTTAATTGATGCTTTTAATGCCTCCACTTCTGGCCTGTATGCATTGAACGAGAGTTATTTATACACAATTGAAGCATTTCAACTTTATTTGCAGCACTTAAAAAAGGATGGTTATCTTGCTATTACCCGATGGATCAAAATACCACCGCGAGACACCTTAAAAATATTTGTCACCGCCATTGATGCACTCAAGCAATCTGGTATCCATTCGCCAGGGCAGCAACTACTGCTGATTAGAAGCTGGCAGACCAGCACAATCATCATCAAAAATGGAGTATTTAATGCTGAAGAAATTAATCAGGCCAGATTGTTTTGTGAGCAGCGTTCATTTGATATCGTTTACGCGCCGGGGGGTTTCTCATCAGAAACCAATCAATACAATCAGCTCAACCAGCCGGTTTTTTATTCTGCCACACAATCCCTGTTAAGTGAAAAAAGGGCAAGCTTCCTTGAGCATTACAAATTTAATCTTATCCCTGCAACTGATGATCGCCCTTATTTTCATCAGTTTTTTAAATGGTCGACTCTAGCTGAAATGCTGCAATTAAGGCACAAAGGAGGCATATCATTACTGGAATCAGGTTATATCATCTTTATTGTCACATTAGCGATAGCAACATTATCCAGCGTTATACTGATTCTTGCTCCGTTTGGCTTTTTCCGTACCCAAACAGCAAAAAACAATCGAAAAATTAAACGTGTTACGGTTATTTTTTACTTTCTGGCTATTGGCCTGGCCTTTTTGTTTATCGAAATCGCATTCTTGCAAAAATTTATCCTGTTTCTACACCACCCCATTTATTCCGTTGCTGCAACTTTAACTGCCTTTCTGGTATTTGCCGGCATTGGCAGTTATTGGTCAGGTTCGCTTGCAAAGCTTCATCTCAGACAGAAAACCCTGAAAGTTAGTGTACTTGCTATTGTGCTTATCAGTCTTAGTTACTTGTTACTATTACCGCATTTATTTGACTTTTTGACCTCAGTACCAATCGCCATCAAAATTCTATTAACCATATTGTTGATTGCGCCATTGGCTTTTTTTATGGGTATGCCGTTACCTTTAGCCATTGCCAGTTTGTCGCAACATGAACAATCGCTGATTCCCTGGGCGTGGGGTATTAATGGTTGCGCCTCTGTCATCAGTACAGTATTGGCAACTTTACTGGCAATTCATTTGGGTTTTACGATTGTTATCATTTTGGCAATATTTTTATATATCTCAATCCTGTTCGTTTTTCCGGATGTTCAAATAACAAAAAATTAATTTGGAATCTGTTTACCTTAGGTATTTTAAATGCCGCAAGCTCATACCGGTTAACATCAAAACCAGAAAATAACTAGCCGCTGCAACTCCTATCCACATCGCCAGATTCAGAATTCGATCAATCGCGCCCCATTCATTCCACCGCATCGTATCAACGTATTTTAAAAGCAGTAGCGCCATTACTTCGCTCGCTAATATAATTCTCAGAAAAAACAATAGCCAATTTTTGGAGGGTTGGTAAATATTTTCTTTCAATAATCGAGTCAAAAGCAGACTGGCATTAAAAAAAGCCCCAAGTGAAGTGGCTAATGCCAGGCCTGCATGTGCCAAAGGGAAAACAAAAGCGATATTCATGACTATATTGGCGATCATTGCGTAAATTCCAAATCTTACTGGCGTTTTCAGGTCTTTTCTGGAGCTAAATCCTGGTACTAATACCTTAACCAGGATAAATCCCAACAGTCCCAGCGAATATGCCATTAAGCTTCGCCCGGCCATCACCACATCATAATGAGTAAATTCATTATATTGAAAAAGCGTCGAGAGCATTGGCTCGGCAAGCAATAACAAGCCAATGGCCGCTGGTGTGCCAATTAATAGCACTAGCTTCAACCCCCAGTCCAAGGATCTTGAAAAACCCGCGGTATCTTCAGCCGCATGATTTTTTGATAAATTAGGTAAAATCACCGTAGCTAATGCAATACCAAAAACTCCAAGTGGAAATTCAACCAGGCGATCAGAATAATAAAGCCAAGAGACGCTGCCTGAAATCAAAAAAGATGCAATTAAGGTATCCAGCAATAAATTAATCTGGGTAATTGACACCCCGAAAATTGCTGGAAGCATTAATTTCATAATCCGTTTAACACCCTCGTCTTTAAAGCCGAACTTTGGTTTAGGAATTAGTCCTAAACGAATCAATGCAGGAAACTGAAACAATAATTGCACCATACCCGCCGCAAAAACTCCCCATGCAAGCGCCATGACCGGCTCATCCATTAGTGGCGATAGCCAAATTGCCGCCGCAATCATGCAAAGGTTAAGAAACACTGGAGTAAAGGCAGGAACTGCAAATTTGCCAAAAGTATTTAAAATACCGCCGGCAAATGCAACTGATGATATAAAGAATAAATAAGGAAATGTAATACGCAATAATTGCACTGCCAGCTCGTGTTGCTCACCTTTCCAGGAAAAACCAGGCGCAAAAATGTAGATCAAAATTGGAGCGGCAACAATGCCCGCGATTGTCACTAAAATTAAAACAATCGCCAAGGTCCCGGCAGTTCTATCAACAAAGTGCTGTAAAGCCGCTTTACCGCCTTTTTCTTTATAATCCGACAAAACCGGAATAAACGCCTGGGAAAATGCACCTTCAGCAAAAAGTCTACGCAAAAAATTAGGAATTTTAAATGCAACAAAAAAAGCGTCAGTGCTTGCATCTGCGCCAAAAATACGGGCAAACAACATATCCCTGACAAATCCAAGAATACGTGAAATCAAGGTCATGCCGCTTACCACGGCCGTTGATTTTAATAATTGTCGGCTCATTGACTATTCTGACTGATAAAATTTGACAATCATAACATTTATGCTGATAATACTCTGTTCTTAATCAACTAATTTTATTTTGAGGAATCATGGCTAACACAGCACAGGCAAGAAAGCGCGCTCGTCAAGCAGAAAAGAGCCGCATACGCAATGCGGGACAGAAAAGCAAACTACGCACTTTCACAAAAAAAGTAATTGCTGCTGTCGAAGAAGGTGATGCAGAGAAAGCCCGAAGTGCTTTCAAAATAGCTGAACCCTTAATTGATTCAGCTGCCGGCAAGGGCTTAGTTCATAAAAACTTCGCGGCGCGCAAAAAGAGCAGATTAAACGCTAAAATTAAATCAATCGCTTAAATTTGCCAACAGATATTTCAAAAACCGGGAGTATTCCCGGTTTTTTTATGCAAGAAATTCAATGGCTTGTCCCGGAAGGATCACACCAGCACCATATTATCCCGATGTATTAATTCTGCATCATCACAATAACCCAGTGCTTTTTCAAAATCTGCGCTAGGCAGGCCAGCGATTTTTTTTGCCTCTTCTGCTGAATAATTTACCAGACCGCGAGCAATCTCGTTACCACTTTCGTCATGACAGGAAACTAGCTCTCCCCTGATAAAATCACCTGACACAGATTTTACTCCAACTGCCAACAAGCTCTTTCCCGAGGTTTTCAATACGTTAACCGCGCCCCGATCTAGTGTTAATTGACCTTTAATTTGCAATTGTCCAGCCAGCCACTGCTTTCTTGCTGCCAGTGGCGCCATATCAGGTAATAAATGAGTGCCAATTTCTGATCCGGAAAGAATTTCGCTGATTACCTTTTCAGCTTTTCCTGATGCAATCACAGTTGCAGCCCCGGAACGCGCAGCCAATCTTGCCGCTCGAACTTTAGTAAACATACCGCCCCGCCCTAAACCACTGCGACTGCTCCCCGCCATTTTTTCTAAACGTGGATCTGTCGCGTTGATATAGCTTATCAATTCTGCATTGTGATCAAGTCCTGGATCACAACTGTAAAGTCCGTTTTGATCGGTAAGAATTATCAATAAATCAGCCTCAACCAGATTGACTACCAAAGCAGCCAGCGTGTCATTATCACCAAAACGAATTTCGTCAGTGGCGACTACATCATTTTCATTTATCACGGGAACCACGCCAAATTGTAACAACGTGATTAATGTGCTTCTAGCATTGAGATAACGCTTTCTGTCGGACAAATCGTCGTGAGTCAATAAAACTTGCGCGGTATGTAAATTATGTTTTTGAAAATGATTTTCAAAAGTTCTAATCAAACCCATCTGACCGACTGATGCCGCAGCTTGTAATTCATGGAGAGTTCTTGGGCGCTCCTTTAGGGATAGCCGCGCCATGCCTTCTGCAACTGATCCTGAAGAAACCAAAACCACATCAACACCCTGAAGTTTCAGTTCAGCCATTTGCTCAACCCATTTTTCAATTGCTGATTGGTCAAGCCCTCTGCCGCCTTTTGTAAGCAGGGAGCTGCCAATTTTTACTACAATTCGTCTGGCTTTAGAGAAATTATTTCGAGAGACTGTCATTTCGCTGCCGCTCTAAAAACTCCATTACCGCGTACATTAGCTCCCGTGTGCCCTGGCCATTAATTGCCGAAATCTGGAAAACGGGATCTTGCCAGCCCAGTTCATCAACTATTGCTTGGCATTGGCTGGCAATTTCTGTTTCTGGCACTCGGTCAATTTTATTAAGCACTAGCCAGCGAGGCTTATTGATCAGCTCATCGCTCCATTTTTCAATCTCGTTTATTATTTTCTTTGCAGAAATAACGGGCGATTCTCCAGTTTCATAAGGCGCTATATCTAAAACATGCAGAAGCAAGCTGGTGCGGGACAGATGCTTGAGGAATTGCATGCCAAGACCCGCTCCTTCTGCTGCTCCCTCAATAACCCCAGGAATGTCAGCAAGGACAAAACTACGTTGATCGTCAATTCTGACCACGCCAAGATTTGGATGTAAGGTGGTAAAAGGATAATCGGCTACTTTTGGTTTAGCAGATGAAACTTTTCTGATCAAACTGGATTTCCCTGCATTTGGCAATCCCAGCAGACCCACGTCTGCAATCAGCATCAGTTCCAGCCGTAGCATTCGATGCTCTCCCGGAGTTCCTAATGTTGCTTTTTGTGGAGTACGATTAATACTGCTTTTGAAGCGTGTATTTCCAAGCCCATGAAACCCACCTTTTGCAACCAGCAAAGTTTCGCCGGGATGAGTTAAGTCGCCAATTTTTTCTTCAGTCTGGGCGTCATAAACCAGTGTCCCAGGCGGAACAGCAACATAGCAATCATCTCCTCGTTTGCCGGTGCAGTTTCTGCCCATGCCATTTTGGCCGCGTTCAGCACGATGAACAGAATGATATCGAAAATCAACCAGGGTGTTTACATTCTCCTTGGCAATTAAAAATACATCGCCTCCATCACCCCCGTCTCCGCCATCCGGGCCGCCTCTGGGGATATATTTTTCACGACGAAAACTGACCGCTCCGTTGCCCCCGTCACCGGCCTCAACTCTAATTTCCGCTTCATCGACAAATTTCATGGTTCTGGATTGATTATTTATAAAGCTGTAAAAACAAGAAAGCCCCGAATACGGGGCTTTCTAAATACAAGCTTTTAAGGACCTTAATTTTATGCAGCGATAATGCTAACAAATTTACGGTTCCTTGGGCCTTTGGTTTCGAAAACCACTTTTCCATCAGCTGTTGCAAACAGTGTGTGATCTTTTCCGCAGCCAACATTCACGCCCGGGTGAAAACGTGTTCCGCGCTGGCGAACGATAATATTGCCAGCCCTAACTTCCTGACCGCCAAAGCGCTTAACGCCTAATCTTTTTGCATTGGAATCGCGTCCGTTCCGCGTGCTTCCGCCTGCTTTTTTATGAGCCATCTTTAACTCCTGTCGTTATGCAGAAATGCCAGTAATCTGGACTTCTGTGTAATATTGACGATGCCCCATTTGTTTCATATGGTGCTTACGTCTCTTGAATTTAAGGATCTTGATTTTTTTATGTCTGCCTTGTGATTTAACGGTCGCAGTTACTTTGCTTCCATCGACATATGGCTGGCCTACTTTGATTCCGCTGTCTGATTGAACCATCAGCACCTTATCAAATTCAACGTTTTCGCCTGTTCCAAGATCAAGCTTTTCAATTTTTAAGGTAGTACCTTCTTCAACCCGGTACTGTTTTCCACCTGTTTGTATAACCGCATACATCGGCACATGCTCCATCAAGCGTAAATATATTAATAGTGAACCGACTATTATAGTGAATTTTCTAGTCTGTCGTCAAACTAATTTTGAAAATAATAACCCTGGTTACGAGCAAATTGTAGACAAAAAACGAACAATCCGGTTGACATTGCGCTTGTTTTTTCCATAACATAGCGGGCTAAATAATAGATTCATTATAATAAATCTAAAATTTTCTTTGTCAATCAGTCTTAAATTAAATGGTATATCCATCTCAACATACAGCCGACAACGCCCCTAATAAAATTGACTTTGAAGCCATCAAAAAGCTAACTATTAATGAAGCATCTGCTGTCAACCAGCTCATTCTTGATGAACTTAGCTCTGATGTTGTATTGATCAATCAAATGGGCCACTATATTGTTGGCAGCGGCGGTAAAAGGCTGCGACCCATGCTGCTTCTATTAACTGCAAAAGCCCTTGGATACCAAGGCAAAAAGCATTTAATTCTTGCTGCAGTTATTGAATTTATTCATACTGCAACTTTGTTACATGATGATGTGGTTGATGAATCTGATTTGAGACGCGGTAAGGAATCCGCCAACGCAGTTTGGGGTAATGCCGCCAGCGTTTTGGTCGGTGATTATCTTTATTCCAGCGCCTTTGAAATGATGGTCCGCACTGACAATATGCGGGTCATGGAAATACTTTCCAAAACCACTACCGCAATTGCTGAAGGTGAAGTGCTGCAACTTTTGAACTGCAATAATCCTGCAACAAGTGAAGAGAAATATCTTGCAGTCATCGCCCGTAAAACCGCTATTCTATTTAGCGCCGCAACTCGATTAGGTGCCGTTCTGGGTAAAGCCTCAAAAGACACAGAAGACAATCTTGCTCGTTACGGGCAGCACTTGGGTATAGCCTTTCAATTGATAGATGATGCATTGGATTACACTTCTTCAGAAGAAGAATTAGGTAAAAATCTTGGCGATGATCTTGCTGAAGGAAAACCCACTCTACCTTTAATTTATGCTATTCAGAATAGCAGTAAAAAGGAAGCTGATATCATCATTGATGCGATAAAAAAAGGTAATCGTGATGCTTTTAACGATGTATTCGCTATTGTAAATTCAACCAATGCTATTGAATACACTGAGCAACGAGCTGAACAGGAAGCGCAAATGGCCATTGATACCATAAAATCTATTCCTGATTCCGAATACAAAGAAGCTTTGATTTCACTTGCAAAATTTTCTGTTCAACGAAGCTATTAAAGACTCCTCCGCTTATTTCTCTTCGCTGTGACTCTAATCTCTGAAGCACCTTGTCCCTGTGGTTCACAAAATTTCTATAAGGAATGCTGCAAAGCCTACATTGAGAAAAATAAAAAAGCTCCGACTGCTGAAACATTAATGCGCTCGAGATACACAGCTTATGTTCTTCAAAACTCTGAATACTTATTAAAAACCTGGTATCCGAAAAAGCGACCTCCTGCTATTGATTTTTCCAAGGAGTCAGCTGAGTGGCTCCGATTAGAAATTATTTCTGTTCAAAAAGGAGGCATTAAAGATCAACGTGGACTTGTAGAATTTCAAGCTTGCTATCGTATTGAAGATAAAGAGTATGTTATGAAGGAAATCAGCCGATTCAAGAGAGAACGAGGCGCCTGGTTTTATTTAGACGGAAATGTTAAATCTATTTCTGCAAATAATGGATCAACAAACCAAGGGCTTAACGCACCATGCTCTTGCGGCAGCGGAAAAAAATTTAAGCGCTGCTGCGGAAAAAAGCAAAGCTAAATTTTATTTGAAACCTCATTGAAATCACGGATTCTGGTTCACGTTTATGTTAAACATCCTCATCAAAACCAGCTTTCTCAGTAATACTTTTAGGCAAGGTTTTTTTCACTTTAACGCCCAAATCCACAAAGCTGCTGGTCTGACGAATCAAATTACCATTCCCAAGAGTTAATTTATTCATTACACCATCATAGGTTTTATGAACAGTGGCAAGCTGATTGCCCAATTTTTCCAGGTCTTCAACCAGTCCTCGAACTTTGTCATAGACAGTGCCGGCTTTTTCCGCAATGATTCTAGCATTTTCATTCTGGCGTTCGTAACGCCAAATATTTTCAATGGTTCGAAGCGTTGCCAATAGTGTTGTCGGCGTCACAACGATAATTTTTCTTTCAAAAGCCTCATTAAATAACTTTTCATCGCCTTGAAATGCTTCGATGAATGCTGATTCGATTGGCATAAACAGTAATACAAAATCCAATGATCGCAAACCTTTCAAGCTACTGTAATCTTTATCGCTCAGTGATCTAATATGACTTCTAACCGCTTCAATATGCTGTTTTAGTGCAATACCTTTCTCTTCTTCATCTTGCGAAGAGCTATATTGCTCATACGCCAAGAGTGACACTTTCGAATCAATCACCACATCCTTATCTTCCGGCAACCTGACAATAACATCCGGTTTGAATAATTTGTTTTCTTCGTCACGAAATGCTCCTTGCGTTTCATATTCAATCCCTTTTCGTAAACCAGACTGCTCCAACACCTTTTCCAGGATCATTTCACCCCAGTTCCCCTGAATTTTTTTATCGCCTTTCAACGCCCGGGTTAAATTTAATGCCTCACGGTTCATGTTTGCTGTTTCTCGCCTGAGCGACGCTATCTCTTCTCGCAGCGATATCCGGTCTCGATTTTCACTGTCATAAACAGTTTCTATCTTTTTTTTGAAATCGCCCAGCTGATCTTTTAATGGATTAACAATTTCGTTGAGGCTGAGCTTGTTCTGATCTTTTAATTCCCGGCTTCGTTCATGAAAAATCTTGTTAGCAAGATTTTCAAACTGAATTTTTAATTGTTGCTCAGCCTCCTGTAATAAGCGTATTTTTTCGGAGCCGTTTTTTATTTGTTCTTCCATTCTTGCTTTCAACTGGGCATTTTCTGTTTGGGAAATCAATAATTGATTTTGAAATTGCTGCGCTTCTGTCTCCTTACTTTGCAGATATTTTATTTTTTCATCCAAAACTGCTACTTGAGTTTGTAAATCGTGAATTTTGGTTTTATTTTTAAAACCCAAAACCCACACCAATAGCATTCCAACCAAACAACCAAGTAAAATCAATAACAGTGGATTCAGGTCATACAAAATTTCTAATTGCTGCATTATGCTCAACTGAATCTTAGCTTCTCAATTTCTTAAATACTATTGCTGCAGCCTGCAGCGTGTGCTGCAAATCCTGTTCTGTGTGGGCAGCCGAAACAAAACCCGCCTCAAATGCGGAAGGGGCCAAATAAATACCTTCGTCGAGCATGCCGTGAAAGAATTGTTTGAACAAATCCTGATCGCATGCCATCACTTGTTCAAATCTGGAAATTTTTTGAGCCTGAGTGAAAAATAAACCAAACATTCCTCCGATGTTGTTTATTGCCATAGGAATTCCTTGGGTTGCAGCAGCGGATTTTATTTCATTTGCCAGGTTTTTTGTTTTGACTGCTAATTTTTCAAAAAAACCTGTTTCACTAATTAATTCCAAGGTCTTTAATCCTGCTGCCATTGCAACCGGATTTCCTGACAAGGTTCCCGCTTGATAAACTGGTCCGACCGGGGCAAGATACTCCATGATTTTGTGGCCGCCGCCGAAGGCTCCAACAGGCATTCCTCCACCGATTACTTTTCCCAGGGTGGTCAAATCAGGTTTGATATTGAAAAGCCCTTGAGCACCATGCAAATCGACTCTGAACCCAGTCATCACCTCATCAAAAATCAAAATGCTGCCATTTTCATCACAGACCTGGCGCAAGGTTTCCAAAAATCCTTTTTCCGGTGGTATGCAGTTCATATTCCCTGCAACCGGCTCAACAATAATACAGGCTATTGTTTCTCCAATTTCTGAAAATACTTTTTTGACAGCTTCACTATCGTTATAAGTTAATGTAATTGTTTCTGAAGCCAACGCAGCCGGTACTCCGGGAGAACTTGGCACACCCAGTGTCAAAGCGCCAGAACCTGCTTCAACCAGTAATGAATCGGAATGGCCATGATAACAACCTTCAAACTTTACAATCTTGTCTCTAGCTGTATATCCTCTGGCCAGTCGGATTGCACTCATGGTCGCTTCTGTGCCGGAACTGACCATTCTTACTTGCTCAATTGACGGCATCAATTCACATATTTTTGCGGCCATCTGAGTTTCTATTTCTGTTGGGGCGCCGAAGCTAAGTCCTTTTTCGGCCGTTTTTTTTACCTCTTCAATAACTTCGGGATGTGCATGCCCTAAAATCATTGGTCCCCATGAGCCAACGTAATCAATATATTGTTCACCTTGGCTATCGTAAATATAAGCGCCTGCGGCAGAACTGATAAACACGGGAGTTCCTCCTACGCCTTTGAAAGCACGGACGGGTGAATTTACGCCCCCCGGAATAAATTTTTGAGCCTGGGTGAATAATAGATTTGCTGCTGTCATTTTTTAAACGCCATATGTATTAGAAATTAACGATAGAGTTGCCACGGGCATAAAATAAAGTTTCTGATCCTGTGAAAAACTGCTTTGTACAGATCCGCCCGAATTTAATAGAATACTATACAGTCTCAATCGCAATCTAATTATTAAAAAATAATCGGGCCAAATTTATGATAAATCATCAACGTATTTTTAATTCCTTACCATTTGTTTTTATTTTTCTTGTAACTCTTATTATTGCTGCTTGCTCTTCTGACGAAGACAAAGCCACACAACAAGTTAAAACTTCGTCAACACCCTCTTTCGATCACACCCACGGAGATGATGTCACTGATTTGGAAAAACATAAATTTGAGCACAAATTTGCAAATCAATGTGTCGCCAGAGAAATAAAAAATTCTGTTAATAAGGCTTATGACAAAAAACGTCTTGAGAAAACTTGCCTTTGTATTGCATCTTATATGATGAAGGATTTAACTGCTGTTGAAGCCGAAAAATTTCTGGAAGAAAACAAAAATACCCGGTCATTACAAATTCGTTTTGATAACGCTGCTTACCAATGTTTACAAAAAAATAAACGTCCGAAAGCACCAGAAATTTTCAAGACGCGTTAAAGCTCTTTTTGTTTCACTACCACACCTGTTTTTATTTATTTTGGTATGGTAGTGATCTCACTTTTTCACCAACTCAACCCAAGTAACAAAAAGACACTGACAATTGCCAAAGTAACAATATTTTGAAGCAATTCATTCAATTCAGTCAGATGCTCATGACGCATCAAATCTTTAATACGATCTTGTACCTGATCTTGCATATGGATACGATTAATCATACTTCCTCCTCTTGATTTTAGCTTCTCGAAAATTAATGTAAATAACTCCTCATTTGCCCTACCAGCACACCTTGAATTTCAACCTGGTTTGGCTTGTAATGCATAGGCTGCATATTTTTATTGGCAGGAATCAATACCGTTTCGTGTGGGTACTGTTCGATTCGTTTTAATGTTGCCTCTGACTTTTCAACCAAGGCAACAACAATTTCACCATTCCTTGCTACACTACGCTGCTCGATAACTACCCAATCACCATCAAATATCCCTTCATCAATCATCGAATCGCCTTTTACCTGAAGAATGTAACAGGGCTTATCCGTTTTTAGTTGTTCCGGGACTTTCATGTACTTAATATCTGTAATCGCTTCAATTGGTTTTCCTGCTGCAATGGCGCCGACATAAGGCAATCCATCAGCATCGTCCTTTTCTTTGCCCATCTGAATGGCTTGTTTGGTTAGCCGAATACCACGCTGTTTACGATTGAGTGGCTCAATCAATCCTGCACTAACCAGTCCTTGAATATGTTTATGCAAAGAGCCGCGGGATTTTAAATTCATTGCTAAACAAATTTCATCTAAAGTGGGCGGATGAATAAAGTTATCTTGCTGGGTAAGCAAAAAATTATATAGCTCTTGTTGTTTGCGGGTTAACAAAGATTATTCTCCATCTTGTTCTCTATTGGTTTTTCTTATAATACAACAAGAACTAATAGAGAACAAATTATTTTTGTTGTTTTTTTACATTTTGTTACATAATGAATCTAAGTAATCAGCTTAACTTTTCTTATGTCATTGATTGAAAAACTCAAACCATTGCAATCTCCAATGTTGGATTGGCGGCATCATTTGCACCAATTTCCTGAAACGGCATTTGAAGAATCCGCTACCGCCGCATTCATCAGCCAACAGCTACAATCATTTGGGCTTGATGTTCACCGAGGATTGGCAAAAACTGGTGTGGTTTCCACCTTGACTGCTGGTAATAGTGATAAATCAATTGCTTTACGAGCCGATATGGATGCGCTCAATATTTCGGAGCAAAATACTTTTGATTACCGTTCCAGGCATCATGGCAAAATGCACGCCTGCGGGCATGACGGTCATTCTGCAATGCTCCTGGGCACTGCCAAGTACCTTTCTGAAAACCCAGACTTTAACGGCACGGTACATTTTATTTTTCAACCCGCCGAAGAAGGCAGAGCGGGTGCCGACAGAATGATAAAAGAGGGCTTATTTCAACAATTTCCCGCTGATTATGTTTTCGGCATGCATAATTTTCCTGACATACCACTCGGCCACTTTGCTATCAAATCCGGTCCTTTCATGGCGGCTTTTGATTGTTTTGAAATACAAATTACCGGGAAAGCCTGCCATGCCGCCATTCCACAGTCAGGAAATGACCCCATTCTAGCTGCCAGCCACCTGATTCAGGCTCTACAATCAATAGTCAGCCGGAATGTTAACCCTGATGATTCTGCCGTATTAAGCATCACTCAAATTCATGCCGGCGATACCTGGAATGCCATTCCAGACACCGTTATTTTAAGAGGCACTAACCGTTGTTTCAAAGATGACGTACAGCAACTTGTAAAACAACGCATAGAGCAATTAACACTATCAATATGCGAAGGTTTTGAGGTTACTGGAAATGTCATTTTCAACCCGGAAAACCCCGGTTATCCAGTAACTTTTAATCACCAGCAGGAAACCGAAATTGCCATTCAAGCAGCGACCAAGGTGGTTGGCGAATCAGGATTGGTACTTGATCCAACTCCTTCAATGGGTTCGGAGGATTTTGCTTTTATGTTGCAGAAAAAGCCCGGATGTTATGTGTGGATAGGAAATGGCCCATCAAAGGGGAGTTGTTTATTGCATAATCCCCGCTATGATTTTAATGATGACATTCTTGTCACGGGCGCGGCCTATTGGGTCGGTCTTGTGCAAACCATATTAAGATAAATCAATAAAATACAAAGTTTAGCCTCTTCAACACAATGATCTGCCAATAGCAAAAAACAAACGGAGATAGAATGGCAAAGACCCAAGAAACACAAGAAGAATCACTGGAAAAGCAGCTGTGGAAATCGGCTGACAAGCTCAGAAAAAATATAGATGCTGCCGAATACAAGCATGTTGTTTTAGGACTGATTTTTCTTAAATATACTATTCGCGATTAAGAATGCACATTAACTAGCTGGCGCATTACATTGATTGCGAATATAATAGCGACATGAATGATTACCACCTATCAGACGACGAGATTAAACACCTTGAAGTGTTG
>JALSJK010000103.1 GCA_026989395.1 Methylomonas sp.
TCAGTTGATTCTCAAAAGGTATTTAGACGATACCTTTTTAAGTTAGGAATAACAACGTGAATATTTCACTTGCTATTGCCAAAACAATAGCAATTGATCGCTTGTTTACTAATGAAAACAGGGCTGGAATAGGCAAAAAAACCTCGCAATCGGGCTATTGGAAGATTCTGCAACAACGTCATTCGCAAAAAAGGCGTGCTATAAATAAGGTATTCTTGGATGAGAAAGGTTTAATATTAGATGACTTTTGAAAACTGCTGTTTTGGCTCAGCTTTATGAATCAGGATTGTATTTATACTGGACAGAGCCGTATCAATACATAACGAATACAATCATGGGAGGGAATGTCATTTTTTAATGGTAAGGAGCCTCGTTAGCCACAACTCTTCATTGTTTCCAAACTCTTCAATCACCTCGTATCCATATTCGTATTTCACTCATGAGATATTCCTTTCAGCATATTTAATTTAGCTAAAATCACTCAATATCAGTGACTTATGGAAGAAGTGTATGTGTCATGAATGACACAATCAATCCTACAAGGACGTATTTACGGCGTCTACTGGAATAAGATACTGATATTGAAACTATAACTACGCTGAATAGTTACTATATTTTTATGTGTTTGCCCTGCCATCGAGCCTTATTCGTTAGCTGCTTTTTAATGTACACCTACCAATAAGCCGTTAATACTCAAGTCTTCGTCAACTTCCGGCCAATGAATACCTTCTCCGTCTCCAAGTAACTCCCAATTATCAAGTTGTTTTTTTGTAGCTTGGGCTAACCTCGGAAACCAGACTAAAGGAACCGAGATAGTGCGACCATCAACTAACTCAACAATTAACGAAACATCAGTGCATTTTATATTATATGCCTGAGGGTGTAATTCAACTGCTAAAGTACTCATTCCAAGCCTCCAAAAGTATTTCTTTATTCTCTTTTACCAATGATTCTAATTTACTAAGCTCCTTCGGTGAAAACCTTGTTGAACTAGCTAATGCTATAGGTTGAAGCCAAAATTTTGCCAACATACGTTCACGTTGAATATGGATATGTGCTGACTCACCCTTTTCGTTGCTATAAAAGAAGAAACGAAATGGACCAATTCTTAATACTGTGGGCATCTTTTTATTTTAACGCTAATCTATAGGTTTTCACACTTCCAGTCTCTTCCAAACAGCTGCCATTTCCTTCCAGGTCCGTCGTGATGTATATCGTTTGGTGTTTCAACACTACCTGTGACTAAAGCAACAACACGCGATCTAGATCATTTGGTAGTTAAATGCAGCAAAAGATCCGTAGTAGCTATAGTGGCGGTAAAATCGGCAATCCACAATTTAGGTTTATATTAGATGACTTTTGAAAACTGCGGTTGTTTTTGGCTCAGGTAACGGTCAAAAACCATACAGACATTGCGAATCAGTAATCGACCGCCCGGCAATACTTTAATTTTTTCAGACGATAGTTCTACTAAGCCATCATCTTGCATCGCCAGCAAGGCATCAAGCTCTGATGAGAAATGTTGTTTAAAATCAATTTTAAACTGCTGTTCGATGTCAGAAAAATTCAACTCAAAATGACATATCAACTGACTAATGACTGATCGACGCAACTTATCGTCAGCAGTCAGCACCAGACCTTTAAAAACGGGAAGTTGATTTTGAGAAACTCGTAAACTGTATGATTCCAAATCTTTAACATTCTGAATATAGCTGTCTGCCACGCGCCCAATTGATGTTATACCCAACCCAACCAAATCACAATCAGAGTGCGTCGAATAGCCCTGAAAATTTCTATAGAGCTTGTTTTTTCGCTGTGAAACGGCTAATTCGTCATCGGGTCTTGCAAAATGGTCCATGCCAATATAAACATAGCCCTGTTCCTGAAGTCTTAAAATGACCATTTGCAGAATTTCCAATTTAGTTTTTGAATCCGGCAAATCATCATCCTTAATTTGTCGCTGGGTTTTAAATCGGGCAGGCAAATGGGCATAGTTAAAAATTGACAGTCGATCTGGCTTAACTTCCAATATCTTATCCAACGTCTTTGAAAATGAAGCTACCGTCTGTAAAGGCAGACCATAAATCAAATCAATACTGATCGAAGCAAACCCGTATTCTCTTGCTGTATTTAAAACTGTAAAAGTTTGCTGTTCTGATTGAATACGATTGACTGCTTTTTGCACATCCGGATCAAAATCCTGAACGCCTAAACTAAGCCGATTGAACCCTAATTCCGTTAACAAAGGGATCGTCTTGGAATCAACAGCCCTTGGATCAATTTCTATTGAATATTCACGTTGATCATCATTTCTTAAATTAAAATACTGGCCTGTTACAGCCATTAATTGCTGCATTTGTTCAGCAGTCAGAAATGTCGGAGTACCACCACCCCAATGAAGTTGATTGACAGTTCGGGCTGAATCGAAAAGTTGCGCCTGTAGTACAATTTCACGATGTAAGTTGGTTAGATAAGGCTCTGCGTGCTTTCGGTTTTTGGTGATAATTTTATTGCAGGCACAGTAATAACAGACGGTATCACAGAATGGGATATGAAAATAAAGTGATAAAGGACCGCCGCCAGCATTAGATTGTTCGATTTGCTTTCGATAATCCTGTTCGCCAAAACCTTCATGTAACTCCAGCGCAGTAGGGTAGGATGTATAACGCGGTCCTGCGCGATCGTAACGTTTGATTAATGAAACATCAAATTCAATCGACTGATCCATTATTGAATTTCTTTGGAAATTTCAATTTCGACAAGCTTTTTTTCTGCGGTACTTACTGGCGAAATCGAGCCAATTAAATCACCTGACTGAGGTATGGCACTACCTGATTTAGAAATTCTGGCAATTAACTTTACTTGCTCAAAACTCGAAAGTTTCATCATTGGAGTCATGGCTTGTTGATCAGATAACGTTACAGTCAAAGGTAAATGCTTCACTTTCTGCTTAACAATCGCCAGTGGCATTCTGGGTCCATTCATCGCCTGGGCATAAATAAAAACAGTGTCTTCAGGGCTGGTTTTATCTTGTAGATGTTGAGACAAATTCACCTTGATCTGTACTTCAGCTGGTTTATCTATTTTCCTGTTTTCATCCTGAGTCACTACAGCCTCCTCCCTCGCCTGTAATCCTGGCTGCTGACCTTGTATTTGTGCAATCAGGTTTGTTACTTCCTGGTACGATTTAGATTCCGGTGGAAACATTTTCTGCAACTTCTGCCAATATTGTAGAGCTTCTGCATAATCACCAGATTCAGCTTTTGCCATCCCCGCCAACCATAGCGCAGTTTGATTATCTGGCGACTGCTTGACCGCTTTAAGAACCAATTCGCTCGCCTTGCCTTTGAGACTCCCTTTTTGCGCCATCGCCAAAGAATCAGCATATTGAAGCAATAAATCTGTTTGATCCCCCATTAACCGATGAGCTTGGGCAAATGCTTCCGCTGCCTTGTCATATTGCTGCATATATTTATAGGACCGTCCCAGCATCAGCCAGCCTTCAGGATCATCAGGTTGCTGTTTTAATCTTTCTGCAAGACCTGCAACCATGGCTTTTACATCAGGCATTTTTGAGTTTTGTTGAGCGACCGTTTGTTCCGTTTTCACTTTTTCTATGGCGTCAAAATCACCCAAAACCATGTAAAGTGAGGCAGCCAATACTGGTACACCCAAAACAATAGGAACAATCACCCATTTGCCACTTTTATTGATCTGATTTTCTTTTTTACTTAAATCGAGATCATCGTTCAATGTTGTTTCCAGTTCAGTATATTGTTCCTGATATTGAATTTCTGTCAGCGCACCCGATGCCAGCTGGGCTTTCAGCTCAACCAAACGTTGCTTGGCAATCGCAATATTTTCTTCGTCAAGAACTGAAGTCTCGGTGTCTTCCTGCTTTAATAAAGCTGGAACAATCATCCACAACGCTAACCCTGTCATGGCCGTAACAATAACCCAAAAAAGTATATCCATTATTCTTTGTCCTGTTCCAGTAGTTGACTTATCTTCTCATGCTGTTGTTGATTTAATTCTGAGGGTTCATTTACCTTCCTCTTTCGGATATAGAAAAACAGCATCAAAAAACCCGAAAACAAAAAAATCACAGGCCCAGCCCAAAGCAGCATAGTCTTGCCTTTCAAAGGAGGACGATATAAAACAAAGTCGCCATATCTGGCTAACATATAGTCAACAATTTCCTTTCGGGTTTTGCCTTGGAGAAGCATTTCGTAAACCTGCTGGCGAAGATCTTTCGCCAAGTCAGCATTAGAATCCGCTATCGTCTGGTTTTGACAAACCAGGCAACGCAATTCATTAATCAAAGTTTTATATTGTTTTTCTTGCTCTGGTTGCTTGAATTCATGATATTCAACTCCCGCATTGCAAGGTGATAATAAGAGCATAAGTGTCAGAAAAAGGACAATAAAGAGAAACCTTGTGCAATGATCAATAACTGATTCTTTTTCAATAAATTCAAACGACTTCATGGTTATTTTTTATGAGTTGATTTGACAAACATATCATCAAGGATCTTTCTGATAAAGGAACGTTTCGGCCGACTCCTACGGGAAGAATAATGACGGCGCGATGAATATTTTCGCCTGCTTTCTTTAGTGCCATCAGCTCCAACCTCCTCATCAACAACAGAAACACTGGCATATGCTGGAGCAGGGGATGTCGAAGTTGATTGCTGTGTCCGCATGTTTTTGTGGCTTCTTCTCGAAGTTTTTCGCCGACTCTTTGTTTTGCTCTTGGAACTAAAAGCCCTCGAAACAAGAGCGGTTAACTCCTTAATAAGGACCAAGAAAAGCAATAAATAAATAATAGTTCTTGCATGTTTCTTCCAAAATTCCAGAATCGAATAATAACCGCTAGCAAGAACTGAATCTTCAGCATATAGTTTTCCACTGGCATCAGTCGTGCCGTTTTCTATATTGAACCTATCTTTGATTTGATTCAAACTTTCTGAACTTCCATCTAGTTTCCTGAGAAAACGCATGACTGAGGAGTCATAAATAAACATGAATGCGGTGCTGCCATAAATAGCATCTTCCAAACGCCAATTACTGTCGTCAAAGATAACTTCTTTAATCCAGGAATCCGCCTGATTCAAAAATGACTTTATTTCCTGCTTAGCAAGAAGCAGGTCTTCTAAAGTTTCTTCTTGAAATAAATTATAAGCCAACATTTTTAATTGTTGGCTATTGGTAATAATTCCCTCATTATAAGCAACTTGAAAACTTCTGTTATTTCGAGCTAAAAGGAAAGGATTTCGAGAAAAAGCAACCTCACCCTCTTCACTATAAGCGTTAAAAAAATCAAAATCATTTCCTAATGGGTTTTTTAATATACCTTTTTCATCATAGATATTGTTATCGCGGTATGTTTGTTGGGACGAACCTAATGCTGTTTTTTTTCTTTGTGTTAATCCGAAAGGCTTCAATTGTCTCTCGTGATTATCGTCCACGACCGGTATTTTTTTTATTATTCGCGGCGTAACTGAATTATCACCTTTTTGAATTTCAATATCTTGTTTTTCTAAACTACTTGCCTTTAAAACAGATTTTTGTTCAATAGGCGTTTTAGATTCAACAGGCTTATGTTCGCTTGAATTTTTGTTAGTACCCTGTAAGGTCTCAGATTTATTCTGCTGTAGTTTTTCGGATTCTATGTGCCTACCAAGCAATACTGATGTACTGTCCCCTCCAAAAATCGAATTTAATACGTTAACTTGATCATCCAGGATATCATTTATTTCGTCGTCATTTGACGATGCGGAATAAACATTAAAACAGGAAATAGACAGCCATAGCCAGCCACAAACTATTACAAAGTTTTTCATTTCTTAAAGTGTAAAAAAACAATCCAATTAGAGACCAAATCTATTGGATTACTTTCTTTTCCAACTCAAAAATGACGGGCAATATGGATTCTTCAATATCATCTTCAGTTATGGGCCCCGTATGTTTATGACGAATAATACCTTGTTTGTCAATAATAAATGTTTCAGGAACGCCGTAAACGCCAAAATCAATGCCAGTTCTGCCTTCTTGATCAACGATGCTTGCATTATAAGGATTACCTAGCATACTCAACCAACGCTTGGCATTTTCCGGTTCATCCTTATAATTCAATCCAATAATAGTGACCACATTCTTTTTTGCCAATTGGTTCAATATTGGGTGTTCGGCTCTACATGAGACACACCATGAGGCCCAGACATTCAATAACCAAACTCTACCTTTAAGACTTGAGGCAGAAAGTTTTTTTTCAGGCATATGCAAAATCGGCAAGTTAAATTCGGGCACTGGCTTGCCAATTAATGGCGAAGGAATTTCCTTTGGATTTAACTTCAAACCGATGCCAAGAAATACAGCCAAAATAATAAACAGAAAAAGAGGGGTTAAAAATTTAAGCACGATTTTTTTCCATGGTTTTCTGTAACCGATACCGGCGATCACAAGCAGCCAATAAACCACCTATTGCCATAATGAGAGCACCAAACCAAATCCAGCGAATACAGGATTTATAGTAGATTCGCAAACTCCAAGCACCATCATTACCTAGAGGCTCGCCAATTGCCACAAATAGATCTCGGAACATACCAGCATCAATAGCCGCTTCTGTCATCGGCATTTTCTGAACCCGATAAACTCTTTTTTGTGGCTCTAACTTTGCTACCAGTTCACCATCATAAGTCACGGTTATATAACCTTGCTGAGCCTGATAATTAGGCCCTGCCGTTGTCGTTACATGATGAAATTTATAGGTATAGCCAGACATTTCCAACTCTTCTCCAGGTGCCATCCGAACGTCTTTTTCCTGGCTGTAAATTGAAGTAAAGGTAATACCAATAACAAAAACTGCAATTCCCAAATGGGCTGTTGTCATACCATAAAAACCAAGCGGAATGTTTTTTAATCGTTGCCAGCTTAATTTGTTTTTCCCTGCTTGATCATAAAACGCCAAAAAACTGGTTGCTACGGTCCATAGAGCCAAAGTCACGCCCAATACAGCCCCCCAAGAATAAAAAGGCATGGCCAGCGGCACAAGCAATCCACCCACTAAGCAAAACACCAAAACCATACTTAGCCTTTTTGACAACCTGCCGATTTCATCTCGCTTCCATCTGACTAAAACACCAATACCAACAGCAAAAGCCAAAGGCGCCATCAGTGGAATAAAAATCGCATTAAAATAAGGAGGACCAACCGATATTTTCCCTAAGCCCAAAGCATCAATGACTAAAGGATAAAGTGTTCCCAATAAAATACTAGCCGCTGTTACTACCAATAAAACATTATTGACAAGCAAGAATGTCTCTTTGGAAACCAACGCAAAACTTGATGTCGCTTTAACTTGTGGAGCTCTAATGGCATACAGAACTAATGAACCACCCACCACAATGGCTAAAAAGATAAGAATAAACAGTCCTCTTGCCGGGTCAGTGGCAAAAGCATGTACCGAGGTCAAAACCCCGGAACGCACTAAAAACGTACCCAATAAGCTTAAGGAAAAGGCAAAAATCGCCAATAACACTGTCCAGGTTTTGAAAACCCCACGTTTTTCTGTTGCCGCTAATGAATGAATCAATGCCGTTCCAACCAACCAAGGCATAAATGATGCATTTTCAACCGGATCCCAAAACCACCAGCCGCCCCAGCCTAATTCATAATAAGCCCACCAGCTACCCAGCGTAATACCCAAAGTTAAAAACATCCAGGCAACATCGGTCCACGGCCTCGACCATCTGGCCCAGGCTGAATCCAGACGACCACCTAATAGCGCGGCAATAGCAAATGCAAAAGCGACAGAAAAACCGACATAGCCCATGTAAAGCATTGGAGGATGAATCGCCATCCCTGGATCTTGTAACAATGGATTTAAATCGCGACCTTCAACCGGAATCGGAAACATGCGTTCAAAAGGGTTTGAAGTCAGCAATAAAAACAATAAAAAACCGATACTGACTAATCCCATTACCCCCAGAACGCGTGCAATCACAATAGCCGGAATATGCTTGCTGAAATAAGCGACCAATCCCGTCCAAATTGTTAAAACCAAGGCCCACAGTAATAAGGATCCCTCATGCGCGCCCCAAACCCCAGAAAAAAGATAAAGTTTGGGTAAAGCCGTATTGGAATTATAAGCGACATAAGCAACTGAAAAATCGTGGGCAAAAAATGAATAGGTTAGTGCAGCGTATGCTATCGCCACAAATAATAGCTGACTGTATGCTGCGGGCCTTGCCACAGAAATCCAGTTTGGTACGATACGTGCTGCGCCAAGAATCGGCAAAAAACCCAAAATTAAAGACATGCACAAAGCAAGAATTAACGCAAAATGACCTATTTCTGGAATCATGACTTTGGCTTCAAGCTATCAGCCACCTCAGGCGGCATATAATTTTCATCGTGTTTGGCTAAAACCTCTTCTGCAACAAACACGCCTTTGTTGTTTAACTTGCCTTTGGCAACAATGCCCTGCCCTTCACGAAATAAGTCCGGTAAAATCCCACTATATTCAACAGTGACATCTTTCTCGTAATCAGTAAGTTTGAACTGAACCAAAATACCATCGCCTGGCCTTTTGACACTGCCATCAACCACCATCCCCCCCAAGCGGAACAGCCTGTCCTTTGGCGCCTTTCCTGCAACAACATCTGTTGTGGAAAAAAAATACATCAAATTATCATTAAATGCTTGCAGAGCAAAAGTGGCGGCCAATCCGACACCAATCACTATCAAGCCAATCAGGTATAAACGCTGTTTTCTTGCTGGTTTCATGATTTATCCTGTCTTTTCAGACGTAATGCTTGCTGGCGTAAAAACTGCTTACGCTGAATAATGGGGCTGATCGCAATAATCAGCATGACGACGAAGGTTATTCCGTAGGAAAACCAAACATAAAAGGCATAACCGCCCATTGCAAAAAATTCTTGCCAGTTCATATTGATTCCAAAAGTGTTTTAACCCACTGACTGTTTCTTTCACGAATAACCAACTCGGTACGCGCACGTTGCAGCATCGCAATTACATAATAGAGCTTAAAAGCCACCGCCATCACCAACATAGGCCATAACATACTGATATGAATAGATGGCTTATCCATTTTTGAAACAGTTGGCCCTTGATGCAAAGTATTCCACCATTCTACCGAATAGTGGATGATCGGAATATTAACAACTCCAACTAAAGCTAAAATAGCCACTGCCCTTGATGCCGTCCGCTTATCGTCAATAGCACCATACAAGCCAATGACGCCCAGATATAAAAATAACAAAATCAATTCAGAAGTCAGCCTTGCATCCCAAACCCACCAGGTTCCCCACATGGGTTTACCCCACAAAGAACCCGTAACCAAGGCAATAAAAGTAAAAGCTGCACCTACTGAAGCACTGCTAATAGCGACAATCTCGGCCAGTTTGATACGCCAAACCAAACCAATCCCTCCGGCAACTGCCATCACGACATAAACAAATAATGACATCCATGCGCTGGGGACATGGATATAAATGATTCGAAAACTATCGCCCTGTTGATAATCAGCCGGGGCCAATACCAACCCACCATAAAGACCGACAACGACTAGAATCAAGAAAATCCAACTCAACCAGGGAATTAATCGGCCAGTGAAACGATAAAAATGCGGCGGAGAAGCCATTTTGTGGAAAAACAACCCAACTGGCTTTGGAATTATTGACATCTTTTCAAAACAAAATAAATTTCATATCCGAATAATTTTACAGCAAAATCAACTCATACTCATTTTTAATGCGGCAGAAGCAGGTAATGGCGCAAGCACCAAGGCCAAACACAAAATGGCCGCTAATATATTCATCTGGGCATCAACTGGTAAACCGCCGCTTGCCATCTCCACTGCATTACTGGCAAAAATCAACACCGGGACATATAAAGGCAACACCAACAATGATAAAATCATGCCTCCTCGTCGCAAACCAACCGTAAGCGCAACCCCTATTGCTCCAATCAAACTTAAAACAGGCGTTCCCAGCAGTAATGTCTTAATCAACACCCATAAGGCATCTCCAGGCATTCCCAAAAATTCTGCTAATAATGGGGCAACCAAAATCAAAGGTAAACCTGTCACTAGCCAATGAGCAAAAATTTTACCAAGAATCAAAACAGAAGTTGGATGAGGACTCAATAAAATTTGTTCGAGCGAGCCATCATCAAAATCTGAACGAAATAAACCATCTAGCGATAACATCGCGGCCAATAATGCAGAAACCCAGATAATTCCGGGCGCTATGGTTTGCAATAAATGCGGTTGCGCCCCAACACCTAACGGGAACAAGGAAACAACGATAATGAAAAAAAACAACGGATTCATCATCTCTGCCCTGCGCCGAAATGCCAAAAGCAAGTCACGCCGAATAATCGCGATAAAAGCTTGAAACAAAGACATCAGGAAAGATTAATTTGCAGTGTATTTATTTCAGACAAATTAACATCATGATGCGAGGTCATGACAATCAAACCTCCCTGATTAACATGCTCTGCCATCAATGTTTCAACAATATCAATCCCATATTTATCCAGAGAAGTAAACGGCTCATCCAGAATCCATAATTTATTGTCTGTAATCAGCAGCCTTGCCAGCGACAAGCGGCGCTTTTGTCCAGCCGACAAGGATTGCACCAAAACATCATCATAACCTTGTAAATGTACCTTTTCTAAGGCTTGCTCAATCGAACATTTCCCCGGTATCCCAAGCGCCAGAGTCATTAACAAATTTTCTTTAACCGTCAGTTCATGCTTTACGCCATCCTGATGCCCAACGTACATCATTTGAGCGTAATATTGATTATTTAACGTTTGCCCGCACCAAAATACTTCCCCGGCATCCGGCTCCCTGAAACCACATAAAATCCGTAGCAATGAGGTTTTACCACTGCCGTTTTTGCCTTCAAGTAACAATACCTGTTCTGCCCGTACATCGAAGTTCAAATCATCAAATAATATCCGATCATCACGAATACAACACAAAGCTTTTGCCGTTAGGAGTGTTTCTTGTTTTCCTAATTGATCCATTAAGTTCTCGAGCAATCGGAGCAATCCAAATACTCTATGATAACAATTAACAAATTGAGTTCCTAACAATTATTATTAATCAAGATTCGAGACTCTCACCCATAAAAAAATATTTTTTAGTCTACACTTAAATTTACTATTCAAATCACCAGTTTGAAACGTTTTCACCAAAAATCACAGCACACGTACCTCTTTAAGAAAATCTATCTTCATGCAAAATCAACGCATGCAAACAATATTTGAAAAAACGGGCATTGGCTTTATTGAGTTTGATTCATCCGGGTATGTGTTTGACGCCAATCAAGCCTACTGCAACATCTTGGAAGTAGATTCAATTGCTGATATTGTGGGACGACGAATATTTGACTGGACAACCCCGGCAACCCTTAACAAGAATCTTCAGGAAATTACTCAATCTATTAAAACAGGCGGATGCAAAAATCTTGTTTGTCACTACCAGACCTTCAAAGGAAATGAAATTATCGTTTCCCTCGACACCTGCACTGAACAACAAAATGGGCAGGACCGGATCTTTGCTATCTGCAATGATATTACTTCACAAATAAAAGAATACCAAATAACCTCAAAAAAACGGTTTCAACTCGACATTGCTCTTGATGCGGCAAAGGCTGGCGTCTTTCATTATAACTATGAAGAAGATATTGTTTATTGGGATGACCGAAGTTATGACATTTTCGGTATTAACCCCGAAAACTTCCTTAATAACTATGCATCGTGGCGGAAATTAATACATCCTGATGACATCGAAGAAACCGAACACAAATTTCAAACTGCTACCGAATCAAAAAACGAATTTGAACTGGAATATCGAATCAACACCCCAAAAGGTATTCGATGGATTAATGTAAAAGCTCGAATTATCCGCGACGAAGAAGGCAAAGCTGTTTTTTGCCAGGGTTTGCACCAAGATGTAACTGCTGCGAATAAAACAATCGAGCTGTTACAAGCAAAAATGGCATTGGAAAAAAGCCAGGCTGAAGTCTTGAAACAAACCAAACTGCTCCGTTCGATTATCGATTCCATTCCTGACCTGATTTTTTTTAAGGACCTAGAGGGGCGTTATTTAGGATGTAACCGGGCTTTTGAAAAATTCATCGATCTTGAAGAAGCAATGCTGATTGGCAAGAATGATTATGATTTATTTCCTAAGGAAGTTGCCGCCTTTTTTCAGGAAAAGGATCAACTGACTTTGACTGCTGGCGAACCCAGAATAAATGTTGAATGGGCGGCTTATCCTGATGGCAGAAAAGTATTGCTGGAAACTCTCAAAACACCTTATTCCGGAACTGCCGATCAAATTACTGGCTTATTAGGAATCTCCAGAGATATTACCGAAAGAAAAAATGCAGAAATCAAATATCAACACCTTGCAAATGAAAAAAATATCATATTCGATAACATTCCGGTTGGCATAGGGTATTTAAAGGATCGCCATTTTTATCGTGTTAACCGGCATTTGATTGAAATGTTTGGCCGGAATGAACTGGAAATCCTCAATCAATCGACTGAAACCCACTATGCTCACAAGCAAGATTTTATCGAAGTAGGACAACAAGCTTACCCAGTCATGTTGAATGGCGAAATTTATCACACCGAACGATTAATGAAACGTAAAGATGGCAGCCAATTTTGGTGTCAACTCATTGGTCAATCAATAGATCTTGATTCCCCCGAAAAGGGATCAATATGGATTGTTAATGATATCAGCAAGGAAAAAAATCTTAGAGACTCTTTGCAAAAAGCAAAAGATCAGTCCGACTACTCAAAAGAACTTGCGGAAAAAGCCAATCAAGCAAAATCAGAATTTTTAACCAACATGTCGCATGAATTACGCACCCCGATGCATGCCATTTTGAGTTTTTCCAATTTTGGCCTTAAAAAAATACGAAATAATGAATTTGACAAACTGGAAAGATATTTTTCAAACATCCAGACCAGCGGCCAAAGGTTATTAAATCTGCTCAATGATCTGCTGGATCTTTCCAAACTGGAAGCAGGGAAAATGCAATTTAAGTTCAAACCTGCCCAAATCCAAAAAATTATCAACAATTGTATTGAAGAGCAACAAACCCGACTTGAAGAAAAAACCCTGACAGTGATTCAAAAAAATCTTGGTGTTAATCTGAAAATACAGATGGATGCCACGAAAATTGGCCAGGTGATAACTAATCTTCTTTCCAATGCCATAAAATTTAGCCCCGAAGGAAAAACCATCGAAATTAATGTCGTTCAAGATGAATTGCAGGCAAATTCAGCTTTGAAATTTGTTATTAGTGATGAAGGAGTTGGAATTCCACAATCCGAACTTGAATCGGTCTTTGATAAATTTATCCAAAGCAGTAAGACCGATACCAAATCTGGTGGCACCGGCCTTGGGCTTGCAATCTGCAAAGAAATAATTGATAACCACCGGGGTAAAATTTGGGCAGAAAACAATCAAAACGGCGGCGCTACATTTAGCTTCACCATCCCGATAAATCTTGTTGATCATCATTGATATCAGCGTCAGTCTGAAAACTAATAATCAACTAACCACCACCTTAAAAAACCTTTATTCCAAGTTATTAAATTCTCACAAAATAGGGCAAAGCGACTAACCCTGCGCCCACAATGACCAGTAAATACACGTCTGATATAAAATAAGGGAAGATAAATAAGGCAATGCCAGCCATCAAAGGCACAATTGCTTTTTGTTTTTTCCCGTAAACGAAAAAACCCAAGCCAATTGCACCAAATACGACGCCCCAAAGAAGTTGCGCAGTGTCTTCCATTTAAGAAATCTCATCTTTATTATCAAATCAGCTAAATATTTTTTGAAAAACTGGAAGTCCATTTATGAGCAAAAAAACCCACATAAATTGATGCAACGACAATAAAAGCTTCCGAAATTTTCAACCCCATACCCGCAACGGCAGGTCCGGGACAATAGCCACTCATCCCCCAACCTATCCCAAAAATCGCCGCGCCTATCAATAAAGGGCGGTCAACCTTGGTTTTTTGAGAAACATGAAAACCCGTTTCCAAAATCGGCCGAGATCGTTTTAAAACCAATCTGAAACTGATCATGGTTACTAGCAACGCTCCCATCATGACAAATGCCAGACTTGGATCCCACTTACCCGCAACATCAAGAAAGCCGATGACTTTGTTCGGATTAATCATTTGAGATAAAGACAGGCCCAGACCAAAAATAATGCCACACACTAAAGCAATAAAATTTCTAGCCATCAAACAACCCCCAGCCCAAAACGTATTAAAAACACCGATAGCATGCCGCTTGCCATAAATGTCAATGTGGCAAAAATAGAGCGTCTAGATAAAATTGCAATACCGCAAATTCCATGACCACTGGTGCAGCCACTACCCATTCGGGTTCCAAATCCAACCAAAAAACCACCTGGAATTAACAGCCATAATGGATACTCTTGACGGGGGCTGAAAAAACCAGGATTCATTAATTGGAAACTAACTGCGCCCAAAAACAGTCCGGCAATAAATGCAATCCGCCAAAATTTTTCTTGTTTAGGCGACAAAAAAATCCCGTTCATGATGCCGCTAACACCTGCAATTCTGCCATTAAGCAATAATAATAATGTCGCACTCAAACCTATTAACATTCCTCCAATCAAGGCGGAAAAAGGGGTAAAATTCTCCAAGTTCAATTCCATAAAAACATTGTATTGTTAAAAAAAATTCATTAAATTATAACATTATAATATTGAATCCCAAAAAACAGCCCTAAACCATAATCCTTCCATATAGCCAGAAACAGGATAATAATTATGAACTTAAATAATATTCTTCAAAAATCAATTGTATGGACAAAAGCGGCCGTCACTGGATTTGATAAGGTCAAAATCCTGGATTTTCTCGCTCCTCTGGCATTGAGACTTTATCTGGTACCTGTCTTCTGGATGGCCGGCAGCAAAAAATTCTCTAATTTCAGCAGCACTGCAGAATGGTTTGGAAATGAAGAATGGGGCCTTGGATTACCTGCAGCGCCACTACTGGTTTTTCTGGTAGGCTTTATCGAAATTCTGGGTGCAATTTTATTACTTTTAGGGCTTGGCGCCAGACTCATTTCAGTTCCCTTGATGTTTACAATGGCGATCGCTGGTTATTTAGTACATTGGAAAAACGGCTGGCTGGCAATTGCAGAAGGCAGTGGGATATTTGCTACTGACCGCACCATTGGCGCTATTGAGCGTTTGGAACAAGCCAAATCCATTCTCCAGCAATATGGAAATTATGACTGGCTGACTGAAAACGGAAGCCTTGTGATTCTCAATAACGGGATTGAATTCGCGGCAACCTATTTTATTATGCTACTTACTCTGTTTTTTATCGGCGGCGGCCGTTATGTGAGTCTGGATTACTGGCTGAGAAAAAAATATTTCAGCTAACGGGCCGACATGCCTTAACAATATCATGAGCGAGTTTTTGTTTTTCTTCTTCAACTAAAAACTTGCCTATTTCCACTGATTCACCATGAGATCGAATCAATAACCGACTGCTATACCAGGGATGGCGTATTTTGTTTATGATAACTTTTGCCCAGTAGGGATTAAATTGCCACCGCTGCGTTTTTCCATGTTCTTCCCGAACCAATGTTAAATCCACGGAGCTACAATAGATTTTTTCAACGACTGAATTACTATGACGCACCATACGGAAAACGACAATAATAAAAACACTATCCAGCAAGGTAAAAGGGATTATCATCCAAGCGCCAATGGTTAAAAACCGCAAAATAACAATGACTGAGAAAATTGCCACGCCAATACATATCCCGGTATATTGGCGTTTGGTCATCGATGCATTTGGCCTCAGTTCAAAAACGGTTTGCTCTGCTTTTTGACTGATAGTTACAACTGGCAACTGCAATCATCCTTATATACTATTCGCGATTAAGAATGCACATTAACTAGCTGGCGCATTACATTGATTGCGAATATAATAGCGACATGAATGATTACCACCTATCAGACGACGAGATTAAACACCTTGAAGTGTTGCA
>JALSJK010000104.1 GCA_026989395.1 Methylomonas sp.
ACTTCAAGGTGTTTAATCTCGTCGTCTGATAGGTGGTAATCATTCATGTCGCTATTATATTCGCAATCAATGTAATGCGCCAGCTAGTTAATGTGCATTCTTAATCGCGAATAGTATATATTTATTATTCTCAGCATTTATCCTTGCTGCATCGATACCGTGATAAATTCGATAAACAGGTGTGTCGGATGTGTTGATGGAGTGCAGATAGCAGCGGTTGTGTTCAGTACATGTCACAACAAATTGTGCGTTGGCCATTTTTCTAGCCAGACATGAAGGGTTTTGTAAATAAATATCCTTGGCATGGGCTGAGATACTGTAAGTTATGCCGCATAATTGTCCGGCCAGTTCCGCCAGCCCGGCTGGTTCGCTGGCAAAATGAACATGCAGGTGTTGAATGCCATTTTCTTGGATGAGTGTAGCAAGGTAGACAGCCTGGCAGAATTGCTCAAATGATCCGCCTTCTTTTTTCTGCAAAGTAAAAAAGAAGGTACCCAGGTAAGACCAGAAGCGTTGACTTATCAATTTGAAATGATTTTTGATTGAATGCCAGCGTTTTCTTGAGTCGGGAGTGAGATAATTGATATCCGAAGTGACTGAATCAAAAGCATTATGAAACTGATCGTCAGTCGGATTTTGCATGGAAAAAATTGTCACTTCATACACTTCATTCTGAAGCGCTAAAATTTCCTGGAGGACAAAAGTTTCGGATACTTTTGGATAAGTTTTTACAAGAAAGCCGAGCATGTTTTTACCTCCAGATTTTTGGCTGGCTTTAACGTTTTTTTTGTCCAAATTTGTTTGACAATTTTTTCGCTGTCATACACCATCATTTTTTCAATGGTTCGAGTTGCAGTGCCTAGGCCATCAAAATCTATTATTTCAGTAGCATTTAATTTTTTCTGGCGTGTTTCAAGTTGAGAAGTGACTGCTTGCATCAGCAATTCGGGAGATACTTCGTCGGGATGAATGCATTGAAGCAGCCCCATTTTTTCCATGCGGGTTGCGCGAATTAATTGTTCCAAGACCGGTTTTACACGAGGTATTATGATGACCGGTTTGTTCATGGCCAGTATTTCAACAACTGTATTATATCCGCCCATTGAGACGATCAATTCAGAAGCGAAAATATGTGCAGGAAGTTCAGCAACAAAATCCAAAACACGGACATTAGTGAATGAATCTGCCATGTGTTGAATTTCATCCCGATGTAGTTTGGACATTTCCGGGCCGGTTATAATTGTCGTAGAAAATGCCTTATATGTGTTTTTTAGGGCGAGTCCTTTCAGAAAACATTTCAGAGGAAACAAGCCATCTTCACCTCCGCCAACTGTCACCAAAACATCGGTTTGGTTAAATTTGGATGAAAGTTCGGGTTTGTTGGTTTCTGCAACAATATGACTGCGATTAATATAGCCACAATAGGTTACTTTTTTTGCGATGTTTTCAGGAAAATGATATTCCCTGGATAGATCAAATACTTTCTGTGAACCCATCACCAAAATGGAGTCGTAGTATCGATTTATACTTTGAAAATAATTGTTTTTCAGCCAAATTCGATGGGTAACTTTTGGATCATCAAGTATGTCACGTAACAGCAGAACTACTTTTGTTAATGGCATATCTTTGTGAATTAACTCTAACGTCGGTTGTAATTCGTCCGCAATTCCACGAGGTTTTTTATCAACGATCATGACATCGGGACAGAAATTGGAGATGGCAGCCTGGATAATTTGTGAACGAACTGCGACCAATTCATCAAAGTTGGTTTCCAGTTTTTTTGCGATATATTCGCCCGATAGGGTTCTGCCGATAGTTGGTAATTTGAGATAATCAAATCTGTTCCCAGGAAGACGAAAACTATGGATCATCGGCGAGCCTGAAATCAATAGAATTGACAAATCAGGTATGGTATCCAAAAGGTGTTCGGTAATGGCCAACATTCGACGAACATTGCCAAGCCCGAAGGTATCATGAGAATAAACGACGATCTTTTTGGTCTGTTTTTTTTGCATGTCCTTGATCCCTTATAAAGTCAGCCATAAAAATGCCATGATCATGGAGCAGAATGATGGCATTGGCGATTCAATTTCTAGTATCGAAAATTGATTCAAATACTTGTTTTACCGTTTATTCCTGGCGCAATGGTAAAAGTTCAAATCATGTTACAATTTGATGAAATTTAGGGTTTTAAATTTGGAAAAAATGGAAAAGAAAAGAATAAGAAAATGGTTGTCTTCCCAAGTTCTTTGAAAACAAAGTAGACATTTGTATGTATACTATCCACGATCAAGAATACCCGGCTTTGCCCTCAATAATCTGAAACTTTTCATTCAACAATGCACGCAAAGGAGCATGATGCTCATCGAGGTTGTCGAAGAAGTTTGTACAAGCCTGTTT
>JALSJK010000105.1 GCA_026989395.1 Methylomonas sp.
AACAGGCTTGTACAAACTTCTTCGACAACCTCGATGAGCATCATGCTCCTTTGCGTGCATTGTTGAATGAAAAGTTTCAGATTATTGAGGGCAAAGCCGGGTATTCTTGATCGTGGATAGTATAATAGTGCTAAGCATCATTCTTCTAACAACTGTCATGGCCGGTTTTTTGATAGCTAAACCCCGCACAAGCAAGGACTTTAAAGCGCAAACTTACCATTCGCCACAAGGTGGCACCCTTCCTTATCAGATATATATTCCTGAAAACCCAGGAAGCAACGAATTATATCCGTTAGTCATTTTTTTGCATGGCTCGGGTCAAAGAGGAAATGATAATGCTAATCAATTATTACTTGGAGTGAGAGACATTCGCTTATTCTCAATTCAACAGAGTAAGCCGGCTATTATTATTGCGCCGCAAATTCCACATCATGATCAATGGGTTAATATTTCTGCAAATTCTCATCCCACTGATAACTCTGGTCTACCAACAGTCTCTATGAAACTTACAATTGATTTAATGAACCATATCATTAAAACATTACCGATTGATAAAAACAGAATCTATGTGACAGGATTATCCATAGGAGGATTTGGAACCTGGGATTTGATTCAAAGGTTTCCCGATACTTTTGCAGCAGCAATACCTGTTTGCGGCGGCGGCAATAAAAATAAGGCTGAACAAATCAAACATATCCCGATTTGGGCCTTTCATGGAGATAAAGACAGGATAGTCGACCCAAACCGATCTCGGGAAATGATATCAGCCATCAAAAAAGCCGGGGGGAATCCAAATTACACTGAATATAAAAATGTTGCGCATGATACCTGGACGGCAACTTATTCAGATGAAAATGTATTGAAGTGGTTTTTCTCACAAAAAAAATCAACATACTGAATTATATTGGTTTTTTATTCTGTTTTTATCATTAATGCCGTATTCCTCAAGATTCTTGAACAAATTCTAAAGCTTTTTTTGCAACATTCTTATCTCACTTTAGTCTATTGGAAATTAGGCCATTGAAAACCGAGCATAATCCATGAATATCTTAATAACTGGTGGAACTGGATTTATTGGCAGAAAACTATGTCAGTCTTTGATAAGCAAAGGACATAATTTAACCGTACTCAGCAGAAAACCAGAAAAAGTTCCTGCTCTATGTGGCAATCAAGTTCAAGCTCTTGGTGATCTAAACAACCTCAGTGAGAAAAGCCACTTTGACAGCATTATTAATTTAGCAGGTGAAGGCATTGTCGATGCACGATGGAGTAAAAAAAGAAAACAAATCCTGATTGATAGTAGAATTAAAGTAACAGAGCAATTAATTGCTTTTATCAACAAAGCACAGCAAAAACCTTCGGTATTAATCAGTAGCTCAGCAGTAGGTTATTATGGCAATCAAGGCCCAAAAATTCTGACAGAAAATTCTATGGCAATAAATGATAATTTTGCCCACCAACTTTGTACTTTGTGGGAAGAAAGTGCAATAAAAGCAGAAGATTTTGGTCTTCGAGTTTGTATTTTGAGAACTGGACTGGTAATTGGCAATGACGGTGGTTTTTTGGCAAAAATGCTGCCCTTCTTTAAACTCGGTCTCGGAGGAAAAATAGCTAATGGCCAACAATGGATGTCATGGATACACCGTGCAGATTTAATCGAAATTATCACCAAGATGTTGGATTCGCCAGATATGAAAGGTATTTATAATAGTACCGCACCTAACCCAGTCAGCAATCAGGAATTCACCGACTGCCTTGCAAAAAAACTTCATCGCCCAGCTATCTTCTCTGTCCCAGCATTTATCCTAAAACCCATGCTGGGTGAAATGGCCGATTTGTTACTCGGCGGTCAACGAGTTATTCCTGCCCGTCTTCAAGAGATTAATTTTCAATTTCAATTTAACACACTTGATGAGGCGCTTAATGATGTCTTATGAATTACCTATTACTGGTGGATGTCTGTGCAGCCAGGTACGCTACCGCATTACAGCCAAACCGATTGGATCAGGAAATTGCCATTGCAGAACTTGTCAGAAATCTTCTGGATCCGCTTATCTACCGGTATTATTTGTGCTTTCAAATGCCTTGGAAATTGAAGGTCTATACAAAGAATTCCCATCGGTTGCAGCCAGTGGTAACACAGTTTATCGTGGCTTTTGTCCGAACTGTGGCGCCGCTTTATTTGGCAGAAATATCGGCCATCCTGAACTCCGCCCGGTATCAGCTGCCTCACTTGATGATCCCTCTGTCTATGAGCCTCATGTTGATTTTTGGGTCTGCGATGCCCAGCCTTGGGATTACATGAATCCTGAGCTGGAAAAATTTCAACAAAATGCCGAGCACTTTTAACTAAAACTTGAACCCGTGATTTCAATGCGGATAACAGGGGGCAAGAGATTGGTTTAGGAACGAGCACAGGATTTGAAAAAATCTTGCCGCCTGTGCCGCAATGAAATTCCCGATCAGGTAAAAATCACTGCAAAACTGATCATTGCTGCGCTGGCTAGAATTGCCAGAATGGTATTTTTATGATTCTGCTTCATTTGTTCACGCATTAATTGCAATTCCTGATTATGAATTTGCATCTGCTCTTTAGCATGAGAAGCATCATTGAGTACGCGAAAAACCAATGCTGGCGCTTCCGGTATTTGTTCAGCCAGCTCAGGAAATTGCTTGATAAATTTTTCAATTTTCGCTTTTGGCCCGACCCGCTCCTTAAACCAGTTTTCCAAGAAAGGTTTGGCTGTTTGCCACAAATCCAGATCTGGATAAAGCTGGCGTCCCAGACCTTCAATATTCAGCAAGGTTTTTTGCAATAAAACCAGTTGTGGTTGTACAGTCATATCAAAACGCCGCGCGGTCTGAAACAAGCGTAACAACAAATGGCCAAAGGAAATGTCCTTCAACGGTTTTTCAAAAATTGGCTCACAAACACTGCGAATGGCGGATTCAAATTCTTCAACCCGAGTGGAACTCGGCACCCAACCTGATTCCACATGCATTTCTGCAACCCGGCGATAATCCCGATTAAAAAATGCCATGAAATTTTCAGCCAGATAATGTTGATCCGAAGGCGACAAAGTGCCGACAATACCAAAATCCACAGCCAAATATTTTGCTGGCAGTTCGACAAAAATATTACCTGGATGCATATCAGCATGGAAAAAATTATCCCTGAAAACCTGGGTAAAGAAAATTTCCACCCCACGTTCAGCCAACAACTTGAAATCGGCATTTCCTTCACGCAGTTGATCAATTTCACCTATGGGTATCCCATAAATTCTTTCCATAACCATGACTTTTTTTCGGGTCAATGGCCAATGAACTTCGGGAATATAAATCGATTCGGAATCTTCAAAATTACGCCGTAATTTATTGGCGTTGGCAGCCTCCCTGACTAAATCAAGTTCATCCATCAATGTTTTTTCAAACTCAGCAACTACTTCAATGGCGCGCAGCCTTTTGGCATCATCCCAAAATCTTTCTGCCAATCTTGCCAGTTCATAAAGCAAACCGACATCTGACAAAATACGTTTTTCAACATCAGGCCGTAATACCTTAACAATGACATTCTCACCATTATGCAATACGGCTGAATGAACCTGCGCAATCGAAGCGGATGCCAACGGATCACTATCAAATTGAGAAAAAGCCTCTGTTAAAGACTGGGCCAATTCAGACTCAATAATCGCTTTGGCTTCTTCATTAGGGAACGGTGGAACCTTGTCCTGAAGTTTGACTAGCTCATCGGCTATATCCTCGGGCAATAAATCTTTCCGGGTTGACAAAGCCTGACCAAATTTAACAAAAATAGGACCCAGGTCTTCCAAAGCCTTGCGGATTCGAATTGCTCGGGATTCAGGCTGCTTCGTTGCCCAATAATAAGGAGAAAAAACCACGAGAAAGCGGATAGGACGAAACAAATGCGTTTTGAGTACAATTTCATCCAATCCATGAAACATCAAAATCCAATTGATTCTGATTAAACGCAATAATAGCTTCGGGTGCATTAATTATTACCTGAAAAATGGTTATGCGGAATGTGTAACTATTCCACCAGTTAATTATTATTTCTGAAGTTCAAGAGGAAGCATTGTTTCGGAATAAGTAGTTTTTAATCGCTCCACTCTTTGAGCTAAGCGGTCAAAATCAGACCTGATTTCATCAACCTGCCGATAAAAAATTTCAAGCTCAGGCCCTACGGGGGAATCTTTAGCTTCATCCTGAATATACTCAGTAATATTCAGCTTCAATGTTTCCAGAGCATCATCAGTCCAGCGCTTTCCACCACGAAAAAACTGGCCGATTTTATGTGCGACAATGTCACCAGTGAAATGGGATAATTTCTCTTCAAGGTCAATATCTAATTGCTCAAATAATGCCTGAAATTTTCTGCCGGTTCTTGTATCTCCTTCAATTTTAACTTCTCCGGAAAACACTGAACGCATCGGTTTTGAGCTGACTCCCATCATTCCCAATGCAAACAAAGAGCCGGTTATTCTGGTATCTGGCTCGTCAAGAAACTGCTCCAGCACCTGAATACGAGTTTCAGTTGGACATAAATAAAGTGTCGCATCAAAAGGCTCAATAGTTATAGCGACGACCTTCCCCGCCAAAGGTTCTAAAAACAATTCAACATCTTCATCCAGTGCCAAATATTGATTTAATGCAGTTTCCAAGGCACTGGCCAATAAAGCTTTAATCAACATCAGTTAAAATTTATAACCTCGATGAACTGCGACAATTCCATTGGTCAAATTAAAATATTCACAACGTTCAAGACCGGCATTTTCCATCATTGTTTTTAATTCGTCCTGCTTGGGATGCATACGAATTGATTCAGCCAAATAACGATAACTGTTCGCATCTTTAGCAACAATTTCGCCTACTCTGGGCAGCACATTAAATGAATAAAAGTCATAAACTTTTTCTGTAATTTTATCTGTAGGATGGGAAAATTCCAGTACTATCACTCGTCCGCCCGGTTTTAATACCCGAGCCATCGAACGTAATGCGGCATCTTTATCGGTAACATTTCTCAACCCAAAAGCAATACATACACAATCAAAACTGTTATCTTCAAAAGGCAAACATTCCGCATTAACCTGGGCATAACTGACATTGCCAAGCAAGCCGTTGTCAATCAACCGATCACGACCTGCTGTCAGCATTGAAGCGTTAATATCCGCCAACACAATTCGTCCAGTTTTACCCGTACGCTTGGAAAACAAGGTTGTTAAATCGCCGGTACCTCCAGCCAGATCCAAAACAGCATCACCTTCTCTGACATTGCTTAACTGTACAGCGATCCGTTTCCAGATTCGATGAATGCCAAGCGACATTAGGTCATTCATCACATCATATTTATTAGCAACTGAATCAAAAACATCTCGAACCAGTTCAACTTTTTGTTCCTTTGGTACTTCTTTAAACCCAAAATGGGTGGTATTTGTATTTTCTGTCATTATGTTTGAAATGGCTAAATGTTTGTCGTTGTTTTACGCTGATGGCCTGACAGCTCCAAACGAAGCAAATAGTCAGTCCATAAAGATTGATAATCTTTCCCCAGCATGTATAACAAGTCCCAAGTATAAATACCGGTTTCATGACCATCACTGAATTTTGGGGCAATACCATAATTACCTACTGGTTTGATGGTTTCTATCAAAACATCTTCCTTGCCTATCTGCAAAACCTCTTGGCCAGGCGCATGTCCCAATGCTTCGGCAGAAGGGGTAAAAACACGCAAATATTCGTAAGGAAGTTGGAAAACAGCCCCATCATCAAAACTGATTTCCAAAAATCTGGAAACCTGATGTAATTTGATTTCTGTCGGAACTGAACCAATGGCAGGCGGTTTTAAACGCATAAAAACTATAAAATGTACCGACTCAAATCTTCATCTTCTGCAAATTCTGTCAGATTTTCATCTACATATTTTGCATCGATGATGACATTTTTAGTTTCCAGATCAGGCGCTTCAAAAGAAATGCCTTCCAGCAATCGTTCTAAAATAGTATGCAACCTCCTGGCTCCGATATTCTCGGTGGTTTCGTTAACCTGAAAACCTAACTCGGCAATACGTTGAATGCCATTATCTGTAAAACTCAGGTTGACCCCTTCCGTTGCCAGTAATGCCATATATTGTTCAGTCAATGAAGCATCGGGTTCAGTCAGAATTTGCACAAAATCATCAGCAGAAAGCGCTTCCAGTTCTACCCGAATCGGGAAACGACCCTGAAGTTCCGGAATTAAATCAGAAGGCTTAGTTAAATGAAAAGCGCCGGAGGCAATAAACAAAATATGATCGGTCTTAATCATACCGTACTTGGTACTGACTGTACTGCCTTCCACCAGTGGCAGCAAATCTCGCTGGACGCCTTCCCGTGATACTTCGCCACCACCGCCTCCCAGATCAGAACGCTTGCAAACCTTATCAATTTCATCCAGAAACACAATACCATTTTGCTCAACAGCCGTTACCGCATTGTGCTTAATTTCATCCTCATTAACCAGTTTCAAAGCTTCTTCTTCCTGCAAAACCTTCATGGCTTCCTTGATTTTTAATTTGCGGGTCTTGGTTTTCTGGCTACCAATATTCTGAAACATTCCTTGTAACTGGCTGGTCATTTCTTCCATCCCCGGGGGGGCCATAATTTCAACACCAATAGACGGTGCTCTGACATCTACTTCAATTTCCTTATCATCAAAACTCCCTTCCCTTAATTTTTTGCGCATTTTTTGCCGGGTATTTTGTTCAGATTCAGATAGCATACCGCCATTGGCGCTGGGTAATAATATATCCAGCACTCTTTCTTCCGCCGCATCCAAAGCCCTGTTCTGAACTTTTTCCATTTCCATTTCCCGAGTCATTTTGACCGCAGTATCAACCAAATCACGAATAATGGATTCAACATCACGACCGACATAACCCACTTCAGTAAATTTTGTCGCTTCAATTTTAATGAAAGGCGCATTTGCTAATCGTGCCAGGCGCCTCGCAATCTCAGTTTTACCGACACCAGTCGGTCCAATCATTAAAATATTCTTAGGAGTGATTTCATCACGCAAATCAGGACTTACCTGGGCACGTCGCCAGCGATTCCTTAAGGCGATAGCAACAGCGCGTTTGGCATTCGACTGGCCAATAATATGTTTGTCCAGTTCATGAACGATTTCTTTGGGAGTCATTTGTGTCATATTCTGTTTTACTCTTGCGGTTCCGCGTCTAATTCTTCAATTCTGAGATTGTGATTGGTATAAATACAAATATCACCAGCAATATTCAAAGCTTTCTCAACAATATCTCGGGCGCTCATTTCTGTATTTTCCAACAAAGCCCTGGCAGCTGATTGCGCAAAAGGACCACCTGAACCAATAGCAATCAAATTTTGTTCCGGCTCGATCACATCGCCAGTCCCGGAAATAATCAATGACGTTTTAACATCGGCGATCGCCAGTAATGCTTCCAGCCGTCTTAATGCACGATCAGTTCGCCAATCTTTGGCCATTTCAACAGCAGCACGAGTTAAATTGCCCCGGTGTTTTTCCAATTTGCCTTCAAAATGTTCGAATAATGTAAAAGCATCAGCTGTCGCCCCTGCAAAGCCAGCAATTACCTTATCGTGATAGAGACGCCGCACTTTTCGCGCATTGCCTTTCATGACGGTATTACCTAGGGTTACTTGTCCATCACCACCTATAACAACTTTATTGCCACGGCGCACAGAAAGAATAGTTGTTCCTCTAAATTCCACGTTTTAAACCTGAATGATTGGGTGAGAAAATCTGTTAATTTTACATGTTTTATGTGTGGGTGAATAGGAAAAGCCTTCTCTAAAAACGAAATGAGTCTGAAAGAACCCTTTATTTCTAACCTGAATCCGTAACTTCAACAGTAAGTGTTAATGGCCAATTAAACTGAGCTAAAACTGGCCAACAATTTTGAGCCACTTTTTCAGACTTTTTTTATTGAAAATAATCTGACAAACTTTCTGAATTTATTCAGGGAGTGTCATGAAGGAGTGGAGTGATTCATCAAATCAAAGCGTTATATAATCAAGGTCAAGGCTTATCAATACGTAAGGTAGCCGGCCAACTGGAGATTTCCAGAAATACCGTCAGCAAGTATCTAAAGCTTGATGAAACAGGGATTGCCTTACAACAAAGGGGACCAAAAAAACGATGTCTTGGGTATTAAATCTGACATCACTGGAAAATATAAAACGATTATTGATAATAAAAAATATGTAGTGCCAACTGAAGCAAAATAAACATTTTAACTGATTGAAATATTAGGAAATTAACAATAAAAGCCGCGAAGACGGGCTAATACTGGCCCTCGCAATTATCTCATAAGTTTTTGTTTTTTCAATATTTTATATGCGCTCTCCCTGATACTCCCAATTAAATCACTTTTTTAAATGGAAAAATTATAAGGATAACTTTTTCAGATAGGCTTTGAACTCTTTCTTTAATTCTTTATGGATTAAAGCATGTTCTACAGTAGCAATAAGATAACCAAGCTTTGAACCACAATCATATCTGGAACCCGAAAATTCGTATGCCAAAACCGGCTCATCCTGTAATAGTGCTGAAATGGCATCCGTTAACTGAATTTCTCCACCTGCACCTTTCCCGGTTTTTTCGATTTTGTCAAAAATAGCAGGGGTTAATATGTATCTCCCCACCACACCAAGATTTGAAGGGGCATCTGCAGGATCTGGTTTTTCTACGATTGTTTCAATTCGGCCTAATGTCTTGGATATTTCAGTTGTTGCTACAATTCCATAACTTTTGGTTTCAGAAGGATCAACGCGTTCAACACCCAAAATACTGTTTTGTTCCTTCCTAAATAATTCGGTCATCTGCGCCATACACCCTTGGACAGGATTCTCAATTAGATCATCAGCAAGAATAACGGCAAAAGGTTCATTATTTACCAGAGTTTTTGCACATAGTACCGCATGACCCAAACCCAATGCTTCTGCCTGTCGAATAAAAACACAGGAAATATTGGAAGGAACAATTTCTTGCACTAATTTAAGGGTTGCCGCTTTGCCTCGCTCCTCCAACTCTTTTTCCAATTCATAAGCTTTATCGAAATGATCTGGAATAGCATTTTTGTTACGTCCAGTTACAAAAATCATTGTGTCAATGCCTGCTGCAACAGCTTCTTCGACTGCATATTGAATTAGCGGCTTATCAACAACAGGCAACATTTCTTTTGGACTAGCCTTGGTTGCAGGTAAAAATCTGGTTCCCAAACCTGCTACAGGAAAAACTGCTTTTTTAACAATTTGCTTCATGCTTAACCTTATTTATTGCTTGATATCTAAAAGTTTTTATAACAGGTTAGAGTACATTAATGGCGAATTATTCCTTTAGCCTGCCATATTTATCTTCGTAACGAACTATGTCATCTTCACCTAAATAACTGCCCGATTGAACCTCAACCATTTCTAATGGAATAACGCCAGGATTTTCTAGACAGTGAACAGTACCTAAAGGAATATAAATCGATTCATTTTCAGATAACAAAATCTGCTCGTCATTTTTTGTCACCAGCGCTGTGCCTTTAACTATTATCCAGTGTTCCGCACGATGATGATGTTTTTGTACTGACAATTTAGCCCCTGGTTTCACTACTATACGTTTGGTTTGATGCCGTTCCCCTTCATCAACGGAATCATAATGCCCCCACGGGCGATATACTTTTCTGTGCCATGCCGCTTCTTTTCTTTGTGCCGATTTCAATTGATCAACAATGGCTTTAACTTCCTGAACACGCTCTTTTGGTGCCACCATAACTGCATCATCAGTTTCAACAACCACCAAATCCTGCACCCCGATTGTTACCACCAGCCGCCCCTCAGCATGCACAAATGAATTTTTGGTATCAATCGTTAATACATCGCCATGTATAGCATTTTCATCTTGATCTTTTTGGGTAACCTCCCATAACGCTGACCATGAACCCACATCATTCCAGCCAACATCAATCGGAATGACTACAGCCTGATCAGTTTTCTCCATCACTGCGTAGTCAATGGAATCGGCTGGACAAGCGGAAAAAAGCTCTTTATCCAAACGGGTAAAATCTAAATCTCTAGTTGCAGCTTCATATGCCTTCTTGCAGCTTGACAACATCTCCGGATTAAATTTTTCCAGCTCTTCCAAATACCGGCCTGCTTTAAAAGCGAACATACCGCTGTTCCAGAAATAATCGCCAGAACGAACATATTCTTTTGCGGTTTCAATACTTGGCTTTTCGACAAATGACGCGACAGCAAACGATCCTTCCATAACTTGCTCTCCCCCCTTGATATAACCATATCCTGTTTCAGGACCAGTCGGTATTATGCCAAAAGTAACTAATAAACCTTGCTCAGCCAATTTCTTGGCCTGTTCAACAGATTGTTGGAATGCTTTTTTATTTTCAATCACATGATCGGCCGGTAAAACCAACAGCACATCATCTTTGGAAGAGGCTGCAAGAGCAGCCATTGCCACTGCAGGTGCTGTATTTTTACCTACGGGTTCCAAAATAATTGCAGAAGGCTTACAACCTATTTCCCATAGTTGTTCAGCCATCATAAACCGATGCTCTTCATTGCATACGGCAATAGGTGGCTTTAACCCAATTACACCATCAAGTCGATTTAAAGTTTCCTGAATCATGGTTTTTTCAGAAACCAAAGGCAGAAACTGTTTTGGGTGATGACCTCGTGAAAGCGGCCAAAGTCGTGTGCCAGACCCGCCAGATAATATTACCGGTATCATTATCTAAAATTCCTCAGAAATAAAAAATGCGACCTATCTTTATAAGGTCTGAAAACAAGCGAGCAGATGAACAAACAAAATATTATTGAAATCCTGATGGATTATTTTCCTGCCACCGCCAGGCATCACTAACCATATCCTGCAAAGTTTTTTCAGTTTGCCATTGTAATTCCTGCTGTGCTTTTCCAGGGTCAGCAAAACACTGGGCAATATCACCTGGCCTGCGGGAAACAATTTGATACTCAACTTTCTTACCCGTCACTTTTGAAAATGTATCGACCATTTCTAATACGCTATAACCGTTCCCGGTTCCCAAATTATAGGCTTCACAACCGCCTTGGGAAAACTTTTCACCCTGTAAGGTTTGCAATGCTTTTAAATGCCCTTTTGCCAAATCAACCACATGAATATAATCTCGAACCCCTGTTCCATCAGGAGTTGGATAATCATTCCCAAAAACAGAAAGTTGTTGTAATTTACCCACGGCAACCTGGGAAATATATGGCATCAAATTATTTGGTATTCCATTAGGGTCTTCACCTATCAAACCACTGGGATGAGCCCCGACAGGATTAAAATAACGTAATAGTGCTATTCGCCAGGGGTTTTCATTTGCTGATAATTTATCAGATATTGAAATATCTCTCAGTATCTCTTCAATCATCAGTTTTGATCGGCCATAAGGGTTAGTTGCCGACAATGGAAAATCTTCAGTGATTGGGACAGTATGTGGATCACCATAAACAGTAGCAGACGAACTAAATACTAGTTCTCTTACTCCCGCGTCGGCCATTACTTCAGTTAATACCAAAGTACCGTTAACATTGTTATCATAATAATTTAAAGGCTGCTGACATGATTCGCCAACTGCCTTTAGCCCGGCAAAATGAATTACCGCTTGAAAATTATTTTCAGAAAAAGCTTTTTTCAGTGCATCTCGGTCACGAATATCAATTTTCAGAAAATTCAAACTTCTTCCGGTAATTTTTTCTACCCGCTTCAGTGACTCAGGATGACTATTAATCAGGTTATCAACTACGACAACATCATAACCAGACTCTAACAGTTCAATACAAGTGTGACTACCAATATATCCTGCGCCGCCAGTAACCAGGATTTTTCTTTTTGTATCCATTTAAAACAAACTCCAACTTAATTTTGATAAACTCTAAATCACCCTTAATTCAATTTTTCTAAAGCCTGTTTTGCTTTTTCCAGACCTGAGTATTTTTGCTGGCTATCAACTGCCTGCTCCAAATGTCGCTTAGCTTTAATGTCATCCCCTTTTTCTAGATAAACCATTGCTAAATGATAATGCATCTCTGGCGTACTATCTTTCTTCCGTATCGCTGATTCCAAAGCAGTTTCCGCCTCATCCAGATTGCCATTCAAAAAATTCACCCACCCATAGGTATCAAGAAATGCAGAATGCTCAGAATCTTTCAGGGTAGAAACTAACTCCAAAGCCTGTTTTTTATTTTGATCGTCCTGATTTTCTTCCATTAACAATGCCGCAAGATTATTAGTCGCTAATTTATTTCCAGAATTTATGGCTAATATTTTTTTGTACGCATCAATTGCAATATCATTTTTCTTTGCCGCTGTAGCTAAAGTTGCCAATTTCATCAATAATCCGACATTTTCTGGCGACACTTCTAAACCTTGTTGATAGGCTGCTATAGCTTTATCAACCGATTTTTGTAACAGATATACTGTTGCTAATTTTTCATAGGCCACCCCAAATTCAGGTTTTAACTGAATAACCTTTCTATAAGTCTGTTCTGCCTTCTTGAGTTGATTTTGCTGTCTATATAATTCACCCCGCATAGTTAACAAAGCGATATTTTCTTTGTTTTCAGCAAGCCTCTTGTCCAGATACTTTTCCGCCTCGTCTGCTTTACCCAAAACCAGGTAACTATTCATCAGACCTGATAAGGCATCAATTGCCATCGGTTTTTTGGCAAGCACCTTCTTAAATTCCTCAACCGCATCTTGATGCTTGTTTTGGGCCAGATAAATTTGAGCTAATTTATAATGGCCGATTTCACTTTTCTCAGCATTTTTAGCTAAATTTTTAGCAATTTCAGCCGCTTTAGACCATTCCTGACGTTTGCCATACAAATCAATCAGCATAACTGACACATCTGTATCGTCCTTGTAAAACCCATGAGTTTTTTCAAGCAACGCTAAAGCACTTTCTTCATCCTTCTTTTTGACCATCATCCTGGCCAGATCTTTTGCTGCACTCAGATTTTTAGGATTAACCATTAAAACTTTTTCCAGCGCTTCCTGCGCCAAATCCACATTTCCATTTTGTAATTGGGCAATTGCCAACAACATTAGAGCTTTCTCTGACTCCGGCTCGTCTCTCAAAATAGTTCTAACATCAGCAATTGCTCCATCAAAGTCCTTTGCTTTAATCAAAAATCCGGCCCTTAACATCAAAGCTTTTGCATTCCTTGGGTCAATCTCAATGACTTCTTCGATTAATTTTCTGGCATCTTCAGGTTGACCTTGAGACATCGCTAAAGCAGCCAAACGATTTCGCGCATCAATACCCGAAGTACCGAGAGGATCCTCTTTAACGATTTTTTCTAAAATACTCTTAATGGCTTTTGGGTCATCTCTATGGAGCTTTAACTGGGCAAACTTAAGAGCAAAATTATCCGGATTGTCATTAATCAACTTATTAAGTCTGTTTTCAGCGATTTCAGAACTTCGCTGGCTAATCAGAAAATCCACATAGGCCAACTTAGGCTGATCATCTTCAGGTAATTGATCGATTAATTTTTTTAGAACTTGTTCCGCCTTATCCAGTTTCTTTTCCGAAACATAAAATTTCGCCAGATTATATTGAAGATTCTGATTTTCAGGATAACGCTCCGCTAAAGATAAATATAATTTCTCTGCCTGATCCTTTTTCCCTTGAGCCATTAAAATATTCACTTTAACCAGAGATAACTTGATAACGTCCGGATTTTTTTCCAGCGCTTTATCAATCACCTGCATCGCTTCGTCCAATTTCTTTTCCGAACCTAAAAACCGAACCATCAGTAATGCCGCGTCAACATGGCCAGGATCAATATCCAACACCTGTTCCAGCAACTCTTTTGCCTGCTGCTTTTTATTTTGGGTCAATAATATGGTTGCTTTTAGCGCCAAAGCATCTGGATTTTGAGGGTGTTTTGCAAGAACCAGTTCTACTTTTTCTTTTGCCTTATCAACATCCTTACTAAATAAAAATAATTTACCCAGCTTTAATTGGGCATCCACATGATCTGGGTTTTCTTCGATGACAGCTAATAAATTGCCGTACATTTTTCGCCAATCCATATCCTTTTCTGCAAGTAAAGCAAAAAGATACCGGGCATCTGTGTTTTTAGGATTGATTTGTAAAACATTTTTTAATTCGACACGAACCTTGTCATAGTTACCTTCATCAAAATAAGTTTGTGCTTTCTGCAAATATTTTGCTTCCCTTTCTTCAGAACTACCGCATCCACTCACAGCAACAATGCAAACTATCAATAGCAAAAATCTAATGCTTTTTTTCATTTTCTCAATCACCTAATTAATAAATTCCTTTCATAAAACAGTCCCAAGCCCCCACTACTTTTAATAAAGTGTCGGCAAGACAATCACAATAATTAACACACCGGCCGTAATAGCAGTAAACCTTAAAGGTGGAAACAATTTAAAATTTCTGTTTAATAAATATTCCAGGGCATAAGCCAAACAAAACAATCTGAACAGTACGTGTCCAACATATTCAATATCGACCAAAACAATGGTCGCTAAAATAAATAATGCAACCAAAACATCCTGTGTAGTTAATCTGAAATCTGTTTTTCTCGTTATCCGAATGGCAACAGAAACAATAAATATCAAAATGCTCAAAAACAAATTGAATGTCCAGTTTGAAATAATCTGCATTCCAGGATTAACGTCTGCTAACAGAAATGATAGCACGGCAGAAAAATAGATACTGACTCTAACTAATAACTCCTGTAAAAAACTGGGGGCAAGTTTATATATTAACAGAGACACCCCTACAATTGCAGCTAGCTGCATATATTGGGTATGTAATTGCCAATACAACAAGCCAATAAAAACCAACAAAAACAATGTGATTGAATATTCAATATACACCCTGGTAAATCGAAATAGTCGTTGACTTCGCCATATTGGCCAACCCCTTCTTCTATCTACAAGCGCTTGCGTACCATGTAATTGCCAGTGGTAATGTTCAGCAAAATGCAAGAAAAATAGTATCGATGCACAAATTACTAAATAAACGCCAGCAACTGTCAAGTCAGATGCATAGCGAAACACAAAGGCAGCCAATAAAAAAATTCCTTGGACCAGGTAAATGGTTCCTACAGCTTCGGCGTGAGTAAAGCCTAAATTCAATAAACGATGGTGAATATGGCGCTTGTCTGGGGCAAATGGAGACTGTCCGCTTCTCAGTCGCAATAGCATAACAGACATCGTATCAAGTACAGGCAAACCTAATAATAATAAAGGCAGTAAAGGATTGAGTGTTTTAAAAACTTCCTGTGTTAAATAAATACTTAGGAATGCCGCCATAAAGCCAATAAACTGACTTCCCGTGTCTCCCATAAAAACAACGGCAGGATGGGTGTTAAACCATAAAAAACCAACTATTCCACCTGCAATTGCCAGTGACAGAATAACAACTTCATCGCCTTTCCCGAGTAACCCCAAAAAGGCAATAGCCGAAATGGTCAACAACATAACCCCTGCGGCCAAACCATCCAAACCATCAGACATGTTTACTGCGTTTGTGACCCCAATAACGAATAGCAGCGTCAAAGGCAAGGTCAAAAAAAGCGGAGCCGGTTCCAAACCCATAAAAGGCAAATACTTGAAAGTTAATCCGCCAGCCATTACAACGACTACGGCTAAAATCTGCCCAAAAAACTTCCATTTATAGCTTAGGTTAATTTGATCATCAATTACGCCAAATAGAATAATAATAGCTCCTCCGGCTATTAAACTCATAAAGATATTATTACTAAATGGGATAAACAGTAAAAATGCCGCAATTACCCCGCTGGCAATACCAAGCCCACCGCACCGGGGTATCGGAAGCGCATGAACTTTTCTTTCCCCCGGTTCATCCATCATGTTAAGCACACCTGCCGCCCGAATTAAAACCGGGATTAAGGCTATACTTACTAATACGGCAGTAAAAAAACTCAAAAAAAAGTCCATTTGGATTTATGTATTAGGGTTGATTTGGCCCAATCATTAAAAAATTGGCCACCTTAGGTTTCTAGCGCCATAGTGCAGTTTAATCTTTAATTATTAAAAAATATTTAAGACTTTTCTTAATTAAATAAGGAAGATGAAATTAATCAGGCACATAGGTTTTTAATAAAGGAAAAATATCTTGCAGAAATTCTGCTAGTTTCTGATCTCCTTGAGATTCATCCATACCATCTGGTAAAGCAATAACAAGACGAACCAAAGCGCCATCTGTACGTTTTTTGGTTAAAGCATCCCAGAATAAAAACCACTTAACCAAATATTCATTTGTAATAATACGACCCCGCTGCTGGAACCAATAATAAACCAGTTGTTTATTCTTACCCTTACTGATTACCGCCCGATTAACTCTTAGAGGCTCTCCATTTGCCGATGTAACGCCATCAATTGCACGTTGATTAAAATCAGCAATCCGCCATCCATCTCCCGGTATACAAGATTTGGGTGAATGTGCCGATGCTCCTTTTCTCTGGGAAGCATAATAGGCGACATAAAAATTAACCGGCACACGATCGTCCTTTTTAGTGTAATTACCGATGATATAATCATCAAATTTAAGGGTATCAATATATTCCTGTCCCATCCCGACTTCTACCCCGTGCCAATCATCTATTGATAATGGGAAATTTGTAAACCGGGACCGGTCTGGAGTCAGCTCCTGACGATCACCGATAAATGCAGCTGCAGGAAGCATCAACAACAATGCAAAGCAAGCTGCCACAAATGTTTTTGGCATATGAATCGGCTCAGCTTGCTCTTGATTTTGATTCTGCTCTGAATCCGGAACAGGGGAAAAAAAGGCATCAACAACAAATACCTTCGAAAAATCCTTTTCCTTAATAAACAGTTTTGCCAGAATTCTCATTTCAATATATAAAATACCCAAACAACCGACAAAAATGATCCAGCCCTCAAAATCATGCAAAAACCCTTCGGCTTGTTCAATTCCCCAGTATTCAACCAGTACTCCAATAACACCGATCCGAAAACTGTTCATCAAAACAGTGATAGGAATAGTGGACAGAAAAAGAACAACCCGCATCCAGAATTTTCCCTTGAATAAATAGGCGCATAAATACCCAAAACTCATCAGAGGAAACAAATATCGTAAACCACTACAAGCCTCAACGACCTGTAATTGATACACGCCTAAATCAATGACGTTCCCTTGTAAATTAACACTGATATCAAAAGCTCTGATGACCAGTACGCCTAACCAGGAAGAAATCAGCTGTAGCTGTGAAGATAGATTATTGTAAATAAAATTAGGCAATGGAATCATAAAAAACAGATATGTCAATGGAAACCAAAGCCATCGCATCCCTTGCCAACCTACAAACGACAATGCCAATCCAAATAACGTCACAAGAAAGGCATATTGAGTGATAATAAACAGGGTTGCCAGCTCTCCAACAAACCCTAGAAGCAACCCAAATAATACAATGGCAAAGCCAATCCAGCTACCACCTTGCCTTGAAGCTTCTAATAATTGTTTTCTACTTTGCCAAATAAACCAGAATGAAATAAGCGGGATCAAATAGCCATGGCTATATTCCTCTCTATTCCACGCCTTCTCCATGGCAATTAAACCATCACTAAAAACGAATCCCAGTGACAGCGTAACAGCCAAGATTGAGAGTACAAACCAAATATTCTTCTTCAAAACCGAAATTACATCCATAACATCACACAATCCAGATTAAATAGGGATATCTAAATCCCCAAAAAATTACAGCCTATAATTTCAGGCTGACAAATAGAAAAAAAATAATTTTACTGACTATAACCATCATAATTAATATTATAGTTTGTTTAAAGGTAAGAAACTATTTACAAACGAAATAGCGGCTCTAATCCGTCATTTTCCTGTTTGTTAGTGTCAAAATCAGCCATTTGCTGATTAAAAGCCTGCCATAATCGTTCTCCATCCCATTCGGTATCTTTCTTTCCGTATAGCAGCTGATTTAAATCCAATATTTCATTTCTTAAATGATCGTGGCAAAAAGAGGCAATTTGACCAAGACTGGAAGCACCAAAATGCTGCCTCCCCCACTGAATCAATGCATTTTTTGCAGCAATTTTATCATTTTCCTTACAGGCTTTTTTTAAAGCTTTAACTCCGTCATCCATTGGTCTTTTTGAATTACCCGACTCTTGATTGACATTATTCTTTTTCAATTTTTTATAAAAATAGAAAACTGACGAAAGCCACCCCAAAGCCAAAAATCCAGAAATCCCTAGCCACAATTTGTCCACACCTAGTTGAACAGAACTCTTTGGAAGAAGCTGAGTTTCTGCATCGGAAACATTCAAATTTGACTCTTTAGGTGGAGTGGTTTTTGTAACTTCAGTTACAGCAATAGCCTGAATGGCTTTTGCTGGAATTTTCGCAACTTCCATTCGGTCTTTTTGGACATTCCACCATGGAATTTCGATTGCCGGAAGATGATAGGTGCCTGCTTGTGATGGAATCAGCGCCAGCTTTTCTTCTCTAAAAGCCAGCATACTGCCTCCTTCAGGCCGATCTTTCAGAACAGGCTGGTCAGGATAAACTTTTAATACTTCACCTGAAGCAGATTTAATCGACTTGTCATTAGAAGATAATTTGGGCAATTGGCCAACTGTCGCTCCTTTAGCCAGCAATGTTAAGGTACGCGTCAAAGGCTCCCCCACTTTTACCTGTAGATTATCACGACTCCATTGGTCTTTAAGGTATAGTTGCTCTACAGGCAACCAATGCTTACCGGTAAAACCTTTCGGGATCGGCTTGACATTAAGCTCAATTGCGTCTGAAACCACTCTTTTGGTTCGGGTAATCGGCCGACTAAAAAAACCTCCAAAACGACGCTGGGTATCAACCACTACAGATGCAGTTAAGGAAAGCGGCTTAATTGTCATAACACCACTTTTTTGTGGAAAAATTGCATATTTTCGCTCTGTTACTGAATAATTTTCCCCTTGAAACAAAGTATTAAAATCCATGTCCTCACCCAAACGCTCAATAACCGCATCATCCAAGGCAGGTTCAGTCAAACTTGCCTGCGCGAGACTGACTTTTCTATATAAGCGCATCGTATAAACCACTTGCTGCTGCACATAAGGGTTGCTGGAAGATACTTCAACAAGAAGGAACAGGTCTTCACCTGGCTGTACATCCGCATCAATATTTTCTACCTCTTTGACAAGAATACGGGTTGCAGAACTTCGATCCCTACCAAACCTGATTGCCGGTATCTCAAGTATTCCGGATTTTTTTGGCATCACATCAACAATCCATTTGACCATTTTGGTAAAACTACCATTAACCCAAGAGGCTTGACTACTATGACTCTGATTTAAAATCTCGAAGTCTTTTGATAAAGGACTGAAATCCGGCTCACCATCCAGATCTTCGGCTGCTGAAAAAATAATTTGAAATGACTCATTCATATTGACAGGATTGCGATCCGTCGATACATGAACTTCTGCAGACAGTCCTGATATGGAGTAGCCAACCAACAAGCAAACCCAAAAGACCATAAATATACTGTTTACGCTGAAAAATACACTTTTGGAATTCTGTAACATACTGAATGTAAATCGATTATTATGGATGCAGTGAGGTATTTTTGACCGTAAAAAGTATAACTTTCCCAACTTCGTTTTTATCATTTACCAGGCCTCAGAATTTTCTGATCTGTTCTTCCGTTTACCATACTGATATAAAAATTTTCTTCTTAACAAACCCGATGGGTCATCAGGTATCCGTTGCAACCACTGTTCATCAGCCTGTTGCTGTTCATTCTGTGATTCGTCCTGATTAACCGGCATCTGCGCATTATTTTCATGGTTCTCGTCTTGCTCTTGCCGCTGAGATTTATCTTGTTGCTGCTCTGCGTTGTTGGTGTCGGTTGATTCCTGTTTTTTTTGCTGATCCTGAGACTGTTGCTGTTGTTTTTCTTGTTGCTGGCCATCAGATTCTTGATCTTGTTCTGCTTGCTGGTCTTCATTTTGCTGGGAAGATTGCTTATCCTTTTTTTGCTTATCTTGTTGTTCCTGACCTTGCTGTTCTTTGTCTTGCTTATCTTTTTGTGAGGATTGTTTATTCGGTTGCTGTTTATTTTGTTGTTTTTGCTTTTCCAGCTCTTTTTCAACCAGTTTTTTATTATATAAAGCATCCTCATGCTTTGGATTAATCTTCAAAGCTTGCTGATACGCCTTCAATGCCTCCTGTAATTTTCCCATTTTCGCCAGAGCATTAGCCTTATTGTAAAAAGCATCACTGGTTTTAATTTTTTCCAGTGACTTTAAAGATTTTTCATATTCACCTGCCTTGTAATAAGCTGAAGCTTTCCACTCAGGGTTTCTGAAATTTTCTGCCGCCTCTTTATAGCGCTGCTGCTCAAATTGCAGTTGCGCCTGCTGATCCTTGGTTTGAAAAAAATTTTGCCAATCAAAAGCATAACTTGGCTGAGGCGTTTGCAACAAAAAAAACAAAGCCAAAGATAAAATGCCACGCCTGAAGTTTAAAGCCGCTAACGGCACCACCAGCAAAAGTAGCCATGGCCCTCTGTCTAACCATAAATCCAGCAATAAATTATTTGTCTCAGCCTGCTGCTTAACCTGCGAATCAAAAACAGCTAACAAAGTTTCAATATCGCTGTCATCAGGACTTATAGTCCGAAAAACACCGCCCCCCGCTTCCGCCAGCTTTTGTAATTGCTGAGATTTTATTTTGGAAATAACCATATTGCCAACAACATCCTTTAAAAAACCACCATCAGAAGTTTTAATCGGTGCGCCTTGTTCTGTTCCAACCCCCAAAATTGACAACTTATATTGTTTCAAAGAACGAACAACAGGCAAAGTGTCTTCCAAAGTCACGCCATCAGTAACCAGCAAAATTTCGCCACTGGTTAATCCGGCCTGTTTAAATAAATCCACTGCTTTCTCAATAGCCAGCGCTGTATTACTTCCTTGTGCCGGCATGATTTCAGTCGTTAATGCCGATAATTGACTATTGATGGTTTCAGTATCTTCAGTTAATGGCGTTACCGTAAAAACATCGCCTGCATAAACAATCAGCGCTGTCTGGCCATCCTTTCTTCGCCTTAAAATATCTGCGATTTTATAGCGAGCACGAATCAATCGACTCGGTGTAATGTCCGCAGCATCCATTGACCTCGATAAATCCAAAGCAATCACCAAACCCGCTGCATTTCTGAATACCGGTGAAGGTAATCGTTCCCAACTTGGTCCGGCCAAAGCGAAAATGGTAAGAAAAGCTGCCACAGATGAACTCAACAGTGGCCACCGGCTTTGTTCAACTGCCTTATCCTGCAAAATATGGGGAAGCAATTCGGGATCGCAAACCTGGTTCCAATTACCCTGCATCAGCTTGTTTTTCCAGCCGATGAATAATAATACAGCGTAAGGAATCAAGGCCAGCAGCCAAAAAGGACGAATAAAATGAAAGTCAGTGAAATTCATATCCGCCTCAAATTAGATAAACTGATGACTGCTGACAAAATTAAGGCAACAGCCAATGGCCAATGGAAAAGCTCAGTTCTGGGCCGAAAAAACTGCTGATCTTTTTCTACAGGTTCTAACTGATCAAGGATTTTATAAATCTCCTCCAATTGTTCAGTATTTCGGGCACGAAAATATTTTCCTCCGGTTTTTTCTGCAATAGCCCTCAATGTTTTTTCGTCAAGATCTCTGGACGGGTTAACTTTTCTGACCCCGAATAAACTGCGCACCAACATTTCATCCGCCCCCACGCCAATGGTATAGATTTTAAGCCCTTCTTTTGCAGCCAGTTCCGCAGCTTTTAAAGGCGATATTTCCCCGGCAGTATTAGCGCCATCGGTTAATAAAATCAGAACCCGGCTATTTGCTGATTGTTTCCGTAGCCTTTTAACCGCCAAACCTATTGCATCACCAATTGCGGTATTCTTTCCTGCCAGCCCTATTGCCGACTCATTAAGCAAGGTCAATACTGTTTTACGGTCAAAAGTTAACGGAGCCTGTAAATAGGCTTTGCTGCCAAACAAAATCAAGCCAATTCGGTCGCCCACTCGACGACTGATAAATTCACCTGCTACGATTTTAGTGGCGGTCAAACGATCAACCTGCTCGCCATTGATGACAAAATCCTGCTCTTCCATACTCCCTGATAAATCTACAGCTAACATCAAATCTCTGCCAGTTACTGCTTGCTCGATTGGTTCACCCAGCCATTGTGGGCGCATACTGGCAATAATCAGAAAAAACCAGGCAATAACGGCCAACCAAATAGGCCATCTTTTTCTCTTAACAAAATATTGACTTTGCAGTTCGCCGAAATCCTCCAGAAATGGCACTTTTAACGCCGCCTGCTCGACAGGATTAACCGGAGGCATTAGCCATCGTATTAATAAAGGTAGTGGCAAACAAAGAAGCAGCCAAGGCCATTCGAAATGAATCATTTACGTTTTTTCAAAACCTTTAGCCAATCTTCACAAAGTGCGATAAGAGCTGCTATATCTACTTGAGACTTGTCTTTCCTGTATCTGGCGTCTGTCAATACTTTGCCTTTTTCAGAAAATCGTAGTTCGCCTAATGTTTCATCCAGAAATTCCAGCCATCGCTTTCCAGTCAATCCTGCCACATCTTTCCTCGGAAACAGACTAATGGCAACCCGTCTGATTAGTGCAGAAAGTTCAGCCAGTTTCTGCTCCTCACTCAAGCCTGTATCCTGCCTGATGTCTTGCAATATTTTTATGGCTGTTTTGATGGCTGTCCTTCGGGTTATCCTTTTATAAAGCCAATAAGAAAAAAACACCAATGCCACAATCAATATCAACAAAATCCACCAACCCATCGCTGGCGGCCACCAACTGACAGGCTCTGGCAAATGAATATCTTTTAAAGGGAGCTGACTAGGTTCCATTTTTTACCGTAAAATTTGCACTGGATCATCCCTGGTGCTGCATAGCAAAAATTCAAGATTCAATTTTCTGGACAGATTTTGCAAATCCAGTTTTCGTTGAATAAATTTATGTTGATACTGTGAGACACGTTGAGTATCGCCGGTATCGACCAATATGTCTTTTTGCCCATTTGTAAAACGATAATTACCATTTTCCGGCAAATGAACTTCCAATGGATCGTAAATCATAATCAAAACCACATCACAATGCCTGGACAGGCGGGTTAAATGATTTCTGCATTTAAGATTCAGTCCCCGAAAATCACTAATAATATAGACCAGACTGCCCGGCCTGGCATGCTGAGTCAAACGAGATAAAACATGTTCCAGGGAAAATTCCTGCTGTTCCTGATCAAAAAAATTCACCAAGGAACTAAAAAAACGTAACACGGCATGTTTACCATTTTGCGGCTTTAATTCAAAACAGCTCCTGTCAGAAAAAATTTGTCCTCCAACCCGGTCTCCATTATTTTGCCCAATCCAAGCTAATAAACCTGCAAGTTTTGCTGCTTGAACAAATTTAAATACACCACGAGTTGCAAATTTCATGGCATTTCGATAATCGACAGAAATAAAAACCGGTCTTTCCCGTTCCTCACGATACAATTTGGTGTGTGGTTTGCCCGTTCTTGCAGTCACACGCCAGTCAATACTGCGAACATCATCACCTGGCTGATAAAGCCTGGTTTCATCAAACTCCATACCACGTCCTTTAAAACGCGAAACATAACCTCCGCTTTGTTGCGCTCGCATTCCAGATCGATACAGGCTCAGACTTGCTGCCGGTCTTGCAAGGCGCAGCAAGGTTTTCAGGGTGATTTCCACCCTGTCATTAGACGCCTCATCTGAAACTGGTTTTTTTGGTAACGCAACCATCATAAAAATTCCCTGCCGTTTGGGTTCACGACGATTCTAGGGAACAGCAATTCTGGAAATTAATTCGCGAATAAAATGATCTGGAGTCACGCCTTCAGCTTCAGCCTCATAGGAAAGAATGATACGATGGCGCAAGATATCAAAAGCCATGTCCTGAATATCTTCAGGTCCGACAAAATCACGCCCATCCAACCAGGCTTTAGCGCGGGAACAACGATCCAGTGCAATACTCGCTCTCGGGCTTGCGCCATATTGCGACCAGCCAGCCAGATCACTTCCGTAAGCACCAGGATCGCGGGTAGCTAATACAATTTGCAACAAATATTCTTCCAGCGCATTATCCATATACATATCAAGAACCTGGTTTCGTGCAGCAAACAGAGTTTGCTGACTCACTGGCTTGATCGTTGCCTGACTGCCAATAGTTCCATTGCGGGCCTCCGCTCTGGCAAGATGCAAAATTTTCTGTTCATGCTGTGGCTGCGGATAATCAATTTTCACATGCAGCAAGAATCTGTCCAATTGCGCTTCTGGCAACGGATAAGTACCTTCCTGCTCAATTGGATTCTGGGTTGCCATCACCAAAAATAACGCAGGGAGCGGATAAGTAGCACCACCCACTGTAATTTGTCTTTCGGCCATCGCTTCCAACAATGCAGCCTGGACCTTTGCCGGCGAACGGTTGATTTCATCGGCCAGGATCAAATTATGGAATAATGGGCCTCGTTGAAACTCAAAAACACCTTGTTGGGGACGATAAATTTCAGTGCCGGTTAAATCCGCCGGCAATAAATCCGGTGTGAACTGAACTCGGTGAAAATCGCCCTCGATACCTTTACTTAAAACATTAATCGCCCTGGTTTTTGCCAATCCCGGCGCACCTTCCACCAAAATATGGCCATCAGCCAACAAGGCAATCAGCATTCTTTCTACCAGAACTTCCTGGCCAATAATCTGGGAGCTAATAAAATCTTTTAGTGCAACTAACTCTTGTTGACAAGCGTCAACTTCTAGATTCGTTTCAACCATAAATTAAATCAATCCTTTTTCCATTTTCTAATGTGCGTTTCAGACGGGTATATTACTATAAAGTTCCTGAATGGCTTAAATCATGCTAAAGAAAAAATAGCTGACAGAACAAAAAATCAATGCGCCTAGCCCCAGCCAGCACCAAAGCAACATTTTTCTGCCAGGCTTATGTTGTTCAGGCACGTCACGACCATACATCGCCAACATATTCAAACACGCCAAAACCGGCGCGGCTACAAAAGCCAGAACCGTTGCAATTTTGACCATTTCCCGCATTGAGGTTAAAAAGAAAAACAAAATAACCAAAGTGCCACTGACTGTCAGTAACAACCACAGCAAATACTGTATTCTTCTTTTTTCATGCTTAAAATGATTTGGAAAAAGCAATTCCAGCACCGCTGTTTGGGTTCTGGGAAAAGCATCCAGGCAGGTTAAGGTGGTGCTAAACATTGTTGTCAATGCAGCTATCGCAACAATTGGATATGCCCAGCTTCCCAATGCTTGTTGATACATATCCAGCAATTGTCCGGCAAAGGCGGCGCCTCCAGATTTAAATTGTTCGCCACTGCCGTACATCACCAAAGCCCCAAGCAACAGGAAGGAAACCGCTAAAAATGCTGTGCCAATATAGCCAATTCTGAAATCCAGCAAGGCATCTTTTATACTGACTTCCCCCCCCTGGTTTTCATTTTTGCTTTCTGACCAGATTGAATGCCAAACTGAAATATCCATTGGTGCCGGCATCCAGCCCAAAAAAGCAGCTAGAAAAATCAGATGCGTAGTATCAGTGAAATTGAATTGAGTGTTCGCAGATTTATAATATCCAGGGTTATCAAGCGCCAACATAATAACCGCCCCTATTGAAGTCACCGTTAAAATCAGAATAATCACTTTGATTAATTTGTCCAATAGTGAATATCGGCCGCTTGCCAACAAAACAAAACAGATTGAAAGTAAAGCAGCGCTGATGACTGCAGCAACTTGCTGCGGACCAAGACCAGCAACCCCCTGAAAGTGAAAAATATAAACGGCAAGACCTGCAGTTACAACCGTGACAGCGGATTGAATAATAAACATCGAGCCCAACGTCATTAACAAATACGTCCACAGCGCCCAATTTCCAAGCCTTTTGTATCCGTGAAGTATATTTCTTCCAGTTGCCGCAGTGTAACGAGGGCCGAATTCAAAAAAAGGATATTTAATAAAATGAATAATAATAATTGCAGGGATTAAATAAAAACCAAACATGCCACCGGCACGTGTTGACTGCACTAAATGTGAAACGCCCACTGCCGCGCCCGCATACAAAAGTCCCGGCCCCAGTCTGGATATTAACGAAGTTTTTTGTTGTTCTTGTAGTTTTGTTATTGAATCCATAATAATCTTTCCTGCCCACTTAACCCCTATGCGGCAAAGCCACTTCTGTAATCACGCCCGCTTCAGGATCATTAAAAATTTCCCTGTCAATTTCATCTTCTCCGTGCGCAACAATACAAGTCACTGTGGCATCACCGGTAACATTAACAGCAGTGCGGACCATATCAAGCAAGCGATCGACACCCAGGATCAAACCAATTCCCTCGACAGGCAAACCAACCTGATTAAAGACCATTGCCAACATAATCAATCCAACACCTGGCACTCCGGCTGTTCCAATTGATGCTAATACCGACATGCCAATAATGGTCAAATACTGGCTTAAACCCAAATCTATTCCATACACATTGGCAATAAATACCGTCGCTACCCCTTGCATAATCGCCGTGCCATCCATATTAATGGTGGCCCCAAAAGGAATGGTAAAGGAAGCGATCGAATTATGTACTCCCATGCGTTTTTCCACGGCTTGTAATGTTACGGGAATCGTTGCATTTGAACTGGCAGTACTGAATGCGAAAATCTGGGCAGGCCGCATTTTCCTCATAAAAGTAAAAGGATTTAAACGTGTCATTGAAGTTAACAGCAGGTTCAATGTTCCAAAAGCATGAATAAGCAGACAACCTACCACCACTGAAAAATAACCAATCATTGGCATAATCAGTCCAATACCCTGTTCCGAAAAGGTTTTCGCCATTAAGCAAAATACCCCAATGGGGGCAAAATCCATTACCAACGTAACAACTTTCATCATCACTTCATTCATTTTCTCAGCGCCCAGGGCCAAGTTTTTTCCTGCTTCACCAGCCATCAACATGGCGATAGCAAACAAAATCACAAAGAAAATAATCTGCAACATATCTCCATTTGCAAAAGCCTGTACCGGATTGCTGGGAACAATATTGATAATCACATCTGTTAGAGGGGGCGCTTGCTTGGCACTAAAGCCGCCGGTTTCCAGTATTGGGGTGGAATCATTTTTGCCAGGTCCAACCAAAATCGCTACGACCAAGGCAAGGCTTATTGCCATAGCCGTGGTCAACATATAAAACAAAAATGCTTTAAGACCGACTCTGCCTAACATACCAACATCGCCTATCCCATTCACCCCACAAATCAGGGAAAAAGTCACCAGAGGAACCACCAGCATTTTCAAGGCATTAATAAACATCTTGCCAACTACATGAAAAAGCCCATTAACCAAATAAGTCTGAACAAAATCTATTTTTGAAGCAAAAGCATTCAGCAAGCTACCTAAAATCAGGCCAATACACATGGCAATAAGGATTTTTGTGGTGATGGTCATTTTTCCCTTCATAACGCCCCCGGGGTCAATTTAGTTTCAGCAAGTGAACGATAATACCTTGTTAAAAAACAAGGTGACAGTGAAAGATGGGTAAATAGGTGGATTTCTATACTATCAGTGTCAGCCAAAACGACAAATGGAAGAATCAAATGCCATGCTCTTTTTTGTCCTCTTCATCCTCATCTTCTTTTTCCGAAGTTAATTCCGAAATTTCTTTCAACCTGGAAATTGCCTTAAAGTTAATGCTGTCCTCTGGATAATTCCCTAGCTCATCAATTTTTCCAGCAATCTGGCCTGTCAGTAATTCCAATGTATCGTCAACATTGGTAACGGTATAAACGGCAAACAAATCCTTTTCAACTGCATCTATAACTTCCTCCTTTAACATCAAATTACGTTTGTTGGCAGCAGGTATTATCACGGCATGATTCCCATCAAGCCCTCTGGCCTGACAAAGCCTGAAAAACCCTTCAATTTTTTCATTGACTCCCCCTATAGCTTGAACTTCGCCATACTGATTAATTGACCCGGTAATGGCAAAAGATTGTCTGATAGGAGTCCTGGTCAATGCAGAAATCAGGCAGCACAACTCCGCTAAAGAAGCGCTATCGCCATCAATATGCCCATAAGACTGTTCAATCGCAATACTCGCTGAAATAGCCAACGGAAAATGCTGGGCATAGCAATGTCCGAGATAACCGGTAAGAATTAAAACCCCTTTGGAATGAATTGATTGCCCCAATTCTGCCTCTCGCTCAATATCGACAATCCCTCGAGAGCCGGGATAAACGGTTGTGGTGATTCGTGCGGGGGCACCAAAGCTGCTTCCGCCTACTTCCATCACTGTCAGTCCATTGATTTTTCCAACCGCCGCCCCTTCGGTGTCAATCAAAATGGTATTATCAAGCATTTCTTCGAGAACATTAATTGAAATCCGGCCATTTCGCTGCTCTCTTAACGCCAAAGCTTTATCAATATGCTGACGGTCAATCCATTCGCTATCAGTTTGACTGCGAAGATATTCCGCCTCGCCAATAATTTCCAGCGAATCATTAATCCGGGCAGACAATCGCAGCTGGTTTTCTGCCAATCTGGAACTATGCTCAATCAAACATTCAATCGCGCCATGCGTTAAAGGTTTGGCTCCAGCATCTTTGGCTTGTCTCAGCATCAATGCCGCAAACTGAGACATTGTTTCATTATTGCGCGGAATATGATTATCAAAATCAGACAGAATGCGAAACATTTCGTTAAATTCGCTATCCATTTCCTGCAGCAAATAGTAAATTTCCCTTGGGCCAACCAGAATAATCTTGATATTCAAAGGAATAACTTCAGGCTTCAGGGATACTGGGTTAATACCTAATTCTGAATAAGGTGATTCAATTTCTATCCGCTCTGACTGCAATGCCCTTTTCAAACCTTCCCAAACATAGGGATAGGTGAGTAATTTTTCTGCATCCAGGATCAAATAACCGCCATTAGCCTTGTGCAAAGCACCCGCCCGAATTTGATGATAATTAGTTACCAGCGTCCCTTGTTCGCTAACATATTCAATACGTCCGAATAAATTGGAATAAATGGGATGTGGTTCGTAAATAACTGGCGCGCCACTTTCCTGCGAATAATCCACCAGAATATTGGGCATATACTGGTCACTCAACATTTTCCTCTTACAGGTATCAGAAGCCTCCATGATTTGCGGCTGAACTAGCAAATCAATTAAGGTATGATGAAGATCCTTTTTTATTTCGGCTAGATAAGTAACAACATCATCAATTTGACTGTATTTGTCGTTGAGTTCCTTGAATAAGGGATTAATCGCCTGGCGAATGGTAATGCTATCCAGTTGCTTGATTTTATCGACCATTTCACGACGCCATTGCGGCAATTCGGAAAGAGTCTCCGCCAGAAATTCCTCAAGCTCTTGAACATGCTGATTATATTGCTCTCGCTCTTCCTGAGGAAGTTGGTTAAAGTCCTCTTCATTGAGAATTTTATTTTCGCGGAGCGGTGCGAACGAGACGGAATCGCTTTCACGAAATAATGCAACGTTCATTGATCGCGCCTTGTTTTCAACGATTTCCAATGCCTTGTTGTACCGCTGGTTAAAACTTAATTCAATTGAGGTCTTTTTTTGTTGATAGGTCGGACTTTCGAAAATCGCCGGAAATGTCGCTAACAGATTATCAATCAGCTTCGAAATATCCTTACAAAAATCCTGCGCTGTTCCCGGGGACAAAGCAATCACCCAAGGCTCTCTGGAATTTTCGAAATTATCCACATACGCATAGGATTGGGGCGTGTTTTGGGCATAAGCATGCAAATCCAAATGGGAAGTCACCATGGACAACCGGCCGGTTTCAGGTTCGCCCATAACAAAAATATTGTAGCCGGGGTTATGCATGGCAACACCAAACTCAAGAGCCGACTGGGCTCTGGATTGTCCAAGGATGTACTGATTTTTTTTTAATACCGAAGACGAAATATCAAGGCCATCCAGATTGGCTGTTAATTTAAGAGCATCGCTTGGGAGTTTTACTGAATTATTCAAAATATTTTCGCTGGTCATTTAATGGAAAGATTTGCGGAACAGAGACAAGAGGCAGTGGCATCATCCTTAACCCGACAGCCTCCTAATAGTTTAATATTCAATATCCAGAATCAAAAAGTGACGCGTGCCAAATTCTGTTTTAATCGTCACTTCGTCATCAATGCTTTTCTTCAATAGCGCTCTGGCAAGCGGAGCATCCATACTGATGTAATTTTGCTTGCCAATTTCGTCAGGCCCCACAATTCGGTACTGCACTTCCTCGCCCTGATCATTTTCCAGCGTCACCTTGGCGCCAAAAAAAATGCAATCCTGAGTCGCAGGTTTTTCATTAACCACCTTAAGATTCGGCAAACGTTTTTGTAAATAACGAATACGACGATCAATTTCACGAAGTTCTTTTTTACGATAGATATATTCAGCGTTTTCCGAGCGATCTCCTTCAGCAGCAGCTTCTGACAAAGCTTTGGTTACATGCTTTCGTCGTTCCCATAAAGCTTGCTGCTCATTTTGAAGCAGTTTAAAACCTTCTGCAGTTATGTAAGGCGAAGATTTTGGTGAAGGAGGCCGCCAACGTCCCATTCTAAAACATCTGAAGATTTAGGTTACTTTCCCTGCAATAAAATTGATTATTCATCAATCCATTCTTCAAGCGCAGCAATAATGCTTTTCGCCTGATCTTTGCTGGAAATATTAAATTTTGATTTTTGTTGATATTCGCCATTTCTTTTTTGGTAACGACGAATGGTATATTTATCCGGGCCATACTCTTCCTTGCTCCGATTCCAGTCCTGATAACGATAGATCACAGTTGCCCATGCACCTTTGGTAAGAACTTTTTTATCCAATTCTTTTACCGTTTCAATGCCGCCATCTTCATAAGAAACAGTTAATTCATCTACAGTTTCAGCCATAATTTCTCCGGATATTAATATTTCAAGATTTTAAAACCGTTAAATATACAACAATAAGAAACTTTTGCACGAACTTAAATCGTCCGAACTTGAGGAAATGCTATAAAAAGGGGAAGTCAATTCAAGCAAGTGCAGAATCAGTGTGTAAAAAACTCTCCAAACCCACGGCTGCCATCTGCGACTGGAATAGTGGCAATAACTTTTAACTCCTTGCCATCAATAACTGAAACTGTGCCATCAAACCAGTTGGCAACATAGATTTGCCGATCGTCAGGATGTGTTGAAATACCTTCCGGTTTCTCACCCACTTCAATAACAGCAATTTCTTTTAAACTCAGAGTATCAATGACTGAAACCGTACCATCATCCTGATTGGTCACGAATAATCGAGTATCATTTTGCGCCAGTGAAACTGCGTAGGGTCGACTTTTTACAGGAATAGAAACTGTCTGGGGCTGTCGTAAATCGCTAATATCAACAACGCTAACATCATCACTTTCGACATTAGCGGTATAAAGTTTTGTACCCGCAGAGTTAACTGTAATACCAAACGGATGTGTTCCGACATCTATGGTTCTGCGAACTTTCAAATTATCCAGATTAATCAATGAAACTGAATCACTGACTCGGTTAGCCACATACAGCCATTGGTTATCATGACTGACCACCATCCCTGAAGGTGACTTTCCAACCACAATAGTCTTTATTAATTGAAGATTTTCTGTGCCAAAAATGGCGATCTGATTTTCATACCAATCAGCAACAAAAACCCGTTCCCCAGTTCTATCAACTGCAATTCCCAATGCACCATTACTGGTTTTCACAGTCGTCAACGGGACTAGTTTTTTAGAATCCAGCACTGCAAACCCAGCTCCGTCAGGTGTACTGATATAAACCTGATGCTTGAGATTATTGACGGCCACCCCGACCGGCTTACCCTCAACAGGTATGTTTTTCAGAACCTTCCGGGTTGAGGTATTTATAACCGAAACATTATTGTCAAGCTGATTGGTGATAAAGGCTAAAGGTTCGGCTAACAAATCAACCTGAAAAAAAATCGCTGCGGCCAGAACCACAGCGATTTTTTTCAATCTCAAATCAATTAAATGCGCCACTTATCTTTTTATTTTAACTTTAACATCAGACTCGCTGACACTTGGATCAAATTTTTTGGCTAAACTAACCAAACCATTGGTCAATACAGTTTTAACGGCCTCATCTGCTGCATCTTCATCCATTTCAGGCGGAGGGTTATTGTTTAAATAAGCGCGGTAATAGGTAGCAACCCATGTAACTTCAGCTTCATCGCCCTTATCTTTTACGGTAATTGTTGCCTGATAGTTATTGACGGGTAAGACGGGTACATCTTCACTCTGTCCTGAGTGCTGAATGGTCTTTGCCGTACTCATATCAGTAATTTTGTATTTATAGGATTTTTTATCTTCCTTATAAGCCTTCAACTCCTCAGTAATTTTGCCGCCACCCGCCAAAGTTAACACTCGCACAGCACCTTTTTTATTGGTTCCATCACCCTCCACACTTTTAATATCAGGATGCCAGGACATATCATCAAAGTTTTTGATTACTTCCCAAACTTGATCCGCTGGCGCCTTAATCGTTATGGACAAAATCTGCTTTGCCCGAACAGGCCCGTGAGCATTAACGGCCGCAGTAAAAAAGAAAACCAGGGCTGAAACGAATATCGTTATTTTTTTCATGAAAAATTCCTATTCAGGTCAATAAATAAATGAACTGCCAATTATATGACAAATTCGCTATCGCTAGAATCAGTTATCAGGATTTTTTGGAAAAACAAGAAAAATTCCTGCTGCTATACTTCACGCGGTCACGGATGCGGAATTTATAGCGCACTGATTTTTGTCGAGAGCAAGGCACTAAAACAGGCTCATAGCAAGCTACGCAACTGTTTTAGTAACACAGCTATCGGCAAAAACTCAGTCGTTAGAAATCCGTAGTCGTGATCGCGCGAAGTATAGATTAATATTATTTTTTCTGAGCTGAATTAACTCTGAACAATTAATACATTAAAAAACGCTTCCATTCATTAATGTATTTCTCCATAAACCAACAAAATAAATTATGCTGTTATTTTTGGCTATTAACAAATCTTTCGCTTATTGACATCTTTTCCATTAAATTTTCACCATACTCAGTCAGAGCATCCAGGATCAATTTATTGCAATCCTTTTGTGCCTTTTTTTCTGAAATCATTGCCCAATATTCAGAAAGACTCAAGCTTGCTCCGGCTTCCTTTCCAAGCAACAATTTATTCCGGCAAAAATCAAGCCATTGGGCTTGCTCTTCATCATTCAAAGTATCCGGGAAATTTCTGGCCCGATATCGAAATAACATTTCCGGCAAGCGTGTATCGTCAAAATTCAAATTCAGATCCGATAATTGTTCAGGCTCAGAATTTCTTATTTTGACCATAGCAGCTTTATCACTGTAACTAAAAAATCCACCCGTATAAATCATCAAATCAGGATCGAATGGCTGTTGTTCGGAAGCAGAATAACTGAAAATTTCCGGCAACTTATTTTTCCAGTCATTGCTGGTTTTTATTTGCTCAAGATGTTTGTAACACAGGTCTAAATCTATTTTTAATCGTTCCGCATCCTGCTTGCGTAAAACGGAAATTGGCGCCAAAATTGGACACTTGTTTTTATGAACAGTTTTAATGGGTATTCTATCGACGCCTTGAGCTAAATCTGTAGGTGCAGTAAAAATACGTTGCTGGATTTGTTCTACTGTTAACTCCAAAAACGGCTCAGGGTCAACTGACAAATCATAAACAAGCACTCCATTACTGTTGCTTGGGTGCGATGCTAAAGGCAAAACCACTGCAATACAGTTTTTGCGAGCTGGGTACATCCCTGAAACATGAAGCAACGGCTTCATGGAAGCCAGTTGTAGCAATTTGGTTACTTCAGGCTTAAGCCGATGATTAAAAAAGAAAGCATATAACTTAGGCTGCACCTGTTTAATAAGCCCTGCAATTGCTATAGTCGCATAAACATCCGAAAGCGCCTCATGCGCAGATTGATGATGAATATCATTTGCCTTAGTCAGTAATTCAAGACGAAAACTAGTCTCACCTGATTCATTTTCAGGCCATTCGATTCCTTCAGGCCTTAACGCTCTTGTTGCCCTGACCACATCGATCAGATCCCAGCGGGAATTCCCATTTTGCCATTCCCGGGCATAAGGATCATAAAAATTCCGATAAAGTAAATTACGCGTAACTTCATCATCAAAACGCAGATTATTATAGCCAACGGTACAGGTCTCAGGTCTAGCCAACTGATTTTCAATTAACCGAATAAACTCCGCTTCGCAAACCCCTTTTCCTCTTGCTATTTGGGGTGTAATACCAGTTATCAAACAGGATTCTGGATTAGGTAAACAGTCAATAACGGGCTGGCAATAAATATTAACGGGTTTGTCAATAACGTTAAAATCCTGATCTGTTCTTATACCAGCAAACTGAACGGCACGATCTCTTTGAGGATCCACTCCAAAAGTCTCATAATCGTGCCAAAAAAAAGTTTGCTTGTTCATGAAAAATTTAACTTAACCATCGTATATTTCTATTGATTAGCATTTTAAACCTTAAAGCATCTACACAAAAAATATAATTAATAAAATGATAAAAATTTGATACCTAAGGATCAATACTTTAAGTTTTAAGAATATGTATTAAACTAAAATAATAAGTCTGCTCAGGTTAATCACCTATACTGGCTAGACTTAATTCAGTAGTTAAAGTTATTATAAAAAGCTTTGTGAATTTAGGACCGTTCAGAAAACTGACCTAAATTGAATTTAAACACCACTAATTTTTAACAAATTCCAGTCTGTGACAATTTCATATTCTTCAAGCCACGGAAGCCCAAATCCTGCAGGAGCAGTAGCTGATGAAAATGGCGTTAATTTTTCTATATTCAGCCGCCATGCCACTTATGTGGAGCTTTTATTATTTGACAAAGCTGACAGCCCTGAACCTTTCCAAGTTTTTCCATTAAAACCAGATATTAACAGGTTGTTTTATTCCTGGCATATTTATGTTGAAGGTTTGCCATCTGGCGTTTGGTACACCTGGAGAATGGATGGACCCAATAATACCGCAGACTCGGGTTTGCGTTTTGATAAAGACAAACACCTACTTGACCCAAGAGCCCAAGCCGTAAACGACAAACTTTGGCAAAGAGCACCAGCTTGCCTTCCTGGCAATAACGCCGCTACTGCAATGCGTGCCAAAGTCACCGACCTCGAATATGACTGGGAAGGCGACCAACCACTAAAAATTAATAGCGAAAACAGCATTATTTATGAAATGCATGTTGGCGGCTTCACCCGCCACCCTTCTTCAAAAACGAAAAACCCGGGCACTTTTTCTGCGCTAATAGAAAAAATCCCTTACTTACAGAAACTTGGCATTACCCATGTAGAACTGTTGCCCGTTATGGCTTTTGACGAACAACATGTCCCCTCCAGCACAGCAAAACTTGGTTTGAAGAACTACTGGGGCTATAGCACACATAGTTTTTTCAGCCCTCACCCGGGTTATTGCGTAAACCCCGATCAGGGTTGCAGCATTACAGAATTTAAAGATATGGTCAAAGCTTTACATCGTGCAGGCATTGGTGTAATTCTTGATGTGGTTTTTAACCATACCTCGGAAGCCGGCTCTGATGGTCCCTTTATCAATTTCAAAGGCATCGACAATAGTGTTTATTATCATCTTGATTCTATTGATAAAAGAATTTATCTTGATTATACGGGCTGCGGCAACACCGTTAATGCCAACCACCCAGTAGTTTCAAACTATATTATTGAATGCCTTGAATATTGGGTTCAACACATGCATGTTGACGGCTTTCGTTTTGATCTGGCCAGTGCCTTGGCACGCGGAGAAGGGGGCAAAGTACTCCATGATCCCCCAGTTTTATGGGGAATTGAACTTTCTTCCCGACTGGCAGCTACGAAGTTAATTGCAGAGGCCTGGGATGCTTCTGGCTTATATCAGGTAGGCAGTTTTCCTGGCTATCGTTGGTCTGAATGGAATGGGCGCTATAGGGATGTAATTCGCCGATTTATTCGTGGTGAAACTGGCTTGATCGGCGAACTGGCAACCCGCCTGACTGGAAGTAGTGACCTTTATCAAAATCAAGGCAGATTACCAATCAACAGCATCAATTTTGTCACTTGTCATGATGGTTTTACTTTATATGACTTGATGAGCTATGAACAAAAACACAACGAAGCTAATGGTGAAAATAATCGAGATGGAAGCAATGACAACCTCAGCTGCAACTATGGCGTAGAAGGTGAAACCACTGACCCAAAAATTATCACCCTAAGAAAACAACAGGCTAAAAATGTAATCGCCCTGCTCATGTTGAGCCAAGGAATTCCGATGATCTTAGCCGGCGATGAAGTACTTAACACGCAACGAGGTAATAATAACACCTATTGTCAGGACAATGAGCTTTCATGGTTCAATTGGAACCTGATCGAAACAAACCAAGAAATGTTACGTTTTGTCCAAATGATGATTGCACTTCGGAAATCTCATCCGGCATTAATGCGAAGTCGTTTTTTAACGGGTGAAGTCATCAATGATACAGGCCTTAAAGATATCACCTGGCATGGCAGAGAACTTGACACTCCACCCTGGGAAAACCAAGACTCATCAATCCTTGCTTTTACATTAAGTGCAATTGCTGTTGAAGAGTGTGATCTGCATGTTGTAATAAACATGTCGCAGGAAGATTTTCTAATTGAATTACCACGATTAGCAGGTCGAAAGTGGTTTCGAGCAGTAGATACGGCGAAAAAAACACCTGAAGATATTTGTGAACCCAAAAAGCAAAAACCAGTTCGCAAACATACTCATAAATCATTAGCGCGATCAATTAATGTTTTTGAAGGAAAAAAATCCAAACTAGAAACTTTTTTCCGCCGTTAACATTTATGCAAACAAGAGAGGAGTTTTGTAAATTTTCTAATGGGACACAAAAACTCTCCACAACATTTCAAAACTCTTAATTTCCTAATAATGGAAGCATCAACTAACTTGTAAAGATAAAAAGACACTGTTTATTTAAAAAACGACTAAACTTGTTTTCATTAAATCTGATTAAGGATGGGAATATATTTCAAAAAAATGCTACTTATATAGTCTTTTACTTACATTTAAGAGTATCTTAAGCTGACAATGCTGTGGAATTGTATAATACTCTTATTGCAGAAACTTATTTTTGAAACTCCCATCTTCTTAAAACGACAAAGAACATATTTTTTACAAAAACTCTTTTTTAATGATTCTTGTTTGAATTCTGAAACCTAAAGCAATAAGGCAAGAACATTTTCAGTTTTTAGAATTTTTCTTAAAATTTGATAACGTAATATGAAAATAAGTTAAATTTTTGACATGGCAATATTTATCAAAAGTTAGAAACAGGTAACAAAAAATGAAAAGTAAAGACCTGAAACCATTAAAAGTTTCGCTACATGGCATGGATGAACGCATGCAAAAAATGATGGCGAACTATTTAAGACTCCCATGTAGAGGCACTGCTATTGTGGTCCTTGATGACGAGAAAGCTCATGCAGAAATTGTTGATGTCGATTTAGCCACATCTGAAACCATCCTAGAAGACCGGCTAAAAACAAGCGCCCCCAAGCCAATTATTGCTTTATCCCTGAACCCGATATCTAAAGCGGGCGTAATCTATGTTAAAAAACCAATTCAAGTCAAAGAAGTATTGGCTGCTTTTAATCGTGCAAGGAATACTATTCTTGGTAAAGAAACATTAGAATCACCTCTAGACTTCTCTGACACAAGCTTCCAATCTACACCTAAAAAAACCCCAGACAAAATTCAAAAACCTACTGATTTAAAAATTCAGCAAAATAAGGATCCCGCTGATTTTATTGCCGAGGCGATAAAAAAATCACAGTCGCCACAAATGAAAAAAGCTGAACAACAAATTTCAGCTGAGAAAAAAAATAGAGCTCAAATCGAAAAAAAACTTCAGCCTTCTGAAATAAATCAAACCCCAGAAAACGCAGAAAATACCTCAATTACTCAAAAAAATTCAGTTGCTACAGAACCAGAAACACCTGAATTTCTTATTTCTGAGACGGCCAAAGAACCCTTTCCTCCCCTTTTACCAGAAGAAACCAGCAAAAACGAAATAACTCAAGAACCTAAACATACTATAAAGCCTGAGAAAAAAAAGACTAAACCAGTCCCTGCACCTCCAGTACATTTCTTAAAAAAGAACAAAAATAAAGGAAAAAAGACTGTTACAGAAAAACCAAATAAGCAGACAAAAGACATAACGCCCGAAACAGCAAAACCAGCCCCTCAGTTAAAACAAGAAACTACTAAACCTACCACTTCAACTTCAACTTCAACTTCAACTTCAACTTCAACTTCAACTTCAACTTCAAAAAGCCTATCAGATAATAAATTCCTAAGTAGTTTTTGGCAAAAAAAAGCAGTATTTTTGGGGGCTGCTGGTTTAATTCTGCTAATAGCTATCGTCCACTTTTTTCAGCAAACTCCATTATATGAAGCTAGAGCACGCATCCTGATTGGAAATGGAAACTTAAAAAATATTGATCTTACATCACCGCCAAAAACAATCCTGGAAAAAAGCGTTATTCAGAAAAAAACGGATGAGATCCTATCTAAAAAACTAGCAAAACGTGTCATTTTGGGTTTGCAACTCGGCACTACGCCAGAATTTATTAAAGCCTCAGACATTCCCAATGAAAAAATAGAATCTGCTTCAAGATTAAGGGAAGAAAGATTAGCGGCAGAACGCCTTTCTAATATGGTTGATTATTTTCTTAAAAATCTTAAAGTAACCCAATACAAAAACCATCCAATTATCAACGTTACCTACCTCTCAGAAGAACCCGAATTGGCGAGCAAGATAGTTAATCGATTAATTGAAGAATATCTTGCCATTCAAGAGGACAAAAAAGCAGCGCAAATGACTGAAATTGCAGCATGGGAAAATAACAAACTCCCATTGGCTAAAAATAAACTAAAGCAATCTCAAGATGCGCTAGCGCTATATATTGAAATGAACAAGTGGTCTCAATTTGAACAGCAATTTGCTGAAGATATGGGAGTGAATTCTGAAATTCGTAGTTTAGAAAAAAAGGTAAAAGCCGATCAATCCTTATACGAAATAATGCTTCAACGCTTTGAAAAACTAAAAAATAACTCCGATAGATACGAAGTAAAACTATTAAGTAGTGCCGAATTGCCCGTAGAACCCAGCTACCCAAATAAACCACGTTTCATATTTTGGTCAGTAATAATTGCCACTTTATTTGCAATCATCTTAACTGCAGGACTTACAGTACTCAGTTTATTAAAAAAAGAGAAACAGCCGCCAACACAATCAGATGAAGTGATGAAAAAAGCAGCTTAAGATTGATTTGAAGCTTGCGCTATTAAGTTGATTACTGAAATTGACAAAGCCAGTAAAAAATCCACGTCTGTTACGAATACTGATTCAAAAAAAAGCCGCCTATTCCCCTCAGGAAAATCAAGCGGCTTGTTTTACTATCTCCACTGATATTGTAGTAAAATACAATAAAAGTTTATACTGCCAATATCATTTAAAGAATATAAACATGTAGTTTATAAAACCCAATGTTTTTCTGACTCTCCAGCTGGCATTTTACTGAGTTCTTCAACCACCTTATCGCCAAACTGGTTGGTATTAATCATTTTAACACCACTTCCTGGTTTAGAAAGATCGGCAGTTGAATATCCTTCGCCGAAAACATTCTGCATAGCAGCCCATATATTTTTCGCCTCTTTATCCATTCCAAAACTGTTTTCCAACATCATTGCTACCGAACCAATCATTGAATACGGGTTGGCAATATTCTTGCCTGCAATATCGGGCGCTGATCCATGTGAGGGTTCAAAATAAGCTTTTTCATCTCCCAAACAAGCGGAAGGCATTAAGCCCAATGATCCTAAAATCCCCCCCCCTTGATCGCTTAGGATATCGCCAAACATATTTTCCATGACCATCACATCAAATTGAGTTGGATTGAGGCAAAGCATGGTTGCCGCGGCATCAACTAAAAAGTTGATCACTTCAACTTCAGGGTATTCTTCGGCCACTTCATCCAAAATTTCATTCCATAGTACGCTGGACTTCAATACATTGCTCTTATGGATATTATGAAGAATTTTTTTTCGTTTCTGGGCCAACTTGAAACCTTCATGCAAAATACGGCGTATTTGCTGTTCATCATATTCCAGAGTTTCCTTTACATACCGCAGACCCTGTTCATTAATGCCTGTTTGTTTTTCGCCAAAATATAACCCGCCAACCAATTCACGAACCATAATCAAATCAATTCCATCGCCAATAATCTCTGCCTTCAATGGAGAAAAATGAGCTAACTCTTTAGGCAAATAAACTGGACGAAAATTTGCAAAAGTATTATATCGACGCCTTAGTGGCAATAATGCACCTCGTTCAGGTTGTTCATCAACAGGAATTTTTTTGGACTCCTCATGACTCAATCCAATCGGGCCTTTAAGAATAGCATCTGCCTGATCGCATATATCCTTGGTTTGTTGTGGAAATGAGTGTCCAGTTTCAAAATAGGCACAACCACCAAAAGGAGCTGGTAGCAATTCAAAAGATATTTCATTCCGCTGTTCGACCAATTTCAATACCTTGATGGCTTCACGCGTTATTTCTGGCCCAATTCCATCACCTGCCAATACTGCAATTTTATACTTCTTCATTATTTACCTTTATTTATTGAAAAAATTAATAGCTTAAAGTACTTTATTCTTCTTTCCATTTAATATTACAGCCAATGCTTGGGATCTGTTTTGGGTTAATTGGACGCCCCAGCAAAAGATTATCCAATGCATTTCGCAAATCGTTTCCAGTCAAAGGTTCATTATTTTTCGGGGTAGAACCATCCAATCGACCGCGATAAACGCATTTCAGATCAGAATCAAAAACAAAAAAATCGGGGGTGCAAGCTGCTTGGTATGCCTTTGCAACATTCTGGGTCTCATCATATAAATAGGCTGCAAATGGGTTTCCCCATTCCCCCATCAATTGCTTCATTTTATCAGGCGCATCTTGAGGATAGTTTTTTATATCATTAGCACTAATGGCGATAAAATGAATGCCTTTTCTTGAATATTCCCCTGCAATATCAATTAATTGTTGCTTGACATGTAGAACATAAGGGCAATGATTACAAATAAACATAATCACTGTACCCTGTTCACCTTTAAGATCTTGCAATGAATAATTCGCGCCTGTAATAGTATCGGGCAAATTAAAGTCAGGTGCTTTGGTACCTAACGGCATCATGACTGATTTTGTTGCTGCCATTTCCCCTCCGAAAGCTGATAACAAAAAACTATTAATTATAAATCCTAATGAGTTTTAAAACATCATTCTATTATTTTAGAAATTCCCACCTAAAAAACTGAGGTTTTATTTTAAGACCAGGTTATAAAAAAGATATAATGAATTATTTGTAAAACAATGAGGATAATGAAATGAATGAAAACTGGATTGCGCCTTCTATCCTATCTGCAGATTTTGCTCGTCTTGGGGAAGAAGTTGATAATGTTTTAGCTGCCGGTGCGGATGTTGTACATTTCGACGTCATGGACAATCACTTCGTTCCAAACCTGACAATTGGCCCTTTAGTTTGCGATGCCCTAAGAAAACATGGGGTAACTGCTCCCATTGACGTCCACCTGATGATCGAGACAGTTGATCGTATTATCCCTGACTTTGCCAAAGCGGGTGCCAGTTACATAACCTTCCATCCTGAGGGTTCAATTCATATTGATCGTACACTGCAATTAATTAAAGATTCAGGTTGTAAAGCCGGCTTAGTATTTAATCCTGGAACCCCCCTGGATCATCTTGATTATGTCATGGACAAATTGGACATGATTTTATTAATGTCTGTAAACCCTGGCTTTGGCGGTCAGTCCTTCATTCCAAGCGCATTAGACAAACTACAAGAAGTCAGAAAAAGAATCGATGAAAGCGGCTATAACATTCGCCTGGAAATTGATGGCGGAGTTAAGATTGATAATATCAGAGACATTAAAGCTGCAGGTGCCGATACGTTTGTCGCAGGATCTGCGATTTTCGGCAAAGGCGACTACAAAAAAATTATTGATGAGATGCGGGCTGAGATGGCGAAAGCTGGCTAACCAACTGCAAATAACATCCACCCAGCCTCATTAGGGTGGATGTATTACAACAAGCTAAAGTCCGTTTAACTGTTACGTTTCCTTAAACCTGCAAACCCAAACAAGCCAGTAGCGAAAAACCACACTGCAGCTGGTACTGGAACTGGATTAGGGCTAACAACTACAGTTCCTACTAACGGATCAGAAGCAGTCGGATTTAGAGGAGTATCAAACCATCCTTCAGATAAAATATTCAAGCTGCTATAACTGCCGTCATCATTCAATGCAACATCTGCCAAGAAAAAAGGATGGGCCCAGATTCCGACTGTTTCGCCATATTTCACACCCTTCCATTCGTCGCCAGCAAAAGAGCCATCGTAGTTATTAATATCAGTGGCATCGATATCAAAGCTATATGTCACTTTTCCGGAAACAGATGTATCGACCTGAAAAGCATCCGAAAAAGACTGAATAAACGAATCTTGCTGCTGATCAAGAAGATTTATTTCTGTCAATGGCGACTTATCTTCAGTAGGCCTATATACATAACTATTTACAGTTTTAGTTTCTTTATCTCCCATCAAAATAGTATATTGACGAGCAGAAGCAGTAGTTTGTGGGCCAGCCCCTTCGGTAAGCACCACCCAAAAACCGTCCCCTAACCCTTGTGGATCATATTCGGGACGATTATTAACCACACCTGATGGCAAAGCATCTGACAATGTCATCGACACACTTAATTGCTCTGTTACATCATTATACTGGGTAAAAAAACGATCCACATAGCCGGCTTGAGGTGAGTGCTTGTTTATATTCAAAACACCATCTTCCACAGGGTATCCTTGTAAATCAACTTGATAGGTAGTCGCCATAGCAGAACTCGCAAATGTTGCTGCCAAGCCTAAATAAATAATTTTTTTCATATTAGTCCTCTTTTAATACATGTAATCATGGACCTACTAAAGTACAATAGAAGCCTAGTCAGTGTCAACACGAATAATACTTAAATTGCTTCTTTAACAATAACTTGTTTGAAATTTTTCCCTAAAAATACCAGACAAATTTCCTCAAAGGTTACCCAGACATCCCCATCTTGCTCTCCTTTTATTTGCCGGTCAGCTTCTGTGGCAAGCAATAAAATTTTTTCCAGCTCAAGCAGGGTAAGTCTTTGCAATGCCATACTCACTAATTTCTGGCGACTTCCCCAGACCTGATTTTTTCTAAATAGCGCATCTCTTCTTTCGCCGATAGACAATGCACTTTTCATTTCAACCAAAGTTCTGGCCTCCCGGGAAAATGCCCATAAAACAACTGGCTCAGCAACTCCTTCAGCCTTTAAGCCATGCAATATCTTGATTGCGCGACGTGTCTGGGCAACCAACAAACAATCGATCAGATTAAAAACATCATAACGGGAGCTGTCGACTACCGCATCTGATATATCTTGTTCTGTTAAATGCTTTTCGCCATAAAGCACATATAGTTTTTCAACTTCCTGGGCGGCCGCAAGCAAATTACCTTCAACACGAGACATTAATAGCTTCAGGACTGACTGATCAGCTTGCAACCCTTTGTTGAGCATTCGTTGCTTCAACCATTGCAGAAAATCCCGCCCATTCAAAGGCCAAGTTTGCACAACGACACCAGTCTTATCTAACACTTGAAACCAGTTTGCTTTCTCTGATGTTTTATTTATCTTCCCTGCCGTAATAAGTAATAAGGTATCTGGTGGGGGAGCTTCACAGTATTTTACAAGGAATTTACTTCCTTCTGCGCCTGGTTTTGCCGAAGGCATACGCAAATCAATTATTTTTCGATCCGAAAAAATGGATAATGAACTTGCCGACTCTAACAGTTCTGTCCAGTTAAAATTAACATCCACAGAAAATACTTCTCGATTTTCATAACCAGATTTCTTAGCTGCCAATCTCACTGCATCTGAGGCTTCTTGCAATTGCAGAGGTTCATCACCACTAATTAAAAAAACCGGCGCTAATTTTTTTTCTAAATGGGCTTGTAGTTGATTGGCTTTTAAACGCATTTTAAAAATCTGTCTTTTCAATAGGCAAATACTACAGGATTAAAAGAAAAAACAGAAAATAATGTTTTGACTTGTAATTAAAAAAAAAGACCTCAAATTGAAGAAACAAGTTAGAAAAAATCATGTCTATGCATGGTGCACAAATTCCTTTCAATAACCAGAGTAACTGATCATGCAAAATAACAATCATTTAAAGGAGAATAACAAATGAAAATTAATTTATTGGCGCGTTTAATATTACTGTTCTGTTTTATTTCGCTTCCAGTACACGCGCTTGATAACGGCGTCGAAAGCCTGCGTAAAACCAGTAAGGCATTTGCTTCAGTCGCAAAAAAAGTTTCACCATCAGTGGTTTTTATACAAGTTGAAGCCAAATTGCCAGCACAAGGAATTCCACAACTCCAACCCCCGTTTGGAAATCAACCACCTTTTGGTGATGATTTTTTCAGGCGCTTTTTTGGCGACCAGTTTCCTGGCATGCCCCAGCTTCCCCAAGGACAACCTCCACAAATGCAGCCTCCCCAGGGCCAACATAGAGTTATGGGACAAGGATCCGGGTTTGTCTTTTGGGTTAAAGACGGCATTCTTTCCGATAAAACTTACATCCTGACCAATAACCATGTCGTAGAAAATGCAGATAAAATTCGTGTCAAATTTAATAATGGACGCGAATATAACGCTAAAATTACCGGTCGTGACCCTAAGTCTGATGTCGCAGTTATTGAAATTAAGGCCAATGGACTCCCTGCTATTCCATTGGGTGATTCTTCAAAGCTTGAAGTTGGAGAATGGGTGTTAGCACTTGGCAACCCATTCGGCTTAAGCCACACATTAACGGTTGGCGTTGTCAGTGCTAAAGGCAGAAGCACGCTGGGCATCAATGATTATGAAGATTTCATACAGACCGATGCCGCAATTAACCCCGGAAACTCCGGTGGACCACTCGTCAACATTGATGGTGAAGTAGTTGGTATCAATACAGCTATTTTTAGTCGTAGCGGCGGTAACATGGGAATTGGTTTCGCGATTCCAATTAATTTAGCCAAAGCAATTGGCAGTCAATTAATTGAAAAAGGGGAAGTAACACGCGGTTATCTTGGCGTTGTGATCCAGCCTTTAACGCCTGATCTTGCAGATTCTTTTGGTATTGAACCAGGCCAAGGCATCCTTGTAGCGCAAGTAGCCGAAGGCTCACCAGCCCAACAAGCAGGCATCAAACAGGGTGATATTATTGTTGAATTTGAAGGTCACAAAGTTAGTAATGTTGGCCATTTCCGAAACCAGGTTTCAATTGTTCCTCCGGGTAGCCGCGTTGAAATCACGGTACTACGTGATGGAGAACGGAAGAAGCTACATGTCACTATTGGAAAATTAGGAAAAAATTTACAAGTTGCTAAAGGACCGGCGCAAAGTTCTGCTGAAATTGGATTGACTGTGCAAACCTTAACGCAAGAGTTAGCAGAACAATTCAACGCAAAACCAGGCGAAGGCGTCGTGGTTACAAACGTACGTCCTGGATCAATTGCTGCTTTAGCGGGCATTCAGGTCGGTACAGTTATTCTGCAGGTCAATCGCAAAACGGTTAAGAATGCTGCAGATTTCAAACGTGAAATTGCAAAAAGTAAAGCAAAAAAACGAGTTTTATTATTGATCCGGAATGGCGATTTCCAACGTTATATTGCGTTGAGTTGGTAAGCGACTGAGCCAGGGACACAAGGCTTTATAAGCCCTGTGTCCAATTCAGGAAAATAGAGTATATTAATCACTCACTGATAAAAACAAATTGCAATGGAATTTAAAGACTATTACGAAATAATGGGGGTCAAAAAAGACGCCACTCAGGATGAGATCAAGCGAGCTTATCGAAAGCTCGCAAGAAAATACCATCCTGATGTCAGCAAGGAACCAGATGCTGAAAAGCGCTTTAAAGAAGTCGGGGAAGCCTATGAGGTTCTCAAAGATCCCGAAAAACGAGCCGCATATGATCAACTTGGCACAAATTACAAAGCCGGTGAAGACTTCAGGCCTCCGCCTGGTTGGGATCAAGGGTTCGAATTTCACGGTGGAGATTTCACTGGCGCCGACGCTTCTGGGTTCAGTGACTTCTTTGAACAGCTGTTTGGCAGAGGTTTTTCCTATAGCAGCGGAGCCTCTCGTGGTGGTGCTGAATATCATACCCGGGGAAACGATACTCATGCAAAAATTCTGATTGACCTTGAAGATGCTTATCATGGCGCCAATAAAACCATGACCCTTAAGCATACCGAGCTGGGACCCGATGGCAGACCACAAGTCAAAGAGCGTACATTGAATGTCCGTATTCCCAAAGGTGTACGCCAGGGCCAGCATTTACGTTTGGCTAAACAGGGCGGAGCTGGAATCGGCAAAGGTGAAGCCGGAGACTTATTTCTTGAAATCCAGTTTAAGCCTCATCCTTATTACCATATTGAGGGAAAGGATGTCTATTTAGATCTCCCTCTGGCACCTTGGGAAGCAGCATTAGGTGCTAAAATAAAAGCGCCCACACCCACCGGCCCGGTTGATTTAAAAATACCGCCAGGCTCTGCTGCTGGCCGCAAACTCAGACTCAAAGGCAAGGGAATTCCTGGAAAACAGCCTGGAGACCTGTATGTCATCCTGCAAATCGCTTTACCGCCGGCAGATACAGAATCGGCAAAGCAAGCGTATCGAGAATTTGAAAAAGCCGTGCCGTTTAATCCGCGTGCGAGCTTGGGGGTATAATTCATTATGACTAAACAAATGATGAGCTTGTTATCAGGTGATGTACTGGAAGATAACATGGAAATAACATTGGCAGAGCTATGTCGAATTTGCCGATTGCCTGCAGAGCGCGTTTTCGAGCTGGTCGAAGAAGGCATTGCAGAACCATTAGGACAAGATCCGCAATATTGGCGCTTCCAGGGTATCAGCGTGTTACGTGTTCGTTGCGCTTTACGGCTTGAACATGATCTTGGCATTAATACCGCAGGAGCAGCGCTGGTCCTTGATTTACTTGATGAAATTGAAACCATGCGCACGCGCCTGAACCGATTTGAAAATCTAGGATAACCATGATGAGTAGCAATGAAATTGATGATAACGTCTGGTTACAACATGCAGGGTTAAATCTCCTACAATCAATTCTACTATTAACCATAATGGGCGGTTTTTTTGCTTTGCTTGGCTGGATGTTCTGGGGACAGGACGGTGTTATTATGTTGCTGATTTTCGGTATCCTTGGGATTTTTATAAATTCTTTTATTGCCCCGCAAATGGTTATGAGCCTTTATGGGGCAACTCCGATCACCCCACAGCAAGCCCCAGAAATCTGGAAGGCAGTGAAAAAACTGTCCAAACGCGCCGGTTTACCCACCGTTCCAGAGCTATATTACATCCCCAGTCAAATGTTGAATGCTTTTTCCGTTGGCACCCGTAGCCATTCAGCGATTGCAATAACTGATGGATTAGCGCGGGAACTGGAATTATCCGAATTAATCGGTGTCATCGCCCATGAAATCAGTCATATTCGTAATAACGATTTGTGGGTAATGGGTCTGGCGGATATGTTTAGCCGCACAACCAGCATGATTTCCCTAATGGGACAGTTTTTATTGTTAATGAACCTGCCACTAATCATGATGTCTGGACAGCCAATAAACTGGTTTGCTATCCTGCTCATGATTTTCGCACCTAATTTGAGCGCTCTTGCGCAACTCGCGCTTTCACGCACCCGCGAATATGATGCCGATCTTAATGCAGCCCGATTGACGGGAGACCCTGAAAGTCTGGCTAGTGCATTGTTAAAAATTGAAAAATCTCAGGGTGGCTGGATGGAACAAGTATTCCTTCCTGGCCGCAATGTTCCTGTCCCTTCATTACTGCGTACTCACCCAGAAACAGAGGCTCGCATTAAACGACTGATGGAATTAAAACCGAACATTAGCGATGAAAATATCCTTTCTGATATTATTGCTAATGGTAATTTTCACTCTAAATTCAGTCAGCAAATTAACCGCCCGCCTCGCTGGCATATTAATGGTCTTTGGTATTGAAAATGTTCTTGAGTATCGCAAAATTCACAATGGAATATTGCTTTTTATCAGGAGTTTTTACCTGAAATTGTATCTCGAATTTTATTTGATAGATCATCTAACGTATAAGGCTTGCTAAGCAAATTGGCATTAAACCGCGCTTGACCATTTTTTGCAATAGCGGTTTCTGTATATCCTGAGGTCAAAAGTACTTTCAACCCAGGATACATTTTTACCGCCTTTTCAGCTAGTTCATACCCATTGAGTCCACCGGGCATCACAACATCGCTAAACAACAAATCGATTTCAGGATGTTGTTTAAGCTTTTCCAATGCTTCTCCTGCATTGTTAGCGGTAATAACTTTGTAACCCTGAAGTTTTAAGGTTTCTTCAACCAAATCTAGCAATTCCAACTCATCATCCACTACCAAAATATTCCCAACTCCCTTTGAAAGAGTTGCTTTAGCCAGCGGTGTTTGCCGGTCTGTTTTTTGTTGTTTTCCATCTGCCTTGGGTAAATAAAGACGAAAAGTGGTTCCAATACCTGGCTCGGAATAAACCTTAATATGGCCACCGGAACGCTTTACAAATCCAAATACCATTGATAATCCCAAACCAGTGCCTTTACCTGGCTCTTTGGTCGTAAAAAAAGGCTCAAAGATTCGTTCCTGCTGCTTACGTGGAATACCAGAGCCGGTATCACTAACTGTAATCTGCACATAATCACCCTCGACTACGCCTGGGTTGATGGAACAATATCCCGCATCAAGAGTACTATTATGGGTTTCAATGGTTAATTTACCTTGCCCAGCCATGGCATCACGCGCATTGAGAGTAAGATTAAGCAAGGCATCTTCAAATTCACCGGGATTAACGTCAGTTAACCACAATTTCTCAGCATACTGGTATTCCATTTCAACCTGGGGGGTTAGTGATTGAGTCAATAAATGGCTAATACGCTTAATCAGCTGATTTACATCAATCACTTCTGTCAAACAAGCCTGCCTGCTTGAAAAACCCAGTAATTGTCGCGTCAAATCCACTGCACGCTGAACAGTTTGGTTGATAACATCAATACGATGCCGGGCCTTAACTGCTAAATCATGCTCCAGTTCGAGAAGACTTAAATGCCCCGTGATAATACCAAGAATGTTATTAAAATCGTGCGCAATTCCGCCAGTAAGTTGGCCAATTGCGTCCATTTTCTGAGAGCGGCGCAATGCTTCTTCTATCTGTCTACGTTCTGTAATATCAGAAATCACGCTAATAAACCCTGAGATTTCACCCGCTTCATTCCGTTGATAATCCCAGATAATTTCCAGGAAAAGTTCTCGCCCATCCGCGCCTTTATTATAGGTAATAAAAGGAGTGGGTTTGGGTTGCTCTTCAAGCAGATATTTCAAATATTCCGCAAGAGCCGCCTTGTTCTCATCATCTGGTTGATAGTCCCAAATATATTGGCCAATCAATTTACCATTTTCAACGCCAAGCATTTGATGATGTGCAGCATTACTAAAAATAATTAAGCCATTTATATCACTCTCCTGTACGCCATTAGGCAAAGTATTCAGAAGTTGGTCTTGCCAGCGTTCTTTATGGCGCAATTCAGTCATAGCCTCATCAAGCTGCTGTTCCCGTTTGCCGAGCTGCTGACTCATGTCATTTAACGCTTTGAATAATCGGGCAATCTCTCCGGCTCCGCTGATATTACTGGATATATCATAATGGCCAGCGGCAATTTTCTCGGTATTAGCGACCAATTGATTAATGGGTTTGGTTACAAAAAACCTGATGAAAAAAAATAACAGCCCTAAAGCAGCAATTAGAATCAGCGCTATCAGCAAGCTGTTTTTTAGCAATTGATGCCAAATAGCCTGCATATCACGACTAATATCATAATCAAGAAAGATCACTCCCACGCGTTGTGAGCGTAATTCATTTGACTGACGCTCCAATGTCACTGGAAAATAAGAAAAAAAACGACATTCATCTTCCGCCCAAATTACATTGGCATGCTTTCGACTTGTTACCTTGTTAAATTTTTGCTCATCAAATAACGGCAATACTTCGGTGACGGGTTTACCTTTATATGCTAATTTGGTACTAAAACGAATACGCAGTTGATCATCAACCAAAACCAAGTCATTGTAATGGTTGTTTACCCCCCTTATGGTTACAGCTTGTTCTGCTTCATCATAATAGCCTTTGCGTATTTCTGATTGCAACTCATTTTGCAACAAAACCATATCATGTTGAATAAGTTGCCCACTATTCTTAATCAAATTAGCCTTAAGTAAGGTATATTCTTGCCAGGTCATAATTGCCCATAAAATACTCCCTATACTAATCACAAGGACTGGCAACCAGAATTGAAATGAGATAGAGCGGGCAGATTTGGTCATTGCACGCGATCTGGTAAAAATGCACCATTGGCAATTTCACTAACATCGACAGCCTTTCGGAGTAGATTTTGTCGCAACATTAAATCCCTAAGCCTTGTGGTTATTTTCTCAATACCAGGAGCCTCGGCAGCAAGTAAGGCATGATTTTCTTCAAGCCCTAACAGATTGATACCGGCAAAGGTATTTATTACTTCCTCAGCAGTCAATGACATTCGTGGCGCTATTAATTCTGCCGCTTTTTCTTGATTATCAAGATAATACTGCCGAGCCTTGAAATAACCTTGTAACAACTGTCGAAGAACACCCGGGTCAGCAGTCAAAACGTCCTCCAGAACAACCAGCACATCAATAATACGGTTTGGTATTTGACTGCTATCAAACAACTGTATTACTCCTTGCTTTAGCAATTGTGTTTTTACCGGTTCAAAGGTTACGATAGCATCAGCATCTTTAAAACACATTTTATGCTCATTCAAAGTACAACTGACAATCTCTACATCAGCCACACCCAAGTTGGCTGCTTGTAAAGCACCATCAAGCAAAACGGCACCTACTGCAGAATTTTCTACGGCAATTGTTTTGCCGCGCAACATTTCTAAAGATTTAACGTGAGGCTTGCCCAATAACACATCAGCACCATCAGAAAAATCCATGACCAGGATGATTTTTAGTTTAAAACCATCCTGCAATAAAGTCAGTGCCTCATCCAGTGTCAGCGCTGCCGCTTCAAGCGAACCATTTCTCAGTGCGGTAATAACGTCTGATGCAGAATTAAATTCAACCAGTCTCAGTTGCGACTTTTCATAGAAACCAAGCTGTCGAGCAAGATATAATGGCTCATAACCCGACCAAACATTTGTACCAATACGGACTTGGGGTTCAGGCTCTGTGAATGAACTGCAGGAAGCTACAGCCAGTACTATCAATACAAAACTGACAATAACAATTATTTTATTTTTTGGACGATGTTGAAGCATATCCTCTTGGAATCTGTTCAATATCTTGAACAGATTCGTTAGTTAATCCTTTCAATACAAATCATCATTGAGTTTTTTGAAGCTCAATGAGCCTTACATTTAGGTTTTTTTCACCTAAATATCAGGAAAAAACGTCACATTAGCCATTGGACAAGGATGAGCTTCTAAATTCAATGGTCTCACCTGCATGTTAACCCACTTTCCCTGCCAATGAAAACGATTTGAAAATTAACATTAATTTATAAAGAGCTAATTAACCCTAATTCGAGTAGACAACACTGACAATAAAAGATTAGTTTAATGATATCGTGTTGTTAAAGGCTTAAGCTTATGGCATGATTCCACTAAACCAAACGGTATAATCAAATGAATAATTCTGTCAATATTGAGCAAGATAAAAAAAGCAATAATATTTTGCTCATTCTAGGCGTTGCTCATTCTAGGCGGGATTTTACTCACTATTTTGCTCTCTGTCGGCATCACCATCTGGATAATCAACTCTTATTTTTTTCCCAGCCAATTTCAGCCAGTTGAACTTAATCAACAAGAAAACCAGAAACTAAATCAAAAACTATCGCAATTTAGCTGGTTAACCGGCAATCCAGCTAATACAACAAAGCAAACCAAACTTGAACCTGAAAAATACTCAGAACAAGGTGCAACAAGAGAAATCAGTCTGACAGAGCGTGAACTTAATGCGCTTTTGGCCAAAAATACCGATCTGGCAGATAAACTGGCTATTGACCTGTCAGAAAATATGGCTAGCGGCAAACTGCTAATGCCTATGGATGAGGACTTTCCGGTTCTTGGCGGCAAAACTATCAAAATATCTGCAGGTATGGAGCTTGCATTCGCAAATAACAGACCCATTATAAAACTGAAGGGAGTCAGCATCATGGGAGTCCCAATTCCTAATGCCTGGTTAGGTGGACTGAAAAATGTCGATCTTGTTAATGAGTTTGGCCAGGATGAAGGATTCTGGAAAGCTTTTGCTGATGGTGTCAAAGATGTAAATATTGCTGAAGGCAATTTAATTATCAAACTCAAGGAATAGCTCTGCAAAAATGCCGGGCTAATCAATAATCTGCTGGTAACTACCAGCAATATAACAACCGGAGGAAATAATGAGTACAAAAAATGATTTATTAGCTAAAGTTCAGGAAACCATTGAAGAACAATCAGCCAAGCTGGAACAATTGAAAGAAAAAGCACTGGATGAATCCAGTGATGCTCTGGATGATATCAAGGAGTCCATCAGCGCTCTAGAGCCAAAACTGGAAGAAGCCAAAGCCAAGGCTATGGAAATAGCTGACGCGGCAGATGATAAATGGGATGATCTCAAAGATTCCATTGAAGAAGGCTGGGATGAAGTCAGCGCACAACTTGAAGATGGCTGGGACAATCTGACTGATAAAGTTAAAAATCTGTTTTCTTAATGAAAAAATAAATTAGCGCCTACTTAAGGGACAAACATAAAATAACGTTGGCAACTGGCTTGTCTTTTTATCCGTCTTCTGCGTTATAAAAAAAGTTACATAGCTAGCTATGTAACTATTTCTACGCCTTGAATACGAATAACAATACGGCGCCAGTTGCCCAACTTATTCCGTGCTCGTTCCTAATCATTTTGCACCTGACTCTTTCGTTAAAAATCGCCCAATGAATATATGGATAGATGCGGACGCATGCCCGGTTGTTATTAAAGATATTTTATTCAGGGCCGCGGTTCGCACCGGTGTGCAGCTAATATTAGTAGCCAACCGAGCAATTCATGTCCCACCGTTTCCCAACATCAAAATGCTTCAGGTCACAGCCGGTTTTGATGTTGCCGACAATGAAATTATTAAAAGAATTACCGCTGGCGACCTTGTTATTACCAGCGATATCCCTTTAGCGGCTGAAGTCATCAACAAAGGTGGCTATGCCCTCGATTCCCGCGGCGAACTATATACAACAGAAAATATCGGCGAACGACTTAATATGCGTGATTTTATGGCCACACTCCGAAATAGCGGCATAAATACCGGCGGTCCAGCGCAATTGAGCAACAGTGATCGACAATACTTTGCCAATCAACTGGATAAATTTCTCGCACAGCGTTCACAAAAATAAGCGCTAATTAAGCTTATTGCTGAAATTGATTTTCTATCACAACCTCATCAAGATCCAGTTGCCCTGCTCTGGGCATCGCTTCCTGAACTGCTTTTCCAACAACAACAAACATAGCGATGACATGATCATCGGGTAATTTAATAAGCTCACCGACTTTTTCAAAATCAAAACCATCCATCGGACAGGAATCGTAGCCCATTGCTTTTGCTGCCAGCATCAATGTTTGCGCTGCAATTCCACAGGAGCGCATCGCCTCATCACGCTGCACCTGCTCCTTGTCTCGATAATAACTATCGATAGCCGGTAAAATAAATTCCTGAACTTCTTGAGGAGCATTTCTCCAATAACGCCCCGGCTGTTTTTCCCAGGATTTTAGATCAGCACATAATACAATCAATAGTGACGCATCAGTCACCTGGGCTTGATTCCAGGCCACTTCCCTTATTTTTTGGCGTTGTTCCTGGTCTTTTACCACCACAAATCGCCAATTCTGGATATTAAACGCAGTCGGAGAAAGTACCGCCAGTGATAGTAATTCTTTTATTTCCCCATCAGTCATTTGGTGATTTGCATCAAAATGCTTGACTGAACGCCTTGCGCGAATGGCTTCTAAAGTGTTCATCATTTTTTAATCTCTCTTTTAAACCAATAAATAATCCACGGCCAATCCACAAAAAACGGCCAACCCGAACCAGTTGCTATTCAAAAAAGCCTTAAAGCATTGATTTTTTTCCCGATTAAAAATCAGAATTTGCTGATAAATTGAAAGTCCTACTGCTACCAACACGCCAAAATAATAAGGCCAACTCAGATTTTCCAACGTCCCTATGATAATTAACAAACCAATAATGATAATTTGTAAAACAGCCATGATATGACGATCTTTATCACCAAATAAAATCGCTGTGGATTTTACCCCAATTTTCAAATCATCATCCTTATCCACCATGGCATACATGGTATCGTAAACCAATGCCCATAAAACGGTTGCCAAATACATAACCCAGGCTACCGAAGGTACCGAGCCTGTTTGAGCAGCAAAAGCCATAGGCACAGCCCAGCCAAAAGCAATCCCCAGATAAGCTTGGGGCAAGTGAGTATAGCGCTTCATGAAAGGATAACTGGCCGCTAGAAACGCAGCGATAAAAGACAACAACACCGTTAGTCTGTTCATCAATAAAACCAATGAAAAGGCGATCAAACATAATATTACAAACAATATCAATGCTTCTTTTGGCTTAACTCTTCCTGCTGCTATCGGGCGTTGCTTGGTCCGTTCCACATGAGGATCAAATTCCCGATCAGCATAATCGTTAATCACACAGCCTGCGGCACGCATCAGAATGACACCTAACACAAAAACAGTAAAAACCAAAGGATCAGGTTTGCCATCTCCTGCGACCCAAAGCGCCCAAAGCGTTGGCCAAAGCAAAATCAGAATACCAATTGGCCGATCAAACCTGGCCAGCAACCAATACTGGTGCGCGCGATCTAAAATCAACGCCTTATTCACTGTCATCCCCCTTGATTTTTTGAATGACATTAGTCGTGGAATGCCCTTCAATAAAACCAAGCAACTCAACTCTGCCGCCATTCGCCAAGACTTCTTTATGACCGGCAATTTCAGTAATATCAGTGTAATCGCCCCCCTTCACCAAAATATCAGGTAAGATTTTTCCAATCATCTGCTGCGGCGTGTCTTCTTGAAAAGCGACTACCCAATCGACACATTCCAGTGCCGCCAACATTTGCATCCGATAATCCAGATCGTGGATTGGCCGTTTGGGTCCTTTTAGACGTCTGACAGAATCATCACTGTTGACCAGTACAATTAAGCGATCACCCAAATTCCTGGCTTGCTGCAAGTAACTGATATGCCCGGGATGCAAAATATCAAAACAACCATTGGTCAAAACAATTTTCTCGCCTTCCTGTCTTGCCGCCCGCATCGCGATTAATAATTCGTCCAGGCTAATAACACCTCGTTTGTGCGCTCTTTGACCGCTCAATGCATAACTGAATTCTTCGGCAGTAAAACTGGCTGTTCCCATTTTGCCAACCACTATACCCGCTCCAACATTTGCTAATGTCGTTGCTTCCTGAATCGATGCATTGGCAGCTAAACTGGCAGCTAATACTGAAATTACCGTATCTCCAGCCCCTGTCACATCAAAAACCTCTCTGGCATGGGTAGGTAAATGTAATGGCTGTTCATTTTTGCTCAACAAAGTCATTCCGTGCTCGCCACGGGTAACTAATAACGCCTTTAAATCAAGCTCCTGTAGTAATTTTTCACCCTTTGTCACTAACTGCGGCTGATCCAGACAATCGCCGACAACCGCTTCAAACTCACTCAAATTTGGCGTGATGATTGAAGCATGCCGATATCTGCTAAAATCAGTACCCTTTGGATCAACCAAAACTGGCTTATTAGCCTTTTTGCACAGATCAATCAACTTTTCCACTTCACTCAATGTCCCTTTGCCATAATCCGACAACACCACAACATCAATGTGCTCAAGAATAGCCGTACAATCTGTCACTAACCGCCCGGTATCAACATCTTTAAAGCCACCTTCAAAATCCAGCCTGATCAACTGCTGATGACGACTCATAACACGTAATTTAGTAATCGTGGGATGCCCCGACAATCTTAATAGCCGACAGTCAACACCTGCTTCTTCAAGAACTTTCTGTAAAGCATCTGCCGCCTCATCCTGACCGCAAAGTCCTGCCAAACAAACTTTCGCCCCTAAGGAGGCCATATTTAATGCCACGTTACCCGCGCCACCAGCTCGTTGCTCCTCATCCTGAACATGAACAACCGGAACCGGCGCTTCGGGAGAAATTCTTGATGTCGGACCATGCCAGTAACGGTCAAGCATCAGGTCACCAATGACCAGGATTCGAGCAGAACTATAATCGGGTAATTGCATTGCTATTAAAATACCGTCAAAATGAAATTTAAACGCGCACACCAGTTCAAGCCGGAGCGCAAGATATAATATAATGGCTCAAATGACACAAAGAGTGCAAACAAATGAAGGTAAAAATTTATCACAACCCCCGCTGCAGTAAATCTAGAAATACCTTACAGTTATTACGTGACCGCGGTATTGAACCGGAAATCATCGAATATTTAAAAAATCCGCCAACTGCGGAAGAACTCGATGAAATTTTGCAAATGCTGGACATGGAACCCCGAGACCTGATGCGCAAAAGAGAACCTGAATACAAAGCCACAGGGATGGATGATGACTCTCTGGATCGCCAGGCCCTGATTAATGGCATGGTTGCCACACCTAAACTAATTGAACGCCCTATCGTGATAGCCAACGGAAAAGCAGCAATTGGCAGACCGCCAGAAAATGTAATGGCAATAATAGAGTAGTTTTTCAGGCAACTTTACAATAATCCGATAATTAAATTCTTGTGACTAACATACTCATCCTTTATTACAGCCATGATGGCACCACCAATAAAATGGCCAATCAAATTGCCAGAGGCGTTGAATCCGTAAATACTGTTGAAGCAATTTTGCGAACCGTTCCAGAAATTTCTTCTACCTGCGAACAAACAGCGGATATTATTCCCGAACAGGGCCCACCTTATGCAACGCTTGAGGATCTAAAAAACTGCTCCGGCCTGGCTTTAGGCAGTCCGACTTATTTTGGCAATATGGCTGCGGCAATGAAATATTTTTGGGACAGCACGACTGAAATATGGTTAGCTGGCGCTTTAACCAATAAACCTGCCGGTGTTTTCACCTCTACTGGCAGTATGCATGGAGGCCATGAAAGCACCTTATTATCAATGTTTTTACCACTTTTACATCATGGCATGATGGTCCTTGGTGTACCGTATAGTGAAACAGCTTTACGAGAAACCCAAAGTGGCGGAACTCCTTATGGACCGAGTCATACGCATTCAGAATCAGGTCTAAGCGATGATGAAAAAATCATTTGCCAGGCTTTAGGGAAAAGGCTGGCCCAAATAGCATTAAAATTAAACAACTCATGATTTTTAAATCTGCAACATTTTATTATTGGCTAGCGCTTGTTGGTTTTTTCAGCTTATTTGCCCTGCTGATGCTTTGGCATACTCTTCTTAGTCCGCCAGTTAAATTTCCTGTGGCAATGATTCTTATTATCACCGTCCTACCTTTATTACTACCTTTACGAGGCTTGTTACATGGAAAAAAAAGGAGCTGTGCCTGGGCTGCTTATATCAGCATGCTTTATTTTATGCACGGCAGCATCGAAGCTTTTGCCAACCCTGATACGTTAGAAAAATTACTTGCTTCACTAGAAATACTATTCAGTTTGTTTTTATTTATTGGCAGTATGTTTTACGTGCGTTTTGCTAAAAACCCTCGGATTTCATAAAAATGGCAATTCAACACCCGCTGCAATTTGATTATGGTAATCACTATAATTTTTCTACATTTTATGCGGGCAACAATCAGGAACTCATCCAGCAATTACAAAAAAACGCATCGGGTAAAGGTGAACAACAAATATTTTTTTGGGGGAGTCAAGGACTGGGTAAAAGTCATTTATTACAGGCATGCTGTTTTGAGGCCCATTTAAAACAACGCAGTAATTTTTATCTGTTATTGGAATCAGAAGCATTACCTGACCCCGATATTCTTCTGGGACTGGAAAAAACTCAGTTAGTTTGTATTGATAATATTGATAACATTACTGGTAACCAAGAGTGGGAGTATGCATTATTCAGGTTTTATAATCTGCATCAGGAACTGCAAAATCATTTAATCATCAGTTCTTCAAGTCCCGCAAACGCGCTTAACATCTCATTACCAGATCTAAAAACCCGATTAGGCTGGGGCTTGAACATGAAGATCAATTCTTTAAATGATGAACAGCGTATAGCGGCATTAACAATGAAGGCACAAACCATGGGACTTGAATTAACGCCAAGAACAGCCAATTATTTACTAACCCGTTGCGTTCGTGATTTACCCTTACTCTGGGAGTTTCTGAATAAAATAGACCATGCAACGCTGGCAGCCCAACGAAAACCAACTATTCCATTAATCAAAGAAATTCTGCAACAAAATCAAAGCTTATGAAAGTTCTCGTTATTGGCGCTGGCGCAATTGGTGGATTTTACGGCGCATTGTTAGCAAAACAAGGGGCTGATGTTTCTGTGGTTTGTCGCTCCAATTACCAGCAAGTAAAGCAAGCTGGCCTGACCATTGACAGCCACTGTTTAGGTCAATGGAATTTCAAACCCACACAGGTCTTACAACATGTTGCCGATTATCAAGGTACTGCTGATTATATTTTGCTCTGCACCAAGGTGGTTCCCGAACTAGACCGAGTCAAACTCATTAAAAATGCGGTTAAACCAGAAACCTCAATCGTTTTCATCCAAAATGGCGTAGAAATTGAGCAAGAATTACTGGCAACTTTTCCAGAAAACGAAATCGTCAGCGGCTTAGCGTTTATTTGCAGTAACAGGATAACAGCAAACACTATTTCTCATCTTGCTTATGGACGGCTGACGCTTGGTAATGTGCCGGGGAGTGTCAGTAGTAAAACCCAAGAATTGGCTAATACCTTTAATCAATCTGGAATCAAATGTCAGACAACTGAAGATATTATTAAAGCACGTTGGCAAAAATGTGTCTGGAACGCACCTTTTAACCCGTTATCGGTATTGTCTGACGGCTTGTTCACCCTGGATATTTTGACTAGCCAGGAAGCTTATGTCAGAAAGATCATGCAGGAAGTCGTCAAAATAGCTGCTGCAACGAATCATCCTCTAGCGCCCGATATTATCGACATCAATGTATCCAGCACCTACGCCATGCCTCCTTACAAAACCAGTATGCTACTGGATTTTGAAGCAGGAAGACCCATGGAAACCGAAGCTATATTAGGCAATGCAGTTCGTGCCGGCCTTAGGGAAAACGTACCCTGCCCATACCTCGAATCAATTTATGCCATGATGCAATTAAAAGTTTTAGAACCACTTACCACGGCATCGGCATCCCGTCATACTTAACAAAATCACCGGAAATTTCCAAGCGAAAATCATTAATAACCCGAATCATTCCCGATACGCTTTCATCAACGTCAATCAAGCCATTTGGACCGCCCATATCAGTTCGCACCCAGCCTGGATGAAAAATTAACACACCAACTTGTTCCGGGAACAAATCAATAGCAAGCGTTTTCATGGCTGCATTCAACGCTGCCTTACTATACTATCCACGATCAAGAATACCCGGCTTTGCCCTCAATAATCTGAAACTTTTCATTCAACAATGCACGCAAAGGAGCATGATGCTCATCGAGGTTGTCGAAGAAGTTTGTACAAGCCTGTTTA
>JALSJK010000106.1 GCA_026989395.1 Methylomonas sp.
TGGCGCTCGTTTTTTAACAAAAATAGATTTTTGCATCAAAAGATTAAACTTCAATGGTCAGTTGCAGGCGTAGCTCACTCCATAATTAATGGTAAAGAATGCATCATCTAAAACCATTATCCACCAAAGTCATCCAGGAAGATGTTTTCAGGCTCTACACCATTGTCCTCAAGCATTTTAATGACAGCAGAGTTCATCATTGGCGGCCCACACAAGTAATATTCACAATCCTCTGGTGCCGGGTGATCTTTTAGATAATTTTCATACAGAACTTGATGGATAAATCCGGTATATCCAGTCCAGTTATCTTCAGGTAATGGATCTGAAAGAGCGATGTGCCATTCAAAATTGTCATTTTCTTTTGCCAGCATATCGAAGTCTTCAACATAAAACATTTCTCGTTTACTTCTCGCACCATACCAAAAGGTCATTTTACGTTTAGACTTCAGTCTTCGCAATTGATCAAAAATATGCGAACGCATTGGAGCCATACCAGCACCCCCACCAACAAAGACCATTTCATTATCAGTATCGCGTGCAAAAAACTCTCCATAAGGTCCAGAAATGATCGCTTTATCACCAGGCTTCAAATTAAAAATATATGAAGACATTTTGCCTGGAGGTACATCATCTGGTGCACCAGGCGGGGGTGTTGCGATCCGTACATTCAACATAATATCCTTTTCTTCCGGATACGAAGCCATTGAGTAAGCGCGTAAAACTGGTTCGTCTACCTTAGAAACATAGCGCCAAAGATTATATTTATCCCAGTCTTCACGGTACTCTTCTTCAATATCAAAATCATTATAATTCACAACATGAGGCTCACATTCAATTTGAATATAGCCTCCAGCACGATAATTGATTTCTTCACCTTTAGGCAATTCTAAAACCAACTCTTTAATAAAAGTAGCAACATTATGGTTTGATTTAACAGTACATTCCCACTTTTTGACGCCGAATACATCTTCTTCAACCTCAATTTTCATATCATGTTTAACAGTGACCTGACATGAGAGCCGCTCGCCCTCAGCCGCCTCGCGTTTGGTAATATGAGTCATTTCAGTTGGCAAAATTTCACCACCACCTTCTAACACTTTCACTTTACATTGAGCACAAGTACCGCCACCACCGCAAGCTGAAGGAACAAACAAACCATTATCAGCAAGCACAGTCAGGAGTTTTCCTCCAACCGGAGCGTGAATTTTCTTTTCTTCGTTGACTACAATTTCCACGTCACCAGAGGGGACCAATTTACTTTTTGCTCCGACAATAATAAAAACAAGAGCAATCACGATTACCGTGAAAATGATAATCCCTAACAAGATTTCCAGCATTATGATACCTTTTTTATACTTAAAGTTGGATTCCAGAGAACGCCATGAAGCCGAGCGACATCAGGCCTGCTGATATAAAGGTAATTCCAAGACCTTGGAGACCGTCAGGAATATCACTATATTTTAGCTTCTCCCTAACACCAGCCATTACCGCAATCGCTAATGCCCACCCAAAACCACTACCAATACCGTATACAACACTTTCATTGAAATTATAATCTCTTTCGATCATAAACAAACTGCCGCCAAGTATCGCGCAATTCACTGTGATTAGTGGTAAAAACACGCCCAGCGCATGATAAAGTGCAGGAAAAAATTTATCTAGAATCATTTCCAGTATTTGAACCAGTGCTGCAATAACACCTATACAACTCAACAGCGACAAAAAACTCAGATCAACACCAGTAATACCCAACCAGGCCAGCGCATCTTCTTTTAATAATGTGTGATAAATGACATTATTTGCTGGTACAGTGATTGTCTGCACCACCATAACGGCTACACCCAATCCAAGTGCGGTAGAAATTTTCTTTGAAACGGCCAGGAATGTACACATTCCCAGAAAAAAAGCTAAGGCAAGGTTTTCAACAAAAACCGCTTTTACAAATAAACTAATATAAGCTTCCATTAGTGCGCGCCTCCTTCGCCATGTGCTATTTCTAGAATTTTGAAATCAGGCTGCTCAACTTGTTCTGTTTTCCATTCCCTGAATACCCAAATAATTATCCCAATAATAAAAAATGCACTTGGGGGTAAAAGCATTAATCCATTTGGCTCATACCAGCCACCATCTTTCACCAACGGAAGAATATCAATTCCTAACAATTTACCTGAACCGAACAACTCTCTGAAAAAGGCAACAATGATCAGAATCAAACTGTAACCCAAGCCGTTACCTACCCCATCAATAAAACTCTCTAACGGTGGGTTTTTCATTGCATAAGCTTCTGCACGACCCATGACAATACAGTTAGTAATAATTAACCCCACAAAAACAGAGAGTTGTTTACTGATTTCATAAGCAAATGCCTTTAGAATTTGATCGACAATAATAACCAGAGAAGCAATTATCGTCATTTGCACAATAATCCTGATACTACTAGGAATATGGTTTCTGATCATACTGATCGTAGCGCTTGAACAAGCCGTGACTGATGTCAGCGCTATAGCCATGATTAAGGAAGTCGACATCTGCGAGGTTACTGCTAACGCAGAACAAATCCCTAAAACTTGAAGTGTAATGGGATTATTATCAACTAGCGGGCTAACTAGTACTTTCTTGGTTTCTTCATTTAATACAGCACTCATAATTTACCCCTTTAACTTTGTTTTCTTACTTTTTCCAGGTATGACGCAAATCCATCGCGGCCTAACCAGAATCTAATCATATTGCTAACACCTACGCTGGTTAACGTCGCACCTGCAAGACCATCAACCTGAAATTCAGCACCTGGTTTATTAGGATCAACCGTACCTTTTACTAGCGCCAGGGCAGGCTCTCCGGATTCATCATAAACCTTTTTGCCTCTCCATAATGCGCGCCAGTTAGGATTAACAACTTCACCACCTAACCCGGGAGTTTCAGCCTGATCATAAAAATTAATACTTTGTACCGTTTTACCATCCGCCTCAAGAGCTAAAAAGCCGTACATAGTTGACCACAGACCATAACCGTGGATAGGTAAAATAATAGATTTAATTTTATCTCCTTCTTTTACCAAATAGACTTTGGCAATTTTTGCTTTTCTCTTGATATGAGCGATATCCCGTTCCTTAGGGATTTCGACACTTAATTCAGGGTCTTTCGCCGCCTTACGTTGGTCATAAGCATCAACATCCATATTCTCAACGTATTCACCTGTTTCAAGATCTACTAACTTGGCTTCGATTTGTGAATCAAAAGCTTGATCAACGTCCGTATCCTCATCCAATAGCCCCGCAACATCTAAGATGTTACGCTTCATATCGTAGGCTTTATTGGCAATCTGTAGTGGTTTCAATGCGACAGCTGAAAATGAAACTAAAATCGCACACACAAAACAAATTGATAATGCTATTGCAACGGTTTTTTCTAGACTGTCATTGTTTAAAGCAAGAACCTTATCCCGATAAACTTTGAATTTTTCAACATAAGGATTTAATTTTTCTAAAAATTCGGATTTTTTATTTTCGTTAGGCATGACGTTTAATCCTTCTTCTAATATTTGCCTGAACGACAAAATAGTCAATGATAGGTGCAAACATATTGGCAAACAAAATTGATAACATCATTCCCTCTGGAAAAGCCGGATTAACAACTCGTATCAATATCACCATCATGCCAATTAATGCGCCAAATACCCATCTTCCCGTATTAGTCATTGCCGCACTGACCGGATCAGTCGCCATATAAACCATACCGAAAGCAAAACCTCCCAAAGTGAAGTGCCAATACCACGGTAAAGCAAACATTGGGTTGGTATCGCTACCAATGACATTGAAAACAATAGAGGTAGCAATCATACCAATTAAAACACCGCCCATGATGCGATAAGATGCGATCCGGGTATACAACAAAAATGCCGCACCAATTAATATTGCTAATGTCGATGTTTCACCAATCGAGCCTGGCATAAACCCGAAAAATGTTTGGAACCAGCCATAGCCTTTATCGTAAACAGCATCCAAACCACCGGCAGCAGCCAAACCTAACGGTGTCGCAGCGGTGTAGCCATCAACCCCAACCCAAACGGCATCGCCAGACATTGATGCAGGATATGCAAAAAATAAAAATGCGCGCCCTGTTAAAGCCGGATTCAAAAAATTTTTTCCTGTTCCCCCAAATACTTCCTTGCCGATCACAATACCAAATGAAATTCCCAAAGCAACCTGCCATAAGGGAATATCAGGCGGCAAAATCAGTGAATATAACATTGAAGAAACCAGAAAACCTTCATTCACCTCATGGCCACGAACAGTAGCAAATAAAACTTCCCACACGCCACCTACCGCAAGAGTTACTATATAAATTGGCAGATAAAACAAAGCGCCATGAACAAAGTTAGAGATCGGATTCATTGGGTTATAACCAAAAAAATCCATTATCACACTGCGCCAGTTAGTAGCTGATTCCAAGCCCATCACTTCCATGGCATGGTTTGCTTGATAACCAGTGTTGAACATCGCCATTAAAATACAAAAAAAGGTGGCAATAACAACAAAAGTCATAGTTCGTTTCAAGTCATTGCCATCACGAACATGTGTTGTGCCGCGTGTTACTTCCGCCGGGGTGTAGATAAAAGTATCCACCATCTCGTAAAGACCATAATATCTTTCGAGCTTCCCGCCTTTGGTAAAATACGGCTCTATCTTGTCTAAGAAATCTCTGGCCGACATTATCCTTCCTTCTCAATTTTAGTTAAATTCGCACGTAACACCGGTGCAAAATCATGTTTGCCCGGATCAACAAAAGTAAACAAAGCAACATCCTCCTCGTTCAACTCCAGACAACCAAGCTGCTGAGCTTGTTCTGTATCTCCAACAACCAGGGCTTTTAGTAAAGGTGTAGGCAAGATATCCAAAGGCATTACTTGTTCGTAAACACCAATTGGAACGATCGCTCTGTTGCTGCCATTTTTATTAGTTGTTAAAGGATATCTACGTTTAGGATCCTTATCGAAACTTGAGGTATAAACATTTAATGCAGAATACTTATTTTTGCCCAGCACAATCCAGCCAAATAATTCACGATCTCTGCCTTCTTTTAACGCCGAAACCTGATTGCTGTAACAACCCAGAAATGCTGACCATTCAGTTGCCTTGTGGCCATGCAATACAGAACCCGATATAACTCTGTTTTCGCAATCTTCCAATTCACCAGCAACAAGATCCTCAAGGTTTGCGCCTACACGTGTCTTTATCAAACGTGGATTCTTAACAGTTGGGCCTGCCAAAGAAACAATCCTTTCTACATTCAGCTTGCCAGTTGTGAACAAAGCGCCGATTGCTATTACTGCCTGATAATCCAGATGCCATACAAATTTTTCAGCATTGACTGGGTCCAGTTTATGAATGTGAGTACCTGGAAGACCCGCTGGATGAGGACCAGAGAATTCTGCTACGACAGCATTACTATTCCCTACTGAGATACTTGCTCCAGTCGCTTTACAAAGAAAGACTTTGCCGTCAGTCAATCTAGCAATAACAGTTAGGCCATTTTGAAAATCCTTTTCTCGTTGCTTAATGATTATTTCAGGGTTTGCTGCAAGCGGGTTAGTATCCATTGCAGTGACAAAAATTGAATTAGGTTTACTATCAATTGCTGGAATTTTGCCATAAGGACGGGTTCTCAACGTTGTCCACAACCCTGAAGCCACTAAATTCTCTTTAACCTTATCGACTTCCAGGCCAGATAGTTTCCCCTCAGTATATTTAGCAAAGGTTTCCTGTTCCGAACCGTCCAGGTCTATTACAACCGATTGTAATACGCGTTTAGCGCCACGATTAATCGCTTTAACAGTTCCAGCGCCTGGCGCAGTAAACAATACGCCTGGATTTTTCTTATCTTCAAAAAGAGCTTGCCCCAACTTAACCTTATCGCCTTCTTTGACCTTCATTGTTGGCTTCATACCAACATAATCCATTCCGAGAATTGCGACTGACTTCACACTATTGCCGCTGTCTATTTTCTGTTCGGGATCTCCTGTAATAGGGATATCCAAACCTTCTTTTATATTAAATTGCATAATATATCAGCCTGCTCTCCAGACAAGTTTTTAGCAAAAACAACCCCCTGCTTTTGAATTCAAAAACACGGAATTTACCAAGAATTAAAAAGCGATATTAGACCACATTAAGCTTGTTTTCTCAATGTTTAAGACGATCAAATTCAACTTATAGAATTAAACTCATGATCCAAGAGAAACAAACAAGCCAATGACACGAAGTCAAAGCTTTTATTTTTGAGTGTAGCAGGTAAACCAAATAAAAAAAGCGGGCAACTGAAAGTTAGCCCGCTGTAATCCTAGAACTTCCTCAAGGAGGAGATTTATGGCAATCTTCGCAGGAGGTGACCTGACAAAGTAGGTTCAGTCTACCAACCTATTGCTATGCGCGCATTGATCTATATCAACAAATAATGAATTACTTAAATAAATAATTAAAATCGCATCCCAAAAAAATACAAAGGATGGCGCTTTTCTCGAAATAATGGAATTAGCACCATTCCAGCCAAAAACCCGCCAACATGTGCGCCAAAGGCAACACCGCCTGCTTGGTTGGCAAAACTAGAACTTAGCAACTGCATTAAGAACCATAACACCAAAACAAACCCAGCCGGAATGCGTGCTGTGTAAAAAAAGAACCCCAACGGCACGGCAACTAAAACAGTAGCGTGGGGATACAACAGCAAATACGCACCAAGAACGCCCGATATTGCACCGCTCGCACCGATCATAGGTATGGTAGAGCCGGTATCAGGCAATACTTGAAAAAGAGCCGCAGCAATACCGCATAGTAAATAAAAAATGATAAAGCGCCCATGCCCCATAGCGTCTTCCACATTATTCCCGAATATCCAGAGATAAAGCATATTACTAAGCAAATGCATCCAGCTTCCATGTAAAAACATTGACGAAAAGATACTGACCCAAGGCGGAACAACAGCAATCTCCGGCGCCAACATTACTTCTCCAAATAGCACAGCGGGGACCACCCCTAAGCTATAGAAAACTTGCTCTAACCTATTGACTTGGGATAATTCCCAAAAAAAAGTCCATACACATAATGCTATAAGTGCATAGGTAACGTAAGGCGTCTTTTCAGTCGGATTATCGTCATGAATCGGTATCATTGCCAGTTATTACGCATACTGATTCTGCTTCTGTTGCTGATAGTTTGATAAGTAATGACAGCCGTCACACTCCAACATATTTTTTTCTGTTCCTTCAACAAACTGAACCACTTTCTGATCTAATAAATCATAAATTTCCTGCTCAAAACCCAAATAATGACCTAAACCTAAAGTAATATGAGGATATTGAACCTGCATACGCTCAACCTGCTGCCCCAAGCGCTTAACCATGGTATCAGTAAAAAGATAATAGGGCAGAATAGCGATTTGCGTCATACCCAATTTTACTTGCCGCTGCACAACACTTTCTAATCGTGGATAAGCTGTTTCTGTAAATGCAACATCAATAAGATCGTGTTCTGTCTCTTCAAACAGCCATCGGGATAATTTAGTAATCTCACTATTTGCAACTTTATCTTTTGCACCCTTACCCACCAAAATCACGCCAGTTGTTTTTGGATCAGGAGCCAACATATTTTCCAAAACATTATTGAGGCTGCGTTTCAGAATATTCAACATGACATCATTTGGCTCCAAATGCTTTAGCAGATAAAACATAACTTTCGGATTTTGATGACGTGCTTTCACTAAATCTAAAGCCAAAGCCTCTTTGACCTGATCGTCAAGCTTAAGCATTAAAGGCACAATAATGACTCTTTTTGCCCCAATCGCAGCATGATTCAATCCTTGTTCTAACAGCACTTCACCGTATTCAATAAAACACAACTCAAAACGTGTCTTCGGATTCATATTGCGCCAGTGCTGCAAAAACATTTCAGCCTCTTTAAGGCTGTCCTTATCGTTGGATCCGCGGCCAACCAAAAGTATTGTTGTACTCATCACATTTCCCCCTTTTTAGTTTTAATCATATTATTATTGATAACCTAATGTTCAGTAAAAACCACAAGAAGCAATCAATTCGCACCATTATATACCCTTAACCCTTATCATTTATTCGTATTTTTTTCAGCGCTATAAATATGCTTTTAAAAAAATTAAAAAACTGACACAATTTGATTTTTCACAAGTAGAAATGTATCTTTAACCAGTCTCTCCCTAGAAAATATTTTGATATGATTGGCGCAATTGCAGCAATAATAATAGTGATTTGGTATTACCGAAGCGCACTTGAATCCAACAAAAACCCCGTAACTGCGGCTGCAATTGGTTTTCTGGCCTACTTGGTTCCGGCAATTATTTGGACCATAGCTGTAACGCCAGGTCTTCGTGACAGTGTTGAACATGACCCGGGGTTATTTCTTGGCTTAATTGTCAGATACGGATTTATCATCGTTGGAGTAGCCTGCGCTGCTTGGGTGAAACCCAGACATCTTGCCATCAAGAAATCAAAATAACGTAAGCTTCAGTTGAGAAACACGCATGAAATAACAACAAAAAAGTGCTTTTTTTATTGAACTGCGTTATATTTAGAAACCTATCAAATTACTTGGTATTCACTAAACAATGGCCAATAAAAAATTCAACGTTAGAGAATATCGTGACACCATTTTGATTGACTTGCACACCAAAGAAAAGGTTTTTAATCAAGATGTAAAAACGCTGTCCCGTACTATCAAACAACAATTTTCAAAAAAACTGAATATCATTGCTTTGATCAGTGGCAACTATATACTTTGCGATAAAGCAAAAAAACTGATTGCCAACCAAAAACATATGATTGGCAATGCTGTAGCTTTCGTTATCCCCAATACCAACCGGCAAATCAATGACTTGTACTACGCTCAATTTTATTTTTTGAACGATAAAAATGTCGCTTACTTTAGCAACATCAAAGACGCTTACAAGTGGCTAAAGCAGCAAAACAGCTAAACCCATTTTCGATTTTAGAATTCTACTCCCTGCTCCGCTTTAATTCCTTTGCTAAAGGCATGTTTTATACTAGTCATTTCAGTAACGGTATCTGCAATTCCAATCACTTCAGGCGCTGCATTTCGCCCTGTCAACACCAAGTGTAACCAGGAAGGCTTTTTATTTTTAATGAATTCCCTGATTTCCTCGCCCGAAATCCATCGATAACCGCAACAATAATTAATTTCGTCCAGCACTACCATATCAAAATTCTCTGAAACAATTTTCTGTTTGCTAAATTCCCAGATTTCCTGACTGGTTTTTATATCTTGTTCAGGGTTTTTGGTATCCCAAGTAAAACCATCTCCTAATGCGTACCATTCAATGTTATCAAAATGTTGCGCAGCCTTTTGTTCACCTGTTTGCCACTGTCCTTTGATAAACTGAATCACACACACCCGCATTCCCCAGCCAGCTGCCCGAAAAACCATTCCAAAAGCACTGGATGATTTTCCTTTACCTTCACCAGTATTAACGACAACCAATCCGTGACGGTTTTTTCTCAATTTCATTTTGCCTTCCTAATATGTTTGATTCTTAACTTAAAACCAGATCGAAATCTTGATCACTTGTACCTTACAATAAAATACCTGTATTATTCTTTTAAATTTTTTGTGGGAATAACTATGACAACTCAACAAGAAGTACCGTTACAAAATTTTGTCGAAAAACTATGGTCAAAAATTCAGGCTTGCGAAAAATACAAACAACTTCAGGCAATGCCCAAAACAAAACGCTGGATGGTTATTGCCGGAATTTTCATAGCATCGCAGATTATAGTTTTCGGCGCGTTATATGGTCTTTTTGGTCAAATCGCCGTCATTGGTTTTCTTGCCAGCATTCTTGCTGGCCTGGCCACTGGCTTGGGTGCACTACCCGCCGCGTTTTTTAAAACTATCTCTGAAGATCTATTTAATAGCTTATTAGGCGCTGCGGCTGGCGTTATGCTTGCTGCAACAGCATTTTCACTGCTGGTTCCCGGTTTTGAATACGGCAACCAAATCTGGCCAGGCAAAGGTATCTGGGTTGTTTCTGCCGGGATGATGCTTGGTGCGGTTTTCTTACATTATACCGACAAACATTTACCCCATATCAAGTTTGATTCCGCCACCGATACGCAATTACAATCGATAAAAAAAATCTGGCTTTTTATTGCCGCAATCACCATTCACAATTTCCCTGAAGGTCTGTCTGTTGGAGTAAGTTTTGGCTCCGGTGATATGAAAAATGGTATCATTTTAGCCACCGCAATTGCTCTACAAAACATCCCCGAAGGTCTGGCTGTTGCTTTACCATTGGTCGGGTTGGGCTACAACAAATGGAAAGCTGTTGGCATTGCCACCCTAACTGGACTGGTTGAACCTGTTGGCGGTTTGCTAGGTATAACCATGGTCACTGCTTTTGAACAATTACTACCCATTGCCATGGGTTTTGCAGCTGGTGCTATGCTATTTGTTATTTCGGAAGAAATCATCCCAGAGACCCATACCAATGGCCGTTCCAGAATTGCAACATTTTCATTGATGATCGGCTTTATCATCATGATGGTTCTTGATAATTTACTCGGTTAATTCATGGAATTTAATTTTTTTGATTTCCAAAGCCTGCATTTTTTTTCAACAGATTTACTCCACTGGCTGAGTGTTTCAGCCAGTAGTTTTGCCCTGATTTTTGCAGCTGAATTTGGTGATAAAAGCCAACTGGTTTGTATGACTCTTGCTTTCAAACACAGGGCAATACCGGTTTTTTTAGGTGCAGTCGCAGCATTTATTTTTTTAAATGGCCTTGCTGTTGTGTTTGGCGCGGCTATCGCCTCTTGGATTCCTGGTTATGTCATCGCTGCAATTGTTATGTTGTTATTTGCTGGATTTGGTTTAAATGCTTTATTGGCCAAAGATGAAGAGGATGAAGACAACCCTGCCCCAATGAAAATTCATAACCTATTTTTTGCCACCTTTGTTTTAATTACCTTTGCAGAGTTTGGCGACAAAACGCAATTGGCCGTCGTTGCACTCAGCAGCACTGCCTTGCCAATGGCAGTATGGGCTGGATCTACAGCGGCTTTAGCGGCAACTTCCGCAATCGGTGTATTTGCAGGACGCAAAATTTTGCAAAAAATTTCATTTGAACTACTTCACCGCATCAGCGGCGTTATCTTTATTGTACTTGCTGCTTTCGCTGGCTATTCTGCGTATTTAAAAATGCCTGATCAATTAATTTCCAAATTGAAAAATGAAATAGTTCATTTTGTTAACTAACCAAGAACTCGGTAAAAAATAAATCCCGTAGACCATCACTATTATCATATTTATCCAATGTTTCCCGAATGGTATCCAGCGCTCCCTGACGTAATTTCTCCCGCTGCTCAGAGGTTTGTAACTCCGCAGCAAAACGGCCGCTAAAAAACATAATCAGTTGATGACGCAATACCGGAAAATGTTTTTTGATTTTTTCTACCGCTTCTGCACCCTCAACCATGAGTTGTACATTAACCAACAAATATTTTTTCCGTTCTGCTAAATTAACGGTAAACTTTGGACTCATTTCCAGATACTCAAGAACTGGTTCCTGCGCTTCATCTTCGCCAGCATAGATAAAACCAGAAAAACTTAAAAAAGCAATGATTAATAAAATTCGCACCCTGTTCACCGTTATTTCAAATATTTTAAATATAGTACAAATCTATTGATAAAGATGAATAAAACGCTCTCCATCGGCCCACTGATGATAGATATTGAAGGATTATCACTCAGTTCTTACGACGAAGAAAAAATTGCCCATCCCAATACCGGAGCGGTTATTTTGTTCGCCCGAAATTACCAAAACCGCGATCAAATTACTGAATTAACCCGACAAATTAAATCTGCAAGAAACGGCCACATTCTCATCGCCGTAGATCAGGAAGGCGGCCGTGTGCAACGGTTTCAGGAACAATTTACCCGCCTGCCACCAGTGCTGTGCTATGTTGATAACCCCAAACTCGCCCAATCTGCAGGCTGGCTTATGGCTTCAGAATTATTGGCTGTTGGTGTGGATTTCAGCTTTGCGCCAGTTTTGGATGTTGATTGTGGAATCAGCCAAATCATTGGTGATCGCTCATTTTCTACCGACCCGAAACAAACTGCGGAACTGGCCAGTCTTTTTCGAAAAGGCATGAATCAAGCGGGTATGTCTGCGGTAGGTAAACATTTTCCTGGTCATGGCGCGATTGCTTTGGATTCACATCTGACTCTTCCCATCGACGAAAGGACTCTAGATGAAATTCAGAATAAAGATCTACTGCCATTCAAACAACTGATTGAGGAAGGATTGGAAGGTATTATGCCGGCTCATGTTGTTTATCCTGCTGTTGATGACAAACCCGCTGGGTTTTCGAAAGTCTGGATTGAACAAATATTACGTCAGCAATTACATTTCGATGGCGCAGTCTTTAGCGATGATTTAAGCATGGAGGGCGCCGCAGCAATCGGTAGCTTTATAGAACGAGCAGAACTGGCTCTGCAAGCGGGTTGCGATATGATTCTGGTATGTAACAACCCCAAGGCAGCTGAACAAGTACTGGACATCGTTCCAATTCAACAAGACAGAAAGCGAGAATCACGATTGCTGAACATGCTTGGCAAACCCAGTGGAGATTTTGACCAACTCAGCAGTACCGAACAATGGCAACAAACCGCCTCACTATTAAACAATTTAACAACATGATTGACGAAATCAAACGCATTCAGACTAACGCTGAACAAATTTACAATGAAACCGAAGTTGAACAAGCGATTGACAAAATGGCTGAAAAAATCAACCCCATCTTAGCAGAAACCAATCCAGTTCTACTTTGTGTGCTCAATGGCGGTATTGTTACGGCAGGGAAATTACTGACTCGGCTTGATTTCCCACTCACCATCGATGCCATTAATGCCAGCCGTTACCGAAACACCACGACCGGCAATAAAATCAAATGGCTGCATAAACCAGAAACAGAGCTGAAGAACAAAACCGTGCTAATTGTCGATGACATTCTCGATGAAGGCATAACGCTGAAGGCCATTCATGATTTCTGTAAACAACAAGGGGCTGAAACTGTTTACAGTGCAGTTCTGGTCGATAAAAATCTTGGCAAACAAAAACCGATACAAGCCGATTTTATAGGTCTAGAAACAGAAAATCGTTATTTGTTTGGTTATGGCATGGACTACAAAGGCTATCTGCGAAACGCACCCGGTATTTTTGCCTGTAAAGATCTTTAGGAATAACAACATGAAAATTGCAATTATCGGCGGCACTGGACTGACACAAATCAAAGGCCTTGAATTATCTGACACCAAAAAAATTACCACACCTTTTGGCAGCCCTTCTGCTGATTACCAACTTGGACAACTAAATGGCAAGGAGATTATTTTTCTTGCAAGACACGGCAACCCTCACCTCATACCACCACACAAAATCAATTACTGTGCAAATATTTGGGGATTAAAGGAATTAGGAGCAACGACAATCATTGCCGTTGCAGCTGTCGGTGGTATTACCAAAGAAATGTACCCAGGTCGGATTGTTATTCCTAATCAAATTATCGACTACAGCTATGGTCGTCAACACAGCTTTTTTGAGGAAAATTTGACTGAAGTTGTTCATATCGATTTTTCTTTTCCTTATTCTGAAAAATTACGAAAAAAACTGATAAACACAGCGCGACAGGCACATATTGATGTTTTTACCGAAGGAGTTTACGGCTGTACCCAGGGACCTAGACTGGAAACGGCTGCAGAAATTTCTCGCATGGAAAAAGACGGCTGCGACCTAGTTGGCATGACCGGCATGCCTGAAGCAGCACTAGCTCGGGAACTGGAACTGGATTATGCTGCATGCGCAGTCATCGCTAATTGGGCTGCGGGAAAAACCGAAGGCACTATCACCATGTCAGAAATAGAACAAAATCTTAAACAGGGTATGACTGAGGTTGCAGCATTATTAGCAAAAATATAATGTTTTCTTCTTGTTAACTTAAAGGTCGTTGTTACCACGATGCAATTAGCAGGTGAACATAAATGGAAACACAATAGCCCAGAACGATTACTGGCAACCATTTTAAATGATCAATAAAGGTATATAAGCCTTTTGACTGCCCCATCAGGGCAACCCCGGCAGCGGAACCTATCGATAAAAGTGAACCTCCAACACCAGCAGTTAACGTCACCAATAGCCATTGCGTTAAATCCATTGGTGGTTGCATTTCCAATACTGAAAGCATAACCGGAATATTATCAACAACTGCAGATAACACGCCAATAAACACATTTGCCCAGGTAAAACTTAAGTTATCGTAGATTGCGTGTGAAGCCAGTTCCAGATAACCAAGTTCTTTTAAGCCACCAATACAAAAAATAATACCGTAAAAAAACAATAAAGTATCCCACTCGGAATCTCTGACATTGGAAAATACATCATAGCTAGAGTCATTTTTATTGCTCTTTTTTAACCAATAACTAGCGAACATCAATAAAGCCAACCCCATCATCATGCCCATAAAAGGGGGAATATACAAAACTTCTTCACAAACAACAGAAATTGAAATGGTAATGAAAAACAGGAAGATAATAACAACCGCACCTTTTTTCAATTTCACTGGTTCTTCCATCTTGGCAACAGGGCATGCAGGAGGAATAAAAAAACTGAAAATAGCTGCTGGTAATACAAAATTAACCAAAGCGGGAATAAATAATACAAAAAAACCTGCGAAAGGTATCTTACCTTCCTGCCAAACCATCAGTGTAGTAATGTCGCCAAATGGACTAAATACCCCACCAGCATTTGCCGCTATAACAATGTTTATGAAACTTAATTTAATATATTCGACATTGTTTTTTCCGCAGGCCAAAACAACAGCACCCATTACCATCGCAGTCGTCAAATTGTTGGCAACTGTTGACAGAAAGAAAGCAATAAATCCCGTTAGCCAAAATAATTGGCGATAATTTAATCCCCAACAAATCAAGGTATAACGAATTTTTTTGAATACATTTCGCTCCACCAACGCATTGGTATAAGTCATTGACACCAGCAAAAACAACAGCAATTCACTAAAATCCATCAAGTCATGCTTGATTAATGACTCTACTTGTTCTTTACTGAATCCATGATCATTCACGGCAACTTCGGCTACCAAAAACCAGATAATACAGGAAGCCAAAATAACCGGTTTTGATTTCCTGATTTTTGTTATCTCTTCCGTAGCGACAAATAAATAAGCAATGACGAATAATCCCAAACAAACCCAGCCTACAACTGAATTAGTTTCATATAAATTCAGATCTCCATGCATTGTATTACCCTAAATTACAAAACCTTTAATTAGTCGACCCTGAAAAAAAAATAATGGCCTGGAACTACAGGTCGTCATTTTCCACAGAGAATTATTTCATTGCCAATTGCAATTGTTCTGTTGATTTT
>JALSJK010000107.1 GCA_026989395.1 Methylomonas sp.
GGCTTGTACAAACTTCTTCGACAACCTCGATGAGCATCATGCTCCTTTGCGTGCATTGTTGAATGAAAAGTTTCAGATTATTGAGGGCAAAGCCGGGTATTCTTGATCGTGGATAGTATATAAAAACGGCTGAACGATGGGAGCCGTATGAGTCGAGAGGTTCACGTACGGTTCTGAGAGAGCCTGAAGGGGAGGTTCCTTTGGGTTACTCACCTGGGCAGACGGGAGCTGCGGCTCCCTCTGACCCGATAGCCTACGAACAGACAAAATCATCAGGAATGATTTTGAATAGCTTTAGCTAGCCTGAAGGGCGGTAAATGGCAAGGTTGTGCAGTGAAAGTTCACTTATCTTATCTGGAGAGATCTGTTTAACGTGCGATGCCAGTTTTGGCTCAGTTTAATTGGCCATTAACAGGTTAAAAGATTTAATGCGTACGGGGGCATTGCTATCATGTCAAACCTGTTACGGGCTATTCGATTTGCCCCTGGCAACCCTTTATGAGGCGATGAATGGCATTTGTGAATTTTTATGAAATTGCGCTAAAACCTTGTCAAGCTTTTTTTATAGTTAATTTACGCTAAGTAGTTACTTACAAACAAGCAAATACGCGTATTGTTATGGAAGTGACAGGTGATTACGAAAGACCATTAGCTCGCTTTCTTCAAGATAAAATATAGCGGTTAGTATCGTCAAAGCTAAATGTGTCAGAGATTTTGCTAAGGCGCTAGGTTGATTAGCAAAAACAGATGAAATTGATTCACATGTGATCCGTTTGTTTGCTCTCCTTTGAACAACTGGATAAAGAAGCTTATAAAATCAGTGATAATCAATTTACTGATCAAATTAACCTTGCTAACAAGCAACTTTTTAAACAATTATATGAACGGAAAAAGTCTGATTTTTATTATGCATGTAAAAGAGATTTCAGACTCATTTGTTAATTGGAAAATACTCCAGTTTTAAACCCGATTGCCCTGATCAAAAAAGGGTGTTTTGTTGATTTTTAAAACTGTCATGGTCTAATAAACTTGGAAGGATTTATTGTTCATAAACTCTCAAGGAAACTACCAATGTCAGATAAAATATTAGCGCCTGTTAACTTTCTGCCAGAAAAACTTCAGTCAAACACTCAAGAAAAAATTCAGCTTTTTCTGGCTAAAACTGACCTTCAGGGGCTTATTTACGATCATAACAAGGATTTTGTTTTATCCGTCGCAAAAATATTTGCATGTAGCCAATTTGTTGCTGAAAGTTGTATTAAGAAACCAGGTTTGTTGATTGGCTTGATAGAATCAGGACGCTTGTTCTCGAATGAAGCAAATAAAGATTATGAGCAGTTACTTCAACAGTTACTATCCACAAAAGACCTTGCTGCAGCTCTTAGAGAATTTAGATCTCAGGAAATGATACGAATTGCCTGGCGTGATTTGGCCGGCTGGGCAAATTTGGGCGAGACTTTAACTGATTTAACTCTATTGGCAGAAATATGTATTGAAACTGCTTTGTCACAATTGTATCAAAAGGCTTGCCAATTAAAAGGCATTCCTCTCAAAGCTGATGGTTCTGAACAACAACTTGTCGTGTTAGGAATGGGAAAGCTGGGAGCGTGGGAGTTGAATTTTTCATCAGACATCGATTTGATTTTTTGTTTTGAAGAAGAAGGTGAGTTGGCCGACCGCAAAAAAACGACTTACAGCGAGTTTTTTACACGGCTGGCTCGCCAGTTGGTCAAGGTTTTAGATGAGGTGACTGCAGATGGGTTTGTTTTTAGAACTGATACCCGATTAAGACCGTTTGGATCAAGTGGTCCGTTAGTCATGACTCTTGATGGAATGGAAAATTATTACCAAACTCAGGCGAGAGAATGGGAACGTTATGCGATGATTAAGGTTAGGCCGGTAGCCGGAGATATTGAAACAGGGAAGAAATTTATGGCAATGATAAAGCCTTTTGTCTATCGCAGATACTTGGATTATGGCGCATTTGAAGAATTAAGATCATTAAAATTTCAAATTATTCAGGAATTACAACGTAAAGACAGGCTGGATAATATCAAGCTTGGTTTAGGAGGCATTCGTGAAATTGAATTTATAGGACAAGCCTTCCAATTAATTCGGGGAGGGAATGAAAAACAATTACAAGAACGACGCATATTAAAGGTTTTAAAAATTTTAGGAGATACAGAATTATTGTCCAAAAATGATGCTGAAAACTTACAGCATTCCTACGTATTTTTACGTAGGGTAGAAAACCATATTCAACAATACCAGGATAGGCAAACTCATGATTTGCCGAGAGATGAATTAGGGCGTCTTAGCCTCGTTGTTGCAATGGGATTTCCGGACTGGGTTAGCTTTACCGCCGAACTGGATGCAGTTCGACAACAAGTTCACGGTGTTTTTGATCAGGTTTTTTCTTTGACAGAAAATGAAAAGCAGCAATCACAAGGCGAGATTATCTGGGCTGCAAAGGCTGGAAGTGATCAATTAGTTGTTGAGCTTGAAATACTTGGTTATCAAAACTCTGAGCAAAGTTATCGTTTGATAGAAAGTTTTAAGTTTTCCAGTGCCTTGCAGAAAATGACAAATAAAGGGCAGGCTATTGTGGATCGTTTAATGCCTAAATTGCTGCTGGAGGTTTCTCGGCAAGATAATCCTGACCAGACATTAAAGAGAATTGTTAACTTGCTAGAAAAAGTTGCGGGACGAAATGTTTATCTTGCGCTTTTAATTGAAAACCCTGATGCATTAACTCAGCTTGTCAAGTTGTCTTCCTCAAGCGTATGGATTTGTGATTATTTGGCGCAATATCCGGTGTTGTTTGATGAATTATTGGATCCGAGGTCAGTATACGAACCTTTGGACAAAGCAGAGTTAACCAAAAGGCTAAAAAAACTATTGGCAGAAATAGATGTGCGCGATACAGAACAATTGATGTTTGCGCTTAGAAAATTTAAGCATATCAGTGTTCTCCATGTGGCTGCCGCCGATATTATGGGTGTTATTCCTGTCATGAAAGTGAGTGATTATCTAACTTATATTGCTGAAGTCATTTTAAATGAAGTTGTGAGACAAGTATGGATTGAGTTAACTGAAAAACATGGATTTCCAGGTGCTGATACTGGAGATACTGTAACAGGGTTTGCTGTCCTGGGGTTTGGTAAGCTGGGAGGGTTAGAGCTTGGTTACGGTTCTGATCTTGATTTGGTTTTTCTTTATGATTGTTCTGATGGCAATGTATTGACTACGGGTAATAAACCAATCAGTATTACCCAGTTCTATGGCCGGCTGGGTCAAAAAGTTATGAGTATGTTGAATACCAAAATGCTTTCTGGCCAGCTTTATGAGGTGGACATGCGGTTAAGGCCAAGTGGAAAGTCGGGTTTGCTAGTTAGTCATGTTGAGGCGTATGAAGCTTACATGGAAAAAGATGCCTGGACATGGGAGCATCAGGCGCTTGTCAGAGGGCGTTTTGTGACTGGCGATTTTCAACTGGAAAAACAGTTTAAAAAAATTAGAGCGAAAATTCTTTCTTTACCCAGAGATTACGATGCCCTAAAACTGGAAGTACGCGAGATGCGTGAGAAAATGCGCAGTAATCAGTCGGAGGAAAAAAATATATTTGATCTGAAGCAGAGTCAAGGCGGTATTGCAGATATTGAGTTTATAGTACAATTCGGAGTGTTGGCTTTCGCTTCTCAAAACCATAAGCTTTTGGCCTATACTGATAACGTACGATTACTTGATGAATTGCAGAAGCAGGGCTTCGTTTCCGAACACGTTGCTAATACCTTGAAACAGGCTTATTGTACTTTCAGAGATCGCAGCCACCGAGAGGTTTTGCAAGGTAGAAAAGCACAAGTTAATGCGCAAGAATATGGTGATCTTCGCGAAAAAGTTAAACAGATTTGGCATCAGGTAATGGAGTGACTGGTGCTTGAGTAAATAAATGTTGGAGGAAAATAAATGTCGATGGATGATCGAGATGGTTTTATATGGCTAGATGGTGAATGGGTTGAATGGCGAGAAGCGAAAGTTCATGTTTTAACGCATACTTTTCATTACGGTGCTGGCGTATTTGAAGGTTTGCGAGCCTACCATGCGGAACAGGGTACGGCCATTTTTAAATTGGACGAACATACTGACAGGTTGTTTCGCTCTGCACATATTTTGAACATGCGGATCGAATTTTCCAAAGATCAACTTAATCAGGTACAAAAGCAGGCAATTAGGAAAAACAAGCTAGATAATGCCTATATCAGAACCATGTGTTTTTATGGTTCTGAAGGCATGGGGATTCGCGCTGATAACCTGAAAGTTCATACTATGGTCGCGGCTTGGGAATGGGGAGCTTATTTGGGTGCTGAAAATTTGGAAAAAGGGATTCGCATTAGAACTTCTTCGTATACCAGAAACCACGTCAACAGCACCATGTGTAAGGCCAAGGCAAATGGAAATTATCTGAATTCTATTTTAGCTCTTCAGGAAGCCATATCGACTGGATATGATGAGGCTTTGTTGCTGGATCACGAAGGCTACGCAGCGGAAGGTAGCGGGGAAAATTTATTTATTGTCCGGAATGGTAAAATATTCACGCCTGAAACCACGTCAGCTTTGGAAGGGATCACGCGAGATACATTGATCACCATTGCCCAAGAATGTGGTTATGAAGTCATCGAAAAAAGAATTACCCGTGATGAAGTTTATGTTGCTGATGAGGCTTTTTTTACCGGTTCAGCCGCAGAGGTGACGCCCATCAGGGAGCTGGATGATCGAATGATTGGAGGTGGAACACGAGGCCCAATTACTGAAAAGTTACAGGCACTTTATTTTGATTATGTTCATGGTCGCTGTGATGATCATGAAGAATGGTTAAGCTATGTGGCTTAATTTTGAATCAAGCTAAGAAAATTCTGGTTATAGGCCCGTCATGGGTGGGCGATATGGTAATGGCGCAAAGTCTGTTTATTGCCATAAAAAAGCAAAACCCTGATTGCCAAATTGATGTATTAGCGCCTGCCTGGACATTATCATTGTTGGAGCGAATGCCGGAAGTTTCTGAAAGAATTTCCATGCCAGTTGGTCGAGGTCAATTTGGACTAACGCAACGATTTCAGTTGGGAAGAAAACTCAAACAATCCGAATACCAGCAGGCAATTGTCTTGCCCAATTCGTGGAAATCAGCATTAATCCCGTTTTTCGCCGAAATTCCACTTCGAACCGGCTATATTGGCGAGATGCGCTGGGGTTTGCTAAATGACGCCAGAAAACTTGATAAAACTGTTTTAACGATGACAGTTCAGCGGTTTGTGGCTTTGGCCGACCAAAGAAAGCTGGAGCTGCCATTAGAATATTCATCTCCTGCATTGCAAGTTAACCAAAAAGCAGTTATTAAAACAGTTGAAAAATTTCAGTTATCGACCGAGAAAAAAATTTTGGCATTATGTCCTGGGGCTGAATATGGACAGGCTAAACGTTGGCCAGCTGTTCATTTTGCTGAGGTTGCCAATCAAAAAATTTCGGAAGGATGGCAAGTATGGTTGTTCGGCTCGGAAAAGGATAAAGCTGTCGCCGCTGAGATTAATCTGAAAACTGAGAATCAGTGTCATGACTTTAGTGGCTTAACAACGATGGCTGAAGTAATCGATTTGATGTCGCTTGCAAAAGCTGTTGTCAGTAATGATTCTGGATTAATGCATGTGGCGGCCGCATTAGATAAAAAACTGGTGGCAATTTATGGTTCCAGCGATCCAAAGTTCACGCCGCCACTTAATGAAAAGGCAACAATTATTAGTTTAGATTTGTCTTGCTCCCCTTGTTTTGCCAGGGAATGCGCTTTTGGCCATTATCATTGTTTGACCAAGATTGCACCTGAGCAAGTTTTGTCGAAGATGGAATAGCCACTTTCAATGCGAATAGCAATAGTTAAACTTTCGGCTTTAGGCGACATTATTCATGCAATGGTCGGTTTGCAATTTATCAAGAAGACTAATCCTGATATTGAAATTGATTGGATAGTCGAAGCTAAATTTTCAGAAATATTACGCCATAATCCTGATCTAAGCCAGGTATTAACTGTTAATTTGCAAAGCATTAAGCAGAGCAAGCTGAAAATCTTTAATGAATATCGGAGAATAAAGCGTTATGCAGAAAATTACTATGATCTGGTTATTGATGCCCAAAGTTTGATTAAGTCCTCACTGGTTGCAAAGCTGCTTGGAGGAAAGGTTTTTGGTTTTGATGAAGCCTCTTCTAGAGAAAGTTTTGCGGCTTTTTTTTATGATCAAAAAGTCGCATGTAGTTATGCAAAAAATACCATAGATAGAAATGCTTTTATCTTGACCAAGCCGTTTGATCTTGAGGTTTCGCCAGAGCAAATTTTAGCTAAAAAACCATTTTTGTTCTATAAGAATGAAAACACAAAAATTTTTGATTATTTTCATTCAACCAAAAAAAATGTAATTTTTGTTACAGGTTCGAGCTGGGAGAGCAAGAATTATCCAAAACAGAAATTTTTACAAATTGCGCAAAACCTGCATGTTAATTGTCTTGCTATCTGGGGTAATGAGCAAGAACAAAAGAATGCCTTGTGGCTGGAAAGTCAAGCAAAAAACATTTCTGCTATGCCGAAAATGGATTTAAATTCGTTAAAGGCCGCAATTGCTAAATCCGATCTGGTCATAGGTAATGATACAGGGCCAACGCATATGGCTTGGGCATTGAATAAACCGTCCGTCACTATTTTTGGCCCAACGCCAGTTAGTAGGGTTTATCAAACCGAAATCAATCGGGTCATTAAGTCACCCTCTAAAATCAATCCATATAAATTGAACAAAAATGATTTTTCCATAAAAGACATAGACGAACACAAGGTTATTGAAATTGCTGAGGACTTGCTGAAATTTCCACAATAAAAGTGCAGAATGTGGAAAATTAACTTGAGGGGTAGTCTATTATTAGTTGTAATGAATGCCTTAATTTAAGAAAAATACGCGCAAAAATTTTTAAGTAAAGATTTCTTTAAAGTATTTAGATATTGAACTTTAGCTTGTTAATTGGACCCTAAGGCAAAGATAATTCAATATCTTCCCGGGAGCATGTTTGTGCGTTTTTTGGATATTATAATTTTTGAGTAAAAGTATGTACCAAGATTTTCTGGATGTTTTAAAGCGGGAAAATAAACTTTCTGCCACTGATTTATCAAAGGTTAAACGGCTGCAAAAAACTACAATGGAGCCATTGCCTACAACTTTGATGAAGCTTGGTTTTTGTTCTGAGCGAGATATTGCTGCTGCATTGGCGGAATCAAACCGACTTGAGCTTGTTGAGGCTTCGGAATATCCTGAGACTTCGCCTTTTCCAGAAGATATTTCGCTCCGGTTCCTAAAAGAAAATCATATTATTGGAGAGCAAGAAACTGACGATGAGATTTCCGTTGTTGCCATGGATCCCGAAGTTAGGTTTAATTTCGACAGTTTGCGTCTGGCTTGCGGCAAGCAAATCAAGGTCAAGGTTGGTGTCGCTTCGGAAATAGATAATGCCCTCGAAATACAATATGGAGAGGGAAAATCCCAAATGGGGAAAATTTTTGAAGGATTGGATTCTGATGAAATTGGCGATGATGATATTGAGCATCTGAAAGATCTTGCTAGTGAAGAACCAGTTATCAAAATGGTTAATTTGATAATGCAAAGAGCTTTGGAAACACGGGCTTCAGATATTCATATTGAGCCTTTTGATAATTCATTGAGTATCCGGCTGCGGATTGATGGGGTTTTGCAGGATATTGAAGCGCCACCAGTTTCTTCTGTGGCGGCAGTGATTTCACGAATAAAAATCATGGCTAATCTGAACATAGCAGAACGCCGTTTACCCCAGGATGGACGTATCAAAATGCAAATGCTGGGTAAGGAAATTGATTTACGGGTTTCAACGGTGCCGACAATGTACGGTGAAAGTGTAGTAATCCGTTTATTGGATAAGGAGAATGCAGTTCTTGATTTTACTCAGTTGGGTTTTACTGGAGAAAACGCGAAAGCATTTATTGATATTTTAGATAAACCCAACGGTATTGTTTTGATTACGGGGCCAACAGGAAGCGGTAAATCAACCACCTTGTACGCAGCGTTGAAAAAGCTCAATAGTGCAGAAAGTAAAATTATCACTGTTGAGGATCCGGTTGAATATCAGATGGATGGCGTTAATCAAATCCAGACCAAGCCTCAAATTGGATTAACTTTTGCAACGGCATTGAGGTCTATTGTCCGGCAAGACCCGGATATTATTATGATAGGGGAAATGCGGGATCTTGAAACAGCGAAAATAGCTGTACAATCAGCATTGACGGGTCACTTGGTGCTGTCGACACTGCATACTAATGACGCTGCTGGCGGGGTAACTCGTCTTCTCGACATGGGGTTGGAAGAATATTTGTTAAGTTCGACAGTGAATGGGATTTTGGCGCAGCGATTGGTTAGGAAATTGTGTCCAAGTTGTAAAAAACCTCACCCCGTAGGCGAAGAACTAATTGAACAAATGCAATTGAGAAAATATCAGCCTGAAGGTGAAATCGTGATGTATGCGCCTGTTGGTTGTGATGATTGCGCAGGGATAGGCTATCGCGGCCGTATTGCGATTATTGAGTTTTTGAAAATGACAGATCCTATCAGGTCATTGATTATGGCTCGTGCTGAGGCCGGAGATATCCAGAAACTGGCAGTACAAGAAGGCATGTTAACCATGAATGATGATGGCATGACGAAAGTAGTGCAAGGTGTTACTACCCTTGAAGAAGTGATGAGCCATGTCTCAGTTGACAATATTTCCCCTGAAAGTCATGCATTGTTACAAGCCAGGAGTTTGTTGAGTGCAGCAAAGAAAAAAATTGATATTTAAGGATGTATATTTCTTGCGGATAAAAGATAAAAACCGGTATGGCATTATATTTTTATAAAGCAGTTACCCGTGACGGGGAAATTATTGAAGAGCACAAAGAGGCGGTGGATGAGCAGTCTGTAATCCAGGCATTGCAACAAGATGGCATGATGCCGATTAAAGTATCTTTGGCTTCTGCAAATCCCTTTAGTTTTTTAAAACTGGGCGCAAACCCCAATAAACTGCCACAGAAAGATATATTACTTTTTACCCGAGAATTAGCGACTTTGCTAGAAGCCGGCCTGCCTCTGGATAAGTCGTTGTCGGTTTTGATGGATCTTACTGAAGATAATGACAAACTCAATAAAATGATTGAGCAAGTGCTTGACCGCGTTAAGGGAGGATCAACTCTGGCGGATGCATTGGAAGGTCAAACCAATGTCTTTAATAAGTTTTACTTGAATATGGTTCGTGCGGGTGAATTAGGGGGTAGTCTGGAAGATGTATTAAGTCGTCTGGCTGAATACCTGGAACGTTCAAAGGAACTAAAAGATAGCGTTGGAACTGCATTAATCTATCCTGCCATTTTGTTAGTGATGTCAATGGCGTCTATCTTTGTCATGTTGACCTTTGTGGTCCCTCAATTTACAGAAATGTTTGAAAGTGCAGGTAAAGAGCTGCCTCTTTCAACTCAAATTGTTGTGGGCGCGGCAGAATGGTTACAGCAGTATTGGTGGCTGGTTATTACGGGTGGACTATTGTTAACGGCATTTGTAAATTATCAAATGATAGATCCGGTAAGAAAAAAACGCTGGGACAAGCGTTTTCTGGAATTACCATTAGTCGGTGAAATTGTTTTAAATATGGAAACTGCAAATCTTGCTCGCACCATGGGAACTTTGTTAGGCAATGGCGTTTCAATACTGACTGTGTTAACAATTGTTCAGGAAACTGTAGGTAACCTGGTATTGGCAGAAGCAGTAGGTGAGGCTGCCGGTAAGCTTAAGCAAGGGCAGAATATGTCAACCGCATTGATTGAAAGCAAACGCTTCCCCAAACTAGCCATGCAGATGATCAAGATGGGTGAGGAAACTGGTAAACTTGAAGAAATGCTGCTAAAAGTTGCAAATCTATATGATAAGCAATTAAAAGTGGCTATAGAAAGGATGCTTGCATTAATGGAGCCGGTGCTTATTATTTCTTTAGGGCTAATTATTGCCGGAATAATTGTTTCTATTTTGATGGCTATTTTGAGTGTAAATGATTTGGCATTTTAACTTTTGGAGTTGTAATGGAAAGAATGATGAAAATTAAAAGAACAGCAAAACAGCAAGGTTTTACCCTGCTTGAATTATTGGTGGTGTTGGCCATTATTGCTATGTTGGCTGGATTGGTCGGGCCACAGGTAATGAAGCACATGGGGGGCGCAAAAAGTAAAACAGCAAAAGTACAAATTGAAGATTTATCTGCCGCACTGGATATGTACCGGCTGGATGTCGGCAAATATCCAACTACTGAGCAAGGTTTACAAGCGCTGGTTGAAAAGCCTGATAACGCAAAACGCTGGAACGGGCCGTATTTACGAAAAAATAAAATCCCGCAAGACCCTTGGGGTGAAGATTATAAATATGCTTCTCCTGGCGAAAAAGGCAAATTTGACATCTACACCTATGGACTGGATGGCAAAGAGGGTGGTGAAGGTGAAGATGCGGATATTGGCAACTGGGATTGATAATTTTTAATTCCTGACAGCGATGTATACAATTTCCAAATTGTCATTTGGGAAACAGTTACTTTTAAATTATAGTTCTTGAAAGAACAGGCAGGCATTGCAGATGAGAGAAAAAGGATTCTCGTTAATTGAGTTAACTGTTGTGCTTGTCATAATGATTGCGGGGGCGGCGCTTGTTGGTCCTCATATTTCTGCTGGCAGAGAGACCTCGCAACTAAAAGCCGCCGCCAGGGATTTGGCTTCGGCGCTTCGTTATGCAAGAGGCCAATCACTGATTAGCCAGAAAGAAGTCTATGTCAGTATTGATCTTGATGAAAATGAATATCGGCTCAGTAGCCGGGATAAGGTCTATAAGGTTGCTGAAGATATTGATATTTCCCTGGTTACGGCACAATCTGAACAAACCGGAGAAGGACAGGGTAATATCCGTTTTTTTCCTGATGGCTCTTCAACAGGGGGACGAATAACCCTGATGGGTAATAATGAAGTAGAATGGCTGGTTGATATCAACTGGCTAACTGGTCATGTGCAGATTATTGATGAATAACCCCAGGCAAAGAAAACAACAGGGGTTTTCCTTGCTGGAAATACTGGTGGCCTTTTCCATTCTTTCTTTGTCTCTGGGAATTTTGCTCAATATTTTTTCATCGGGTGTTCGGACTGCGGTTTTGTCAGAAGACTACACTGCTGCCGTACAAATTGCTGAAACCTTGTTAGCTAGAACGGGCGTTGAAAACGAATTGGTGGAAGGAGAGTTAAACGGCGAAGAATATGAAAAATATTATTGGACAATTAGCAGCTATCCTTATGAAGTTTACGAGCTGCATAATTTAGAGCCACCAGAAAACAGTGCCGGTAAAAAAGACAAGCTTAAGGTTTTTCAGGTTATTGTTACCGTTGCCTGGAACGAAGGAGAGGATGATGAGAATGAGCGGACAGTTCAATTGAATTCGCTTAAGTACAGCTTCAATTAATCATGCAAAAAAACTTCGGATTTACATTGATAGAAGTGCTCATTGGTATGAGTCTTTTGAGCGTTATGATGCTATTACTCTTTGGAAGCTTGCGTATTTCTGTCCGAAACTGGGATGCAGGGGAAGAGCGCATTTTTGAAGTTAGTGAGGTTGCAAGCGTACAAAATTTTTTTCAACGTTTTTTGACTACAGTCCGGCCGTTTGAAGATGATTTTTCTGGTGATGAGCCAGAATTTAGTTTTCAGGGTGAAAGTCGCAAAATCAGGTTTGTTGCTTCATTGCCCGCCAGCGCAGGAAGACAAGGGCTACAAATATTTTCTTTAAGACTGAAGTCTGTTGACGATTTCGAAAGTTTGACAGTAGATATAGTACCTTTTTTCCCAACTGCTGATGGTGAGGAATGGAGCAATGAAGAAGTCACGCTGGCAGAAAAAATCACTGATTTTAAATTATCATATTTTGGTGCTATCGATGAGGATGAAGAAGCAACATGGCATGAGCAATGGCTGGATCAGAAGCAATTACCCGCATTAGTCAAAGTAGAAATCGAATTTGAAAATGGTGCGTTATGGCCAGAACTTGTCGTTGCACCAAGAATGAGTGTCGCGCAACCAACAGCAGCACGTAACAAAGGTTTTGATCTGGATGAAGCAGACCTGTTATAAACCCTTTAATATTCAACGAGGCATGGCGTTGGTATTGGTATTGTGGGTGGTTACTTTATTAACTATCATGGCCGGTAGTTTTGCCTTGAGTATTAGACGCGAGGCCTCTGTCATAAGCAGTGTCAGAGACAGTGCGGAAGCCTCTGCAATTGCAAGGGCAGGGATTATTATTGCTCAAAAAATGTTGTTAAATCCGGATAAGAATGAGCGCTGGCTGGCTGATGGAACTGTTTATCCGGTGGAATATGGGGGGGCTGAAATTAGAATCAAGATTGTCAGTGAGCAGGGAAAAATCAATCTCAACAAGGCCAAAAAGAAGTTGCTGGAAAACATGGTCAAATATTTTGATGACGAGGATGATAGGGCTGTGAAGATTGCTGATGCAATTCTTGATTGGCGTGATACCAATGATCTGGTGCGGTTGCATGGAGCGGAAAAAGCTCAATATCAGGATGAAGGCTTAAAGTATGAGCCTAGAAACAAGCCTTTTCAAAGTATTGAAGAATTACAGTTGGTTTTGGGCGTCGATCAAGAACTGTATAAAAAACTTGAGCCATTAATTACCATCTATTCAAAAAAAGGTAATGTTGATAAAAATACTGCCTCTGAAACTGTGTTGGCGATTTTAGAAGGACAAACACAAGAGCAACAAGAAGAAAAAAGGCAAAAAAAAGAGACTGAAATTAAAGATGAACAAGATGAGTTATCTAATTTATTCGATCCCAAAAAAAACAAAAATAAGAGCATAATTCAAGGAGCATTTACAATATTTTCTGAAGCAAAGTTAGAAAATGGGGCAAAGTCGATGATAAAGACTATTATTAGAAGAATGAGCCCTCCGATAAAAGGCAAACCACCTTTTCTGGTGTCTTCCTGGAGCCGGTTATATAGTTCTGATGTGTCTTTGTTTGAAGCTGAAGAGGAATAATAAATAAAAATTACGCATGAATAGATTGGGTCGAAATATAAGCGATTTTTTCCGTTGGTGGCAAAGTGAGCTGGCCTTTTTAGTGCCAGAGCCACTTAAACAGATATTCAATGAAAACAAGGGCAAGATTATTGTCGAGCCGGAAGCTGGTTCTGTTCGGGTCTATTTTGTTCTTGGAAATCGCCAACAAGAAATTGGGGTTTTTGAGCTCAATGAAATTGGTAAGGCTGAATACCTTGCCTTGCTTGACAAAGATAATCGCCTGGAAAAATCAGATTTGGTTATTCGCCTTTCTAACCGGGATGCCATTGAAAAAATATTGTTTTTACCTGCGGCGGCAGGGGACAATCTTGACCAGGTTATAACTTACGAACTGGACAAGCTGACACCGTTTCATCCTGAACAGGTATATTTTGCAGTTAGAGTTCTGGATGATGGTCCTCAACCCGACCAGATCAAGGTGCAGCTGGTTTTGACGCCTCGGGAAAAACTAGATGGCCTTTGCAAAGAGCTAAAGAGTTGGGGGCTGGTTCCAGCCATTGCCGATTTTGCTGATCATCCGAACGATTTTGAGAATGATAGGGAAACTTATAACTTATTGCCGCCATGGGCCAGAGCGCAGGAAAATGTTTTTGCGCAAGGCATAAATTATGGTGTCATTGGTTTGTTGTTGATCTTATTGGCAGCTGTTTTGGTGATTCCGGTCTGGAAAGAGGCCACAGCAGTTGAGCAACTGAATGAACAAATTAAGGATGTTGCCAAAGATGCGGCAGAGGTTGAAGAATTACGGAATGAAATTGAGCAGCTTCAGGAAAAAACAGCTCGATTATTGGAAAAGAAAACTAATTCAGCATCGATGCTCGAAATGCTGGAAGTTCTTAGTAAGTTGATCCCTGATGACACCTGGCTAAAGCATTTACGGTATTCAAAACGAAAATTACAGATTCAAGGCCAGTCGCCCTCTGCTTCCTCATTAATCAGCTTGTTAGAAGAATCTGATTTGTTTGATAGTGTGCGATTTGTATCTCCGGTTACACAAGACAGAAGAACCGGTCTGGAGCGTTTTCAGATTTCTGCCGAAATCAGTAAAGGAAATAAGAATGTTGGACCAACTGAATAAACAGCAAAAACGTTGGGTAGCCTTAGGCCTTTTGGGCGTTGTGGTGCTGTTTGTGATTTTGATAGTGATTGTGCCGTTAATCAATGCCGGCCTGGACTACAATGAAACCAAACAAGACCTGGCTTTTCGATTGAAACGCTACAAGGAAGTGATTGCCAGTAAAGACAAGGTGCAAGCCAATGCGGAGAATGTAAAAAAACAATATGCCGAACAGGAATATTTTAATACTCGCGAGACAGAGGCATTGGCATCTGCCGATCTACAAAAGTTTATAAAAACAGCTATTTCGGCAGCCGGAGGACAATTAACCAGCACCCAGGTATTACCCAGTAAAACCGAAGAAGATATAACCCGTATTACCGTTAAAGTCAGAATGAATGGCACTATCGAGCATTTGCGCCGAGCTTTGTATGATATCGAGATGTCAAAACCCTTGATGATTGTTGAGGAAATGGATATTAGGCCGGTAAGAGGGCGGCGTAACAGGAAAACCCGAAAAATAGAGCCCAGTAATAAAATGAATGTTAATTTTCAGGTAGCCAGTTTTATGAGAATTAAATCATGAAGACAATCTGGACAGCCTTGAATATTAAACTGATATCGTTGTTGCTTGCGGTTTGTGCAGTGTTGGCTGTGATAGCCATTGCAGAGTGGGTATATGCAGAATATTCATATCGAGAATTGCTGACTTCAATTGAAGATATTGATGAAGTTGAAGATGAAGTTGAAACATTGCCCGAGATCAAATTAGCGGAAAAAACGCTGGAAAGTTATTCTCATATGGTTAATCGGCCATTATTTACCGAAGGGAGAAAACCGGTAGAAGAAACCAATGATACACCGACAGAAGAATTTACCGGAAATATTGAACTGGAATTGACCGGAGTAGTGGAAACGCCCGAAGGGGTAACTGCTATGCTTAGAGATAAACTAAAACAAAAAAATTATCGGGCCAGGAAAGGAGATAATGTTGAAGGTTGGGATGTAGATGATGTTCTGGACGATAAAGTAATTGTCAGGCGGGGCGCTAATCGCAAAGAATTACCGTTAAGAAAACCGCGCCCACAGCAGGCTAAACCTCCTAAATTGAAACCACCAAGGAGAGCAAGATCTCCAAGGAAACGAACAGCGCCACAGATGATGGAAGAAAATGACGAACTGTAAAAACA
>JALSJK010000108.1 GCA_026989395.1 Methylomonas sp.
AAAACCAGAGAGGAGGCAAAGAGAGAAATATTTGAATACATCGAAGTTTTTTATAACCGCGAGCGAATCCATTCGGCGAATGGTTATTTGTCGCCAGTGGAATATGAAAATCGTTACAAATCTAGGTGATTTTGTGTCCGGAAAAGTGTTGACACATCATAATGATGTGGTGCTTGCCAGTCGTATTCGCAATGGAGCAGCCCTAGAAATTATGACGATGATTTATATGCGCTCATCCTGATAATCAATTTACTGCATCTGGAACAGTATTCTTGTTATTCAGGGAAGCACAGGTAAAGCTGTAACAAATATAACTTGTTTGTAGATGCTTGGGGGTAGAATAGGAAAATTTACCCATTACCGAGATCAGTAAATAAAGATTTAAAAATGACTGCGCAAATTATTTTGGCTTCTGCTTCGCCAAGACGGAGGGAATTATTGGGGCAAATTGGTATCCAATACCATGTCTCGCCCGTTAATCTGGATGAAACACCCTTGCCTGATGAGCAGCCTGCTGTATATGTGCAAAGAATTGCAGCGGAAAAATCGGCGGCTATAAGGAATAACCTCTTACCGGTTTTGGCTGCGGATACGACGGTTGTTTTGGATGATGTTATTTTTGGAAAACCAGAAGATAAGCATCACGCCTTGCGTATGTTAAGGCAGCTTTCCGGGAGAACGCATCAGGTTTATACGGCGGTTTCTTTGCGTGGGCTGGAACATAGGCAGGTTTTATCAGCGACTGAAGTAACTTTCAAGAAATTGTCTGATCAAGAGATTATTGCTTATTGGGCCACTGGCGAACCCAAAGATAAAGCTGGAGCATACGCAATCCAGGGGTTGGGAGCAATGTTTGTTGAGACTATTAAAGGGAGTTTTTCTGGAGTGGTGGGATTGCCAATTTTTGAAACAGTGGAGATTTTAGCTAAAGAAGGCATTACAATACTTTGATGAGCGAAGAAATATTAATAAATGTAACGCCTCCGGAAACCCGGGTTGCTGTGATTGAAAATGGTGTTTTACAGGAACTGATTATAGAGAGAAGCCGTCAGCGTGGTATCGTCGGCAATATATATAAAGGGGAAGTTTGTCGGGTTTTGCCTGGAATGCAAGCTGCCTTTGTTGATATTGGCCTGGAAAGAGCGGCATTTCTTCATTTATCGGATATTTGTAACCGGGATTTAATAAAAAAGGGATCGGAAAATATTGCGGATTACTATTATGAAGGGCAAAAGATAATTGTTCAGGTTTCGAAAGATCCATTAGGCTCCAAGGGCGCTCGGTTAACGACTGAAATTTCTATTCCTTCCCGTTTTCAGGTTTATATGCCATTTTCTGAAACGGTTGGTATTTCGCAGCGCATTGAATCAGAATCGGAACGGGAACGTTTACGCGAATGCCTGGATTCGTTTCGCAAGGAAAAGGAATGCGGTGGATTTATTGCCCGCACTGCCGCAGAATGCGTGGAAGAAAATATTTTGCGATCTGATATGGAGTTTTTGCTTAAGTTATGGGAATCCATTTCTGAAAAAATCAAGCAAGCCAAGGTCAAACAGCAAATTCACCAGGATTTACCCTTAAGTATTCGAACCCTCAGGGATTTGTATCAGGAAGGGATTGAAAAAATTCGCGTTGATTCCAGAGAAACATTTCATCGATTAATCAGATTTGCTGAAGATTTTGCACCGGAAATCGTATCTCTGATTGAGCTTTATACTGGCGAGCGCCCGGTTTTTGATATTTACAATGTTGAAGACGAAATTCTCAAGGCGCTGGACCGCAAGGTAAATTTAAAATCAGGCGGGCATCTGGTTTTTGATCAGACTGAATCAATGACCACTGTTGATGTTAATACCGGTGGTTACGTTGGTGAACGCAATTTAGAGGAAACGATTTTTAAAACTAATCTTGAAGCAACCCGTGCGATTGCCAGACAACTCAGATTAAGAAATCTTGGCGGTATCATTATTATTGATTTTATAGACATGCAAAGTCGGGGGCATCGGGAACAGGTGTTGCAGGCGTTAGAAAAAAGTCTTGCCAAAGATCATGCCAAGACCAAAATTACTGAAGTTTCGGCGTTAGGTTTAGTGGAAATGACCCGAAAAAGAACTCGGGAAAGTCTGGAGCATATTTTATGTGAAACTTGCCCGGCTTGTGGTGGCCGGGGAGTGCTAAAAACCCCGGAATCCATTTGTTTGGAGATTTTCAGGGAAATTATTCGCGAAGTTCGGCAATATGAAGTAAAAAACCTGTTGGTTCTGGCAGCGAATGAAGTCGTTGAAATGTTGCTGGATGAAGAAGCCGATACTCTGTCTGAATTGGAAAAATTTCTGGATGTTCAAATTAAATTCAGATCTGAAAGCCAGTACAATCAAGAGCAGTATGACGTTGTTTTGCTATAAAACAGCCTGTTTGTCATTTTATCTTTTTGCCCGTATTAACTATTCGTAAGCAAGCTTTTGCGATTTTAGATGATTCATCATGTGACCCGCGCCACGCGGATTTTTATTTTCTGGTTTTTGATTGTTCTAGCGATTGGTTCTACTGCTCTTAGAGTTGTTTTATCTGAAGTTGAATCCTACAAGGCTGAACTGGAAATAAAAATCAGTGATATTTTAGGAGTACCTTTCAAAATAGGAAAATTGCATGCAAAAATGCGCGGGCTTAATCCTGAAATAGTGTTGCAGGAAATTTTCATAGCAGAGCAAATTAGCCAGAAATCACCTATTCAGCTTAGAGAAATTCGTTTGGGGATTGATGTTTTGGATATGTTGCTGAAGCGGGATTTAATGGCTTCTTCATGGATGACCTTGGTCGGTGCAAAATTAACTGTTATACGTAAGCAAGATGGGAGTTTAGCCGTTGTTGGATTAAAGGCCAATGATGAACAGCCCTATTGGTTACTGCAAGGAGGGCGCTATGAAATTCTGGATAGTGAGGTTCATTGGCTGGACCAGTTGCACCATGCTAAAGCCCAAAAATTACAACACGTCAGTATTGTGCTTAAAAATCTGGAGGATAATAAACATCAATTTCGGTTGTATGTAAACCTGCCCGAAAAGTTTGGTAAAACACTGACGGTAATGGCAGATTTTGTAGGCGATATTTTTACTGCTGGGTCGTTTGGAGGTACTTTGTATGCAAAAGGACAGCAGGTTTTACTTTCTAAGATTCTTACTGATGAAATTCATTCCGAAATCAGGTTAGAATCGGGTGTGTCAGATTTTCAGGTCTGGAGCGAGTGGAATCATTCCAAGCTTAAAAATTTGACAGCCAAAATTAACATAACTGATGGCTTAATCAATAGCCGTCAGAGCCAGTCTATTCCCCTTGATCGTATGGCTGGCGTATTGCGTTGGCAAAGGGGAGAAGGCCAATGGCAATTGGACGTTAGTCATTTCACGCTCGATTCGAGAGATAAAAAATGGCCTGAAGCAAGCTTTAGTCTGTTAAAAAAAGCTGATCAGAAACTGGCTGCAGTGATAAAGCAGCTTGATTTGGCTCAAGCATCAGAATTGGCTTTATTTTCCGGGATGCTGGATAAAACCCAGGCTAATCGGTTAACAAAGCTTAGATTACAGGGGCTAATTAACGATGCAGTTGTTTTTTCTGATTCTGATGGCGGACATTTTGCTGTCATTGGCAAGTTTAATCAGGTAGGGTTTATTGATTCTGCACAACAATTAACCGTTAAGAATTTTTCAGGCCGTATAAAGGGTTCTGATAAGCAGGGTGTTGTTCAGTTTAAAACCCGCGAAGCACAGTTGACGTTACCTACAATCTTGGCTGCTCCATTAGCAGTGTCACAAATTAAAGGCCAGGTATTTTGGCGTCAACAACGACAAAGTTTGTTGTTCTTCGGCGATGATCTAATGCTGTCTTTGCCGGGAATGAGCACCCGAAATCGCTTTCGAGTTGAGCTGGCCGAGCAGAAAGATGATGCTTTTATCGATTGGCAAACCGATGTAACCAACAATGTTAATGTTGCGGTTATCAATAAATTATATCCTGTTAAATTACTGGATAAGGACTTTATGTCATGGCTTCAGCAGTTATTGGTTTCTGGTGACATAGCGAAAGCTAAAATATTGTTTTATGGCAAAACTAATGATTATCCTTTTGCTAATGGTAAAGGAACATTTCAAACCGATTTAACCGTCAAAGATCTGGAGATATCGTATGGAGAACAATGGCCTAAGTTGACTGGAATTAACGGTAAAGTGCTTTTTAATAATGATACGCTTGATATTCGTGTTAACAAAGGTCAATTGAGCGGCGAAAGAATCAAGTTTTTGAGAGTTACTTTGCCTTCTTGGCGAGAAGATGAAATTTTAACGGTAAAAGCCCGGTTGGACGGGCGGATCGAACAGACTTTTGATTTTTTAAAAAATAGTCCGTTATCTGAGAAGCTACAGCCGGTTACCCAGGTAATTACTGCTGAAGGAAACAATATCCTGGATGTACACTTGCATCTTCCTGTTGCTGATGTGGAGCAAACCGATGTTAATGTGGAAGCACATTTGCATCGAACCAAGATATCAGTGCTGCCTCTGGCATTGGACGTAACAAAAATGTCAGGTAAGTTAATTTTTACAGAAACGGATATTTTCAGTAGAGATTTAAAAGGTTTTGCATTGGGGTCCCTTGTTTTTTTTGATGTTTCAAGCGACCTGGAAAAAATGTTGATTAACGGTAGAGGTAAGACCGATACCGAAAATCTCAAAAAACAGTTTCCTAATCCTTTATGGCAGTTTGCTTCCGGCAATCTGGGATATGATTTGAAGTTGACAGTCCCTCATGATGGAAATTTGCCATCACATCTACATATTCAAAGTGATTTGCTTGGGTTAATGCTAAATTTACCAGAGGATCTGGCCAAGTCTGCTGAACAAAAGCAACCGATGTGGATAGATTTTACTTTTGATGATTCGAATATAATGCTGGCTAATCTGGATTATGCAGATAGATTAAAAGTTGCTGCCAGCATTGAAAAGCAACAATCCATTCTACGTGGCTTGAATATTGTTTATGGAGCTGGTGAACCAGAATTTTCAGACGAAGAAGGAATCGTTTTGACTGTTGATCAGGAACATCTTAACCTGGACTCTTGGTTGTCATTGACTGAAAAATCAAAACATGGGTCTGCTGTTCTTGCCTTGATTAATATTGTAGACATGACTGTCGGTCAATTAGTATGGAAAAAACAGCAGCTGGGTCGTGTTGTTTTAAAGTTAAAAAAGAGTGACTCGCATTTTTCAGGAGCAATTAAAACTGATTTTTTTAAAGGCGGAGTTTCTTTTTCTTCGGAATTTGAGAAAGCACAGAAAGTTCTCTTAAAACTTGATGAAATTAATTTTTCAGCCTTAAGCCAGGTATTTATTAGTCATAATAATACCGAAGCAATATCCCCCGAAGATTTACCGCTGTTTGATTTGCAAAGTGAAAAAGTGCTTTGGCAACAGCATGATTTAGGACGTTTAAAAATTTCTACGGAGCGGGAAGATCACGGTATGATTTTCCCTGAAATTTCATTGGTTTCAAAAAATAGTAATTTGATTATGGAAAATGGTTATTGGAAGCACCAGCAAGGAACCAATGTCAGCGGTTTTAAAGGAAGCTGGGAAGTTAAGGATTTAGGGCTTTTTTTAACATCAATGGGGTTGTCAAATGATGTGATTGATACGCAAGCACTGTTTGAATTTGATTTACACTGGCCTGATCCACCATATCAGTTTGCACTCGATAAATTGGCCGGAACAATAAAAATGCATCTGGAAGATGGCCGCTTGTTGGGTATCGAGCCAGGTGTAGGCAGGCTTCTGGGGATTTTAAATTTGGGTAATTTATATCGGCGGATACGTCTTGATTTTTCTGATGTGTTTTCACAAGGCCTGTCATTTGAACATATCCGTGGAGATTTTGTAATAGCGGATGGTAAAGCAAAGACAAATAATCTATTGGTTGACGCGTTGCCAGCTAAAATTAAAATTTCCGGAGAACTGGATTTAGTCAACAGGCGTATTAATCAAGATGTTTTTGTATTACCTAAAAGTGCGGAAGTTATTCCAATTGCTGGAAAAATTGTCGGTGGAGTTGTCGGTGCGATTGCAGGAACGATTACCGGGAAGCCCAGAGAAGGCGTGTTTTTTGGCGCTCATTATCGAGTGGCAGGTGAGTGGAGCAACCCAAAAGTCATTTCAGAGCCGGAAAATGATGGCTTGTTACGAAAAGTCTGGGCTGGTATAACGGATTTTCCATGGGTAAATAATAACAAAGAGAAAATTTTAAATGAGTAAATTTGCAGCCATTCAAATGGCATCAGGGTTAAGTGTTAGTTCTAATTTGATTGAAGCGGAAAAATTAATTACAGAAGCCGCAAAAGCAGGGGCAAATTTGATTGCACTACCGGAGAATTTCGCCTTAATGGGGGAAACGGAGTTTGACAAAATCAAGCAAAAAGAAATTGATGAACAAGGCCCTATACAGGAGTTTCTGGCCAATATTGCTAGAAAACTTGGCATTTGGCTGGTAGGAGGCACAATTCCACTGGCTGCAGATGATGAGAATAAGGTAATTGCAGCTTGTCTGGTATTTAACGACCAAGGCGAGCGAGTTGCCCGATACGATAAAATTCATTTATTTGATGTCAGCGTTCCGGATTCTGATGAAGAATATCGAGAATCTGATACCATTGCTAAAGGCCAAAGCGAATTAGTAATTGATAGCCCTTTTGGCAGATTGGGTGTTGCAGTTTGCTATGACCTCAGATTTCCTGAGTTATTCAGAAAGATGGCAGGGCAGGGCATGGATATCTTGATTATTCCTTCTGCTTTTACTGCAGAAACTGGCGCAGCACATTGGGAGGTGCTGCTAAGGGCCAGAGCGATTGAAAACCTTTGTTATGTGGTTGCACCTAACCAGGGCGGTTTTCATTTGAATGGGCGTAAAACTTTTGGACATAGTATGATTGTGGACCCGTGGGGCGTTGTGCTGGACTGCTATAAAACTGGCAGTGGCTTTGTTATCGCCGATATTGAGCTGGAAAGGATACAAAAAGTGCGGGCAGCATTTCCAGTATTACAACATCGGCAAATATTTTATGAGGGTGTTTAATGACTGAACAGGTTTTGGAATTGGCGAGACAGTCAATTCTCGTCCCTTCCGGTTTGCAAGAACAGGATATTGATCGAGTGATGTCCAGTTTATTAACTGCATCGGTAGATGCGGCAGACATTTATTTTCAGTCCGGGCGTTATGAATCCTGGGTTCTGGAAGATGGCATTATCAAGGAGGGGAGTCATAATATCGAACAAGGGGCTGGTGTTAGGGTTGTTTCAGGAGAAAAAACCGGTTTTGCCTATAGCGACCGTATTGAACTTTCCAGTTTGCTGGAGGCAGCCAATAGTGTTAAGGCTATTGTGAGACAAGGGCAGGATGCTAGCCATGCATTAACATCTCAAAGTCAATATCCACAGCTGTATTCTCCAATCAATCCGTTGCTATCACTCGCGGATCAGGAAAAAATTGATTTGCTCCGTAAAATTGATGAAGCAACCAGAAAGCTGGATAGCCGGATTGAACAAGTTATCGTCAGTCTGGTTGGTGTGCATGATCATATTTTGGTTGCCAGTCAGGATGGCTCACTGGCCGCAGATGTCAGGCCGCTAGTCAGGTTAAATGTAACAGTCATTGTTGAGCAAGATGGACGACGGGAACAAGGCAGCATGGGAGGTGGCAGCAGATCAGATTATAGTTTTTTTCTGGACCAGGATCGGGCTTTAAGCTATGGACAGGAAGCGGTGCGCCAAGCATTGGTTAATCTTGAGGCAGTTCCTGCGCCAGCAGGAAATATGACTGTTGTTTTAGGTCCGGGTTGGCCGGGCATTTTATTGCACGAGGCTATTGGCCACGGACTTGAAGGGGATTTTAACCGAAAAGGCACATCGGCTTTTAGTGGCAAAGTTGGCGAGCGGGTTGCTTCTGATTTATGTACGGTTGTTGATGATGGTACGCTACCAGAACGAAGAGGTTCATTAAGCATTGATGATGAAGGCACACCAACCGAAAATACGGTTTTGATTGAAAAAGGAATTTTGAAGGGTTATATGCAGGATAAGATGAATGCCCGTTTAATGGGCGTTAAACCTACAGGTAATGGCCGTAGAGAATCTTATGCTCATTTACCGATGCCGAGAATGACAAATACCTATATGCTGGCTGGTCCCCATGATCCAGACGAAATTATTCGTTCGGTAGAAAAAGGTTTGTATGCAAAAAATTTCGGAGGCGGGCAAGTCGATATTACTTCTGGTAAATTTGTGTTTTCAGCCAGCGAAGCTTATCTCATTGAAAATGGAAAAATTACCCGACCGGTTAAAGGGGCAACACTTATTGGAAATGGGCCGGATGTCTTAACTCGTGTCAGTATGGTCGGTACCGATTTGGAGTTGGATAGTGGTGTCGGAACTTGCGGTAAAGAAGGTCAGAGTGTTCCTGTTGGCGTTGGTCAGCCAACATTAAAAATTGATGGACTAACAGTAGGTGGTACTGAAGTTTAAAACTATAAAAAAGGGGGCGGGTAATAATGACAGTTCAGCAATTAAGATCCATTTATCAGGTTAAGATAACCTTGATGGGTGCCAGGCCACCTATTTGGCGGCGTGTTTTGGTTTCTAGTGCAGTAAGTTTGGCTGATTTTCATTTGGTTGTGCAAATTGCCATGGGGTGGACAAATAGCCATTTGCATCAATTTATACACAATAGAGAAATTTACGGCATTCCTGATGATGAATTTGACTTTGGTTTGGAAACAAAAGATGAATATAAATATAAACTGAGTCAGTTACTTAAACAGGAAAAAGACAGTATGGTTTATGAGTACGATTTTGGTGATGGCTGGGAGCATAAAATTGTGCTGGAAAAGATCTTACCCTATGATAAAAATGCCAGATTACCCGTTTGTGTTAAAGGCAAGCGTGCGTGTCCGCCGGAAGATTGTGGCGGTGTTTGGGGATATGAGGAATTGCTTAACGCTATTCAAGACCCAGAGCACCCTGATCATGAAGGGATGTTGGAATGGTTGGGTGGAAATTTTGACTCTGAACGATTGGATATTAAGGAAATCAACGATTTGTTGGTCGAGTATTGCAGGTAAAAATAAAAACGGAGAATTCAACGCGTGGACAATAAGCAGGAAATACAACGATTAGAAAACATTGTCAGCGACATTATAGCTGCAGCTGATCAGCAAGGCGCTAGTGCAGTAGAGGCTGGATTAAATTCTGGCAGCGGCTTGTCTGTGACTGCCCGGTTGGGAGATGTTGAAACAATTGAGCATAATCGAGACCAAAGCCTGGGAGTGACCGTTTACTTCGGCCACAAAAAAGGCTCGGCAAGCAGTACTGACTTATCTCCGGTTTCAGTTAAAGAAACGGTGCATGCGGCCTGTTCGATTGCTCAATATGCGAGTGAAGACGAATATGCCGGTTTGCCCGAGAAATCAATGCTGGCAACTGAATTTCCTGATCTTGACATCTATCACCCTTGGAACATCAAGGTTGATCAGGCGATTGAGTTAGCACTTGAATGTGAGGAAGCGGCTAGATCGTATCATCCGGACATTAGTAATTCGGAAGGTGCTTCGGTTGACACTTATCAGGGGATTAGAGTGCTGGGTAATTCTCTGGGTTTTATACGTGGCTATTCATCCACGCGCCATTCGTTGAGTTGTTCTGTGCTTGGTCAACGCGGCGAAAGTATGCAACGGGATTACTGGTATAGTGTGGCAAGAAGCGCGGATGATCTGGAGTCAGCGCAAGCGGTCGGAACCAAAGCAGCTGAACGAACCATCAAGCGTTTGCAGGCGCAATCCTTAAGTTCGAGACAATGCCCGGTGATTTATGCGGCCGATGTTGCTGGAAGTCTGCTGGGAACATTTATTTCTGCAATCAGTGGAGGTAATTTATATCGAAAATCCTCATTTTTACTTGATGCGCTTGATCAGCAAATTTTCCCGGAATTTATTCATATTTTTGAACAACCCTACCTGTTAAGAGGCTTGGGAAGCGCCGCCTATGATAATGAAGGTGTCCAGACCAAAAACCGAGATCTGGTCAGCGAAGGCATCCTTCGTTCTTACGTATTAAGTTGTTATTCAGCACGGAAACTGGGTTTACAAACGACAGGAAATGCCGGCGGAGTGCGGAATCTGATGATTGATCCCGGAACAGATGATTTTGAGGCATTGTTAAAAAAAATGGATACTGGCTTGCTGGTGACAGAAATGATGGGTCAGGGTATCAATATGGTGACTGGTGGCTACTCACGAGGGGCAGCTGGTTTTTGGGTGGAAAAAGGAGAGATTCAATATCCAGTGGAAGAAATTACCATTGCCGGCAATATGAAAGAAATGTTCAAAAATATTGTGGCAGTGGCTAATGATGTCGATTATCGAGGCAATATACGAACCGGTTCTATTCTGATAGAAGAAATGGCAATAGCGGGCGAATAAAATCAATGAATTAGCATGTTCTAAAGTATTATTAACGGATTGCAAATACCATCCAGTTCAAAGTATATTATCAGCCATTACAATAATAATGAGTTTTAGTGATGGTAGCGCAAATACTGGAAACAAAAGATCAAACGGTTGTTAACAGATTATCAGTTTCTTTTCGGTTATTATTGGCATTGTATGCCATTATTCCTTTTTGTTTGTTCCTGCAATTGGTTGATACGCATTTTTTCAATCATTACCTTCAACAAAGTTTACCCAGTAGCCCTAAGCATTTTATTTTATTTCAAATCCTGTTCGGGACGCCGCACATTGTTGCCAGTGCAATTATCCTGACAACCAATACTGAATACTTTAAATTTTATCAATTTAAAGTCATTACCATGACTATTGCGCTTGCCGTGTTTTTTGCACTTGGTTATCAGCTGCTTAGTTATCGGGTTTTGTACATCATGGTGGCTTCCTGGACTGTTTTTCATGTTTTGAAGCAGCAATATGGTATTGCCAGAGGAGTTTGCCGTTTGCCAAGCTGGGCATTTTATCTGCAACTCGGTTTGGCAGTTGTTGCTGGTATTTTTATTTATATTGGTATTTTCCTCAATAAAAGTTTGGATGTGCAGCAAGCGGAGTGGATAAAATATATTTCAGGCTCTTTGTGCCTGGCGTTGTTTATAGCGACTGTCTTTTGCCATAGACTAGTGCCTAGTCTGTTTGGCCAGTCATTTATGTGGGCCAATACCTTGTTGGTTCTGAGTAGTTTTTATTTATATGTGCAACAGTATTATTTCCTGGCTATTTTAGTGCCTCGGTTGGTTCATGATGCCACGGCCTATATTTTTTATGTGGTTCATGATTACAATCGCCACCATGAAAAACCGCAAAATTTTCTCTATCAATGGGCAAAAAATATTCACATTCCAATTTTGCTAGTGTTACCAGTTTTGTCTTTTGCTTTGGCTTTTATCTTGCAAGCTTATGGGGATTATTATTTTAATAGTTTAATGAGCTTTGTTTTTGGAACAGAGATACGGAAAATCATTTCACTTGGGTTTCTTGGGTATTTGGGGCTGATGCATTATTACACAGAGGCTTTTACCTGGAAAAATGGTTCGCCTTACCGGCGATTTATTTCATTTAGTAAATAACGGGAGCAACAACGATGGCAGAATATAAAAAGTACAGATGCAAGGAATGTGAACACATCTATGATGAGGCAAAGGGCGATCCTGATAGCGGTATTGCTCCAGGAACATTGTGGGCTGATATTCCTGATGATTGGATATGCCCAGTTTGCGGTGCCCCGAAAAGTTTTTTTGAGGAAATGGAATAAAAATTAATTCAGTTGAATAGGATACTTAAGTAATTTCCAATGGACTAAACTTACAGAGCCATAATCACTTCAGGGCAATCAGTAAGGTCTTGATAGATGTTATCGAGTTGTTGTTTACTGGTTGCCTCGATGGTGATGGTCACCGCCGTGTAGTTTCCACCTTTGCTGGGTTTGGATTTTATGGCGTCATCTTGAACATCCTCAACGTGACGTTTGATGATTTCAATAATAATAATATCCAGCTCTGGGCTGGTTTTTCCTAGCGCCTTTATTGGAAATTGGCAGGGAAATTCCAGTAGCGTTTCTTCTGATTTGTTTTCATCGCTCATAAGTGTGTTTTTTTGCTTGTTGAAAAAGGTGATGCATGGTTTTCCAGACCTGCCCGGGCTGACCATTTCCTACAGGTTTTTTATCCAGTTCTACAACAGGTAAAATTTCACGAGTTGAACTGGTTAACCATATTTCGTTAGCGGTGAGTAATTCGTTTAAAGTAATGGGCCGTTCAGCAACAGGAATTTGATGTTTTTTGGCTAATTTTATTATTAACTGCCTGGTTATGCCGGGCAAAATTTCATTATTAATAGGTGGGGTAGTCAAAATATTATCAATGACAGCAAAAACATTACTGGCCGCTCCTTCGGTCACAATGTTATCCTTGACTAAAATGGCTTCCGCGCAGTCTTGCTCAACTGCTTTCTGCCGTAACAAAATGTTGGCCAACAATGTTGTAGCTTTAACATGACACAATTCCCAGCGTGTATCGTCCAGAGTAATCGCTTTGACGCCTTTGTTTCGCTCAGAAAAGTGTGTGATAGGCGAACACATGGCAAAAACAGTGGGCTGAATTTCTTCAGGGAAAGCATGATCTCTTTTGTTGACCACTCCTCGGGTAATTTGCAGGTAAATATATTGATCCTGATCTTCGGTCAACAATGGATTCAAAATATCCAGCCATTGCTGTTCGTCATAAAGGATGGGAAGTTGAATAAGTTTCAGGCTGTTGTTGAGTCTGGCCAGATGCTCATGAAACAGAAATAATTTGCCATAATAAGCTGGAATGACTTCATAAACACCATCACCAAACAGAAATCCGCGGTCAAGAACTGATACTTTGGCTTCATTAAGCGGTAAATACTCGCCATTTAAATAAACAATTTTGTTGTCCATCAGTTTTGAATCATCAGCATGGCTTCATCATATAACCTCTGGAACAGGCTACCTTCTTTTACGCTGTCAAGAGCAACCAGAGGTCTATCTGTTACCGCTTCTCCTGATAAGGAAACATTGACGGTGCCTAGTTTTTGGCCTTTTGATATCGGGGCGACAATTTTACTGTCAATGGTCATGTTAGCTTTTAAGTCTTTGTAATGACGTCTTGGAATTGTCACATATAAATCTTTTTCAAGCCCCAGTTTGACATTTTGCGGCTCGCCTTTCCAGACTTTGGTTTCTGATAAGGGCTCCAGCGCTTTATAAAGCCGATGTGTTTCAAAAAACCGGAAACCATAATTCAAAAGACTTTGGTTGGCATTTGCTCGCGCATTTTCACTATCTGTCCCCATTACGACTGATATCAAGCGCATATTGTTTCTTTTTGCTGAGGCTACCAAACAATAGCCGGCAGCTTCAGTATGACCCGTTTTAACTCCATCCACAGTTTCGTCGCGCCACAGCAGCATATTGCGATTTTTTTGGGTAATATTGTTATAGGTGAATTGTTTTTCTGCAAACCAGGAATAATAATCAGGAAACTCATCAATCAATGCATGAGTCAGGATGGCGAGATCTCTTGCAGTTGTATAATGCTCGGGATCGGGTAGCCCCATACTGTTGCTGAAGTGAGTATTTATCATGTTCAGGCGTTGTGCATGTTGATTCATCAGTTGGGCAAAAGTTGCTTCATCTCCAGCAACATGTTCAGCTAATGCTACGCAGGCGTCATTACCAGACTGGATAATCACTCCTTTTAACAGGTCTTTAACGGTAACTTGTTTATTAACCTCAATGAACATACGGGAGCCAGGTGTGCGCCAGGCTTTTTTGCTAACAGTAACTTGTTCGTCAAGTGTCAGATGGCCGTTTGCCAGCTCACGAAAAACGATATAAACCGTCATGATTTTAGTCAGGCTGGCGGGCGGCAATTTAGCGTCAGCATTTTTTTCTGCAAGGACACGGCCGCTATCAAAATCCTGCAAAAAATAACTTTTAGCAGAAAGCTTCGGAGCGGCCGGAATTAAAATTTTTGATTCAGCGGTTACCTGCAAAGTTGCAAAAAACAGTAATAATAGAATGCCTGGTTTAAATGCAGGTGAAAAAAAACAAAAGTTTTTGAATGTCATTTTTAGCGATATTTTCTTGAAAAATGGAAGACTGTCGTAATGCGATGAAGTAAGTCAGTCCTTTTTAATTAATCCAAACGGGTTTTGAATTCAGGTGGCTATTCAGCCGCTATTGTAACATGCTTGGGTGTTGGAGCGGTCTTTTCAATAATAAAATGACTATTGTTGATACCTAACTTGGCTAGTCTTGTTATAAGTTGATCTGCGCTATTGACTGAAGATATGGGCCCTAGTTGTAATTTGAAAACGAGTTGGTTATTTCGAGTAGTCGATTGTTGTATGCGAAAGTTAATGTTTTGCAAAGTCTTGAGTTTATTCTTCAAAGCGAGTGCATTGGTTTTATTTTTGAAAGCGCCAATTTGAAGAAATATTTTTTCTTTAGGTGCAATTTGCGGGTGTTTTTTTGAAATGTTTTCTTCAGGCTCTACGGTACGCACTTCGACGAAACCAGTACCCGTTTTGTGAATTCCCAGTTTGATGGCGGCGGCATAAGATAAATCAATAATTCTATTTTCATGAAATGGCCCGCGATCATTGACTCGAACCACCACGCTGCGGCCATTTTTTAAGTTGGTGACTTTGACATAACTAGGCAATGGTAAGGTTTTATGTGCGGCTGTCATGGCAAACATATCATAAGTTTCGCCATTTGCCGTTTTTCTGCCATGAAATTTGGTGCCATACCAGGAGGAAATGCCTCGTTCCTGATATCCCTTACCGCTACGCATAACTTTGTAACGTTTCCCCCAAACTGTGTAAGATTCCGGGTTGGCATGTTTTGAATAGGGTTCATAGCGAGGAGTGGCATCGGGGATGGCTGATATATCCACCGGTATCTTTTTTGGTGCGCTGTCTTTTATGTTTGCAGGGTCTGATGAACATCCAGCTAGCATAAAAAAAATAGCATAAAAAAAAATTATTAGAAGTTTAAGCATAGAGATACTATCCACGATCAAGAATACCCGGCTTTGCCCTCAATAATCTGAAACTTTTCATTCAACAATGCACGCAAAGGAGCATGATGCTCATCGAGGTTGTCGAAGAAGT
>JALSJK010000109.1 GCA_026989395.1 Methylomonas sp.
ACAGGCTTGTACAAACTTCTTCGACAACCTCGATGAGCATCATGCTCCTTTGCGTGCATTGTTGAATGAAAAGTTTCAGATTATTGAGGGCAAAGCCGGGTATTCTTGATCGTGGATAGTATATCTATTTCTACGCTAACTGGCATTCCTAGGCGCAATTCATTATTGGCATTACAGGCAAAAACTCTGACTTGATAAACCAGGCTGGTGCGAAGTTCCGGAGTTTCGACGGTTTTCGGAGTGAATTCAGCTGTCGGAGAAATAAAGCCAACCCAACCTTGATAGGTTTTATCTGGATAACTGTCCGTTTTGATGATGGCTGGCATACCGTATTTAATCTGACCTAAACGTTGCTCGGGAACATAAACTCTGGCCCAAACCGGGTCAATTAAAGCTAAGGTAAATACCGGTGTACGATTATCTGCCATATCACCTGGCTCCAGAATTCGATCCTGTATAATTCCTTTGGAAGGGGAATAAAGATGAGCATCATGCCAGATTTTTTTAGCCAGCATTAACTCACTTTCGTTAGCTTTTAATAAGGCTTTGGCTTGTGCAATATCCTCTTTACGTGGCCCAATCACTGCAAGCTGATAGGATTCTTTCAATGCCTGTAATTTTCGTCGGTCTGAGGCTAGTCGAGCACGGGCACGATCAAGCGACTCCACTGATGTCAGTTTTTTCTTGACCAATTTTTTCAATCGGTCATATTCTTTTTTATCAAAAATAACTTCGGCTTCAACCGCTTTCATTTCATCTTCCGCCTTGCGAATGTCTTCAGGACGAGTTCCTGTGATAAGCCGCTCCACAAGCTGTCGTTGCGCTTCGAGTTTTGCCTCAGCAATTTCCATCTTATATTGGTACCGTTCAAGATCTTGGATTGCTAGTAATTGATCCTTGGCTACTAAATCACCTTCCTTGACTTTCATTTCGGCAATGTGTTCTGGGTCATGGAAAGAAAGTTCGACTTGGCGAATATCGATATTGCCATATAAGGTCAGGGAGGATTGATCACTATCAGAATTAGAAGTGAAATACCAAATGCCAAAAACAACAGCAATAATGGCGGCAGCAATTAAAATTATTTTAAGTGGTTTTGGCATTTTATTCCCTCAGTATAATTAATCTACGGGTAACCTGGCCAGCCTTAAGATGCTGAATAGTTTTGCTGATATTAGCATGGGCCATGGGGTACTGTCTTTCTTGTTTCAGAAGATGTTTCCTTGTCAAGATTAATATTAGGTGGGTTTTTTTGTAAAAAATGCAAAGCTGCCAAGATGTCATTGAAAAGTTACTTTTTCTTTAACATTAATAAAGCAACCGTAAGGCTGATGAAAAAAGTTGATAAAGCGTAGGTAAAATCTGCTGATGAGAAACTGGGTCTGATTGTTTGTCAAGAAAAGTGTTGATACTTCAGAGCACCTATCCGAACAGTTGGTTTTCCAGTCCTATTAAGTGATTGTTTCATTTTCTGGTTTGGGAATGCTAGGCAAAGTATTTTTTGTTGCATACAGGATGAAATTTAGACAAATCAACCATGTTTAATTTAGTTTAAAGGTATTGACGATATTGAAGTGAGCAGGAAAGCATAGCTTCATTAAGAAATGGAAAAAGCAGAAAGATTAGACAATATTCATTAAGGTTTAAGAATGCCGCATTACAATGTAGGCGAAAGATTGCTATAAAAATAACAATTTCCTCTATATTTCTTCTTAATTATGAATATATGTTTTTAGTTGTACAAAAAATATCCAAGCCTTACCGCTATGTGAGGCGGATTTCAAATTGTCATTAATAACCTTGTAAGCTTTTTTTTATAAAGGTTATGACATCTAGCTGACAGAATCCAGAATTACAAGATTTTATTGTTTCCATGGGTGCTTCCGTGGTTTGGTTTTATTCTGAGTTGCTTGCATAGGATGGAATTTTAACTACCTTTATAAGAGATTACTAGGTGTTTTTGATTGCTGTCTTTAAATCAAAATTTAGTTCCAAAAAAAAGTTAATGGAAGCAAATATTGTATGTTTAACCCGATTATAAAAAAAATTCTAATTGTTGTTATTTTCTCCGTTGGTTTATTTAATTTTATATCGCTTGCAATGGCTAATGAAAGCGATACCAGTTATCAAACAGCATTAAAACTGGCTCGTGAAGGTAAGTTAAATAAATCAATCAATATTTTTCAGGATATTTTGGCGCGTCAGCCGGGTAATTTACGGTATCACTATGATTACATTTTAATTTTAAATTGGGCTAGAATGAATGATGAAGTTCTGGCCGAGGCAAAAAAAATAGTCCTAGAAAAGGCACCAGTTTATGTGCTCGAATCAGTTGCGAGGGCGTTGCGTAATAAAAAACAGTTTAAAGAAAGTGAAAAAATTTATCAGTTAGCAATAAAAAAAATCCCAGACCGAATTCAGTCTAAAGTTGGATTGGCACTGGTGCTGATTGATCAAGGCAGAACTTCAGAGGCACTTAAGATCCTTAAGCTTTTAAAGAAAAAACATCCACAAAATATTGATGTATTTTCTGCTTTGGCTTATGCCCATGAAACAGATAAACGCTGGTTTAAGGCTTTAGCAGCCTATGAGCGCATTTTGAGTATTGATCCCCAAAATAAATATGCTCAAAGAAACCGGATTTTCATTCTGGATAAAGTTGGCGCCTCTTCAACGGCTATGGCTGAAACCAAAAAGTTTGCACCTTTATTCAGCAAACAGGAAATGGCAAAAATTCGTTGGAACAGGGCGGCTTTTTTGGTTCGTGCGGGGAAAATTGGCAAGAATGACGGGAGTCCACGTTTTAAGGAGATGGATGAGGCGATTAAACATATCGAAGAAAATATTGAATTTGCCAAAAGCATGCTAGAACCAGCATCCAAAACCTGGTTGACGAGGGCAAAATTTGATTTGATCGTCGCTTTGCATGGACGTTACCGGATGCAGGAAGTGGTTGATTTATATCAACAGCTAAAACAGCAAAAAGTAAATTTTCCCGCTTATGTTTTGTTCCCGGTTGCCGATGCCTTACTTTATTTGCAAAAGCCAGATGATGCGGTCAATTTATATCAGGCCGCTTTAAAACAAACTGAAGGTCAGAAAATCACTGATCAAATTTTCTATGCCAAGATTTCACTTTATTTTGCGTTATTGGAAGCTGAGAGAAATGCTGAGGCAACTGCATGGGTTGAAAAATTGGCGGCCAGTGAACCAGTCAAAATCAAATTAAGAAGAGAAGGCAAAAAACCGGCGAGGAAAAAGGACAATTCCAGAAAACTGACTGTGGAAATGTTATTGGCTATGGACAGGGCCTATAACGACGATTTACAGGAAGCGCAGACACGCTTGGAAAAATTGTTAAATAATGCCCCTTACAATCAGGATATCAGAAATTCGTTGGCTAACGTTTATTATTGGCGTGGCTGGCCAAGAAAAGCTGAAAAACTGTACCAATTAGCCAAGGCCCAAGAACCGGATAATATAGAAATTCAGATCAGTCATATTCAGAATCTGGTTGATCTTCGAGAATATCAGCAAGTTGAATCTGAGCTTAACCGCCTGAACAAAAAACATTCTTATCATCTTGAATTGCAAAGGCAATCCAGGCTATGGAATATTCACAATAGTTGGGAGTTTAATTTTGAGGTAAATGGCAGTCGAAGTTCAGGATCCCAGGAAGGGAGTAGAGATCTTGGTTTTGAAAGCTATTTATATGCACCACCTGTTGCTTATAACTATCGGCCTTTTATTCATTATAAATGGGGGCAGGGACTGTTTCCTGAAGGACAAGGGTCAGCTCACCGGGAAGGTTTGGGTGTTGAATATTCAATGCCTGACTGGCGGATAACCGCAGAATTACACCACAACTTTTTTGCTAGGAATAATCGTTTTGGTGGACGGATTGCTGCTGAATACGCTTATGATGATTATTTAAGTTTTTTTGCCAGTTTTGATTCTTTAAGTGCTGAAACGCCGTTGCGGGCATTAAGCAGTAATATTGATGCCAAATCGGTAAATGGAGGCCTCAGTTATCGAGTTTCTGAATCCAGGCAGTTTAGGTTAAGCGCTGGTTATATGGCATTCAGTGATGATAATGACCGATACAGTGTTTCCGGTTCTTATTACGAACGTTGGTTTTCAAGTGCCCGCTACAAATTGGCCACCAACTTGGAAGTCTATCATTCCGGAAACAGTTCCAATCAAGGGCCATACTACAGTCCTACCAAAGACTTGTCATTTGGAGTCACATTGGACAATCAATATCTGACTTATCGACATTATGATTTCACCATGTATCAGAACTTGAAGTTCAATATTGGGGGATATTGGCAGGAAAGATTTAATACTGGCGTTATTGGCAGCATTTTATACGAGCACCAGTGGAGTGCATGGGATCAAATAAATTTGGCTTATGGCATTACTGGGTTCAGTCGATTATATGATGGTGTTCGAGAAAATGGCTGGGAAGCTTATTTACGTTTGAACTGGAGATTCTAAGATGACAAGACTATTTATTTTTATAACCCTAGTGGTTTCGTTAAATGTTTCATCTGCTTATGCGGCAAAAAATGAATTTATCACATTATGCTATCACGACATTGTCGAAGGATTGACAGATAAACTTGACTCAGACCAGATGGCTATCGGTACTGATAATCTGGTTGCCCAGTTTTCATGGCTTAAAGAGCATGGCTATAACGTCATCAGTCTTCAGGATATTCTGTATGCCAAACAAGGGAAAAAAGATTTACCGGAAAAAGCGGTTTTAATCACTATTGATGATGGGTATGCCAGTGTTTATAAGTATTTGTATCCATTGTTGAAAATGTATGACTACACAGCGGTCGTTGCGGTGGTGGGGAAATGGCTGTCGGCAAAACCCGGGGAGACAGTCAAGTATGGAGATAGAGATACCAAGCCGCGGGATTTTTTTCTTACCTGGGAACAACTCAAGGAAATGCAAGATTCAGGCTATATCGAAATTGCTTCCCACAGTTTTGATTTGCATCATGGTGAATTAGGTAATCCGCAAGGCAATGTCCAGCCAGCCGCAACAACACGTAAATATTACAAACAAGCAGGTCGCTATGAAACTGATCAGGAATATTACCAGAGAATAAAAACCGACCTTAAAACCAATTCTGATCTGATTGAAAAATATACCGGCTTTCGTCCCCGGTCAATCGTTTGGCCCTATGGTGCTCATTCAGAATGGACTATCGAAATAGCCAAAGAGCTTGGGATGCCGGTGACTATGACCTTAAAGACAGGAAGAAGTAATTTAGACGATATTTCTGCAATTCGACGAATATTAGTCATGAGTAATCCAACATTAAGTGATTTTGTTTATGAAATAGAAGAAGAAAAGCCCAAGCTAGCCCCAATACGGGCAGTTCGTTTGAATCTGGACGATATTTATCATAAAGACAAAAAAATATTTACACATAATTTTGATCGGATGTTGGACAGAATTAAAGCGATGAACATTAATGCGGTTTATATCTCTGCTTTTTCAGATACTGATCATGACGGGTATGCGGATAGCGTTTATTTTCCCAGCCGATATCTACCAACAAGGGCTGATATTTTAAACCGTGTTTCCTGGCAGATCGAAACCAGAGCAGGAGATGACTCTAATTACATTCAAATTTACACGGTCATGCCAATTACTGCATTCAAAAATAAAAAAGAACCGTTAACTGAAAAGCAAATTCTTGAACTTTATGGAGATGTTGCAAAATTTTCCTTTACTGAGGGGCTCTTGTTTTTGGATGAAAAAGGGCAGGGATCAGAAGGTTTCGTAAAAAAACTGACAGAAAAAGTGAAGTACTACCGTTCAAAAGTAAAAAATGCAGCTTTATTATTATCCGACCAAAGAATCTTAAAGGCACAGAACCAAACTCAATTTTGGTCTGATTTGCAGGCGAAATATAATTCGTTTGTGATCAATGTTGAACCAGGTGCACAGTCCCCAGAGAATCATATAGAAGCTGTCCTGAATGCGTTACCATCAAGAAAAAATCTCAAAAATTTTGTATTTGAATTACAAACAGTCAATAAAAAAACCGGTGAAAAAATCCCACCTGACTTGTTGAGTTCAGAAATTGATTTTTTATTGCATAAAAATGCTTTGCAACTTAGTCATTTTCCAGATGATGAAGCAGGTAATTATCCGCCTCTAGAGTTAATCAAGTCTAAAATTTCAGTAAATGACTTTCCGTTTGGAAATTAAAAATGACTGATTTTATAGCGGTTGTTCGTCAGTTGCAGCAATTATTGAATATGGCCTTTTCTGAGGTTACGCTGGAAAATTTTTTCCATGGGGGCTTTTATTTTGCCTTTTTCTATCCGGTGTTTATGTCTTATGTCTGGATTACTGGCGCTCTGGTTTATTACTGGCGCAGGGAAAGAGGCAAAAGACATACTGTGGATTATCCACCAAAACTGGCTGAGTACCCAGGCGTGTCAATTTTAGTTCCTTGTTTTAATGAATCTTCGATTGTGGAAGAAACTATTGCTTTTTTAATGAAGCAAAATTATCCAACTTTCGAGGTTATCGCCATCAATGATGGCAGTTCGGATGATACTGCTGAAATTCTTGATAGTTTAGCTGATCGTTATGACAATGTCAGGGTGATTCAGTTTACAAAGAACCAAGGTAAAGCAATGGCATTACGGGCGGGTGCGTTACTCTCTCAATATGAATTTTTGATTTGTATCGATGGTGATGCTTTGTTGTCTCCCAATGCTTCAACTTGGATTATCAAACACTTTTTGTCTAGTCCCAGAGTTGGAGCAGTAACCGGTAATCCAAGAATTCGAACTCGTTCCACTCTGCTTGGAAAAATACAGGTTGGGGAGTTTTCATCTGTGGTCGGCTTGATTAAGCGGGCACAACGAAATTATGGCCGGTTGTTCAGCGTTTCAGGTGTGATAACCGGGTTCCGTAAAGCAGCATTACACCGGGTGGGATATTGGTCGATCGATATGATTACTGAGGACATTGATATTACCTGGAAATTGCAAATGGATCACTGGGATGTTCGTTTTGAGGCAAATGCAACAGCATGGATCTTGATGCCTGAAACCTTCAAAGGTTTATGGAAACAACGTTTGCGCTGGGCGCAAGGTGGCGCTGAGGTCATGATTCGTTATTTAAAAAAAATGATGAACTGGCGGGCAAGACGCATGTGGCCAGTATTTGCAGATTATTGCGCCAGTTTATTGTGGTCGTATACTATCGTAATGGTTTTTTTGTTATGGGTGTATGGTCAATTTATGCCTTTACCATCGATGCTTAAATCTGAACTTTATATGCCTGAATGGTTGGGTTTGTTATTCGGCATGACTTTCGCATTGCAGTTTTTTGTCAGCTTGATCATAGATTCACGTTATGAAAAAGACGTGGGTAAAACATATTACTGGTTAATTTGGTATCCGATTGTTTATTGGCTGATTAGTGTTTCCACTGCAATAGTGGCATTACCTAAAGCCTTGTTTAAACGTAGTGGCGTGAGGGCCGTTTGGACTAGTCCTGACAGAGGGTTAAGATGACGAACATTGAACAACGACGATTGAATTCCTTGCATACAGTAAATTTTCAGGACTTGATTATCAACAGTCCAGAAAAGCAAGCTGTTTGGAAGCGAGTCGGCTTTTTTCTACTCACTTTGATTTTTTGGGCAATTTGGCTATATCTGTGGACACCATTGCCGGAGCTAGTAATAAAGTTAATCGACAAAGGGTTTTCTGAAATATCGTGGCGCCCTGCCACCTATGTGATTGTGTTTTTTGCGATGTTGTTTTTTCTGGCAACATGGCACATTGGCTGGTTGCACTATAACCTGGCCCGATTTAAAAAACGCGGCCGGCGAATTAAACAATCATTGTTGAGTAATCAAGAGTTAAGTCATTTTTTTACAGTTGATGACAAAAAACTGAATAATTGGCAACAGAGTAAATGTTTGGTCATTCAGCATAATGATGCCGGGGAAATACAGGAAATCGATATTAATGATTTGTTTTCCTTTACCTTTAAACCAACGAATGCGCAATCAGAGGTTAACGAACAGCAATCTCAACGTTATTACGTTATTCTGTTGCCGGATAGTCATAGTAAGCTCTTATTTAAACGCGTATCCAATGACTTTGTAGTTATGATGAAGGTATTGTGCAACTCATTTGATACACTGTTGGTCCACTGCTCACCGGAAAAAAATCATTTGGCATTAATCTTTGATGTTCCGGATAAATACAATGCCGAAAAAATTCTGGATCAATTGAAAACGGCGTCAGCATCAATTATTCAGTCCAAGTATGAAGTGGAATCCGATTTGATGGGAGGTAGTTCAGTTTTCTGGCGTAAAGAACAATTAATCACTACGGCTAAATTAACGGGTCAAGAGATTCGTCAGTTCTTCGAGAAATTGCATTCTGACAAACAACAAAGTGAAGCTGAAGCAGCAAACAATAGACAGTTACAAGCTGAGACGTTAAACAATTCATCGTCGTTGGCAATAGAATTTTGGCAAAAAAGTAAGCAATTGGTCATTGAAAACGAAGAAACCAAAACAAAGACACAGATAGACATTAATGATTTTTTTGTTTGTACTTCTGTACCGCTTGAAGATGAGCAATCCGAACAAGAATTAGAAAGAATTTTTGTGGCTTTTTTACCCGTCAAAAAACGGCAAGTTCTTTTTAATAAAATTGGCAACGATTTCAGGATTATTATGAAGGTGCTCTGTTCCATATTCAGCATTGAGTTGGTGGATTGTATGGTTAATGATGATTATTTATCGCTGACGCTGGATATTCCGCAAGGATATGAAGCTATTGAATTTGCAGAACAATTAAAAACCGCGTCAACATTAATCCTAGAAAAAAAATATCGGTCTGAATTTGACAGGTCAGAAACATTTGATTTCTGGCGCGATGAACAATTAGTAACTACCCCTGAGTTGGTTGATGTGCAGATTAAGGAATTTCTCAGAATGTGTTCGAAAGCTTGAATAGGTTCAGTGTATAATTACACAGACAATTTGCTGCCCATATCAATAATCAGTTAAATTGGAACAGTTTTAAAAAAAACTTTATCCAAAAGGGGGAATCATGAAAAAAAGATATTTAAAATTTGCAGTTATATTAACTGTTGCAGCGCCTTTAACAAGTATGGCAGCTGAGCAAGCGATTGACCAATGTATTGATGCTGTTCGTAAGTCAGTTAAAGGAGATATTATTAAATTGGAGTCTTTGGATGTCAAAGGAAAATCAATTTATGAGTTTGAAGTGGCTGATGAAAATGGATTTGAATGGGAATTAATGTGTGATACGGAGACTGGAAAAATCATAGAGACTGAAACAGAGGTTTCTTCACCAAAATCAAAAGCCTTTGCAGAAAAAGCGAAAGTCACAGAGGAAGATGCACTGAAAATTGCTCTTAAATCCTATCCAGGAAAGGTTAAAGAAGTCGAATATGAAATAGAAGAGAACAATGAGCCAACTTATGAGATTGATATTTTGGGAAAAGATGGGGTCGAAACTAAAGTTGAAGTGAATGCCATTACTGGAAAAATCATTGAGGTTTCTGTTGAAAAGTGGGAAATTGGCTTAGAAGAAAACGAAAATCGGTAAAATTAATAGCTAGCGAAGTGTTTGAAGTTAAAAGGAGTATTGCTTAATCGCCGATTTTTAAGTTCAGGATGGGGAGAACAAGGAGACTCTTTCCATCCTGTTTTTACGAGACCTTTTTATTGGGCAATGTCTTTAAGTTCAAAAAACTGTTGCAATAGCCCTTGTTCAGATAAGCCTACCAGGAAAAGATGGGTATTATTCACAAAAATACCATCTGTTCCTGCAATAGACCATTTTTGAGTGCCGGCAATGTTGTCCTGAAAAGTAAGACGATCTGCCGTTGCAGTTAATAGCATAACCCCTGCGGGTTCAACTGCTTGTGCGATAACCACTTTTTTACCTCGTTGTCGCTGAATAATTTGCGCTTCACGCATTACGGGGGGGAGCTTTTTCAGAACATTTATCAATTCTCCAGTTTTGGAATATAGTTGGGCAAAGCCTTCACCTTTACTATTAGTGCCGGTGACCAAAAAACGATCCAGCGCTGATAAGTAAGCTACGTTATAGGTATAGTATTTAAGTTTGTCGGCAATTCGTATCGGTTTTTTAAGCATCTCGCCCGTTATTGGGTCAAGTACAGCCATCATTAACTGGCTCCAGGTTTCTTTATCAACAAAGCGCTGCCAGACCAGCATTGCTGTTTGTTTCGATCCAGCGGTCAATGGCCACCAGTCTCGAGTTTTTTTACCGGCAGCAACAGGGATGGTGTGCTTAAGTTCTCCTTTGCTGGTGTAGATTTTTACCAGAACATCATCGCCAGAACCCAGATTATCAACGCCTCCACCAGTCACCCATTCGTCAGAATAAAAGACAACAAACCTATTTTTGACAGCTGTAACGTGACCAGAATGGCCGCCGTCATGCACCAGTTGTGGGTAGGGTTTCACCGGTTTTAAAGCCGAATCATAAATTCCGTATCGTTGTGCCACATTTCGCTCGGTATTCCAGCCATCTTCCATAGTAACCATGATATGACCGTCATCTGTTATGGCAGAACTGGCTGGTTCCTGGGCCTCAGGGTTGGAGATCAGAGTAGTCGGCCGAATAATAGGTTTTTTGGAGTCAATTAAGGAATAATAAATATCATGGGTCCAACTACCATTTTTGTCCTTTCCAGTAGGTGGGTTGCCCGAACTGGACCAAATCATAAGCCATTGTTGGTCAGCTCGCTGTAAAAAATTAATTCCATGTTGAAAGGAGCGGGCATCTTGAGCAGAGCTGATATTTTGGAAACAAAACAACAGGATGAAAATGAAAGTCAGTTTACCCGGGAGCATTGAAATGATTTGATGGTGTTTCATAAACAACAATAGATTTTTTATTCAGTTAAGATGAAAACATAAGAGGTATTGGATGCCAAATAGTTCAATATCTGGCACTCAAGTACCAGAGGCTTTAGCCTCGATTTTTTTTGGGTTGTGGCTAAAGCCTCTGCTACGGAGAATCGGCAAGTTTTAGTGCAGCTTGATAGAGAGTTCTTTTTTTTAAGCCAGTTAATTCAACAGCAATAGCAACCGCTGACTTGATGGAACATTCTTTTAATAAAGTGCGTAGTAATTTTTCATGTTCAATTGAAATATCCTTGTTTTTATCTTCAGCTTTAGCGCCGGCAACTATTATAACAAATTCGCCCCGAAGCATGTTTTTATCCTGTTCGAATAGCTCAGTGGCTTGACTGATTGTGGTATTGATTATGGTTTCATACATTTTAGTGAGTTCCCTGGCGATAACGATGGGGCGTTGGCCAGGAAAAATTTCTGTCATGTCATGGATTGTTGCCTGAATACGATGGCTTGATTCGTATACAATCCAAGTGTAAGGGCAATCAAGTTTATCGTGAAAAAAACTTTTACGTGTCGAGGATGTGCGGGGTAAAAATCCTTCAAACATAAACCGGCTGGCGGGTAAGCCTGATGCTGAAAGTGCAGCGATTAATGCGCAAGCTCCGGGAACAGGTGAAACCATCATTCCAGCTTCATGTGCCAGTTTGATTAATGGCAGGCCGGGATCACTGATTAATGGCGTGCCGGCATCGGAAACCAGAGCAATGGAAAGCCCTTGCTGCATTTTTTTAATTAACACTTTGGAAGCCTCGGCTTCGTTATGTTGATGCAGGGAAGTTAGTTTGTTAGTGATTCCATGACGCTGCATCAGCTGGCGAATATGCCGGGTATCTTCGGCGGCAATTAAATCCACAGACTGTAATAAATCGAGCGCACGCTGGCTAATATCCGATAAATTGCCTATTGGGGTTGCAACAACGTATAATTTTCCGTTTTGTTCTGGCATTGCCATAGTATACTTCTTGCATTCAATAGTGCGTAGCGGCAGTTTGTTAAATTTATGAAATATATTTATATCGTTATTTTTTCCTTGAGTTTTTTAGTCATTTCCGGATGCGCTAGTTCGACTAAAAAATTACCTTCCTCAAAAGAACTTGTAACCGCTGAAAAATTGATGCGCAGTGGTAAATCCAAAGAGGCAACAAAATATTACCAGCGTCTTGCCGACCAGCAATCCCCGCATCAGAATCAATATCGTTTGCTGGTTATCGAATCATTAATTAAATCGGGCAAGTCTGAGGATGCCTTGACCTATGCCAATACCATTGATGCAGCCCAATTAGCCCCGCAAGCACAAGATAAACTGAAATTATTATATGCACAAATTTATTTGAATTCCGGCGATACTGAAAGGGCTTTGGCAATGCTGGATAAAATTTCTTTGCGGAATTTTAATCGGGATGATCAAATTAGCTACTTTCAATCTAAAGCTTTTGCTTATTCTTTAGCGGGCGATTTGCTTGCCAGTGCTAATGAGCGCATCAAGCTGGGCGAGATTCTTCAGGATCCGCAAAAGATTTATGAAAATAATACCGCAATCCTTGAAACATTAAGTTTGCTTCCTTCTCATGCACTGCAAACAACTGAAGGTTCGTATGATACTTTAAGTGGTTGGATTGCCTTGACACGGCTTTTAAAACACAGGCATTCGCCAGATTTTAATGCTGCTCTCAATGACTGGTATCAAATGTACCCGAATCATCCGGTGACAAAGTCGGCTTTTATCGAGGAGTATCTTGTCAGTTCCAAGCATGTTTTTGAACTGCCAAACTCAATAGCCATCTTATTGCCAGAATCAGGAGGTTACGCCCGTGCTGCACAGGCTATAAGAGAAGGTTTTATGGCAGCCTATTATAATCAGCCTGATATAGGTGATAAGCCGGATATCAGGTTTTATGACACTGCCGCTAACAATATTGTTGCAATTTATCAGCAAGCGGTTTCTGATGGCGCGGAACTGATTATTGGTCCTCTCAGAAAAGATAAAATCCAGACCTTGGCTTCATTAGCTGATCTAACCGTACCGGTTTTAGCTTTGAACCATATCCCTGGTCTGCATCATCCCAAGTTGTATCAATTTGGCTTGAGTTTGCTAGATGACGCCGGCCAGGTTGCAACCAAGGCCTGGTTGGATGGTCATCGAAAAATACTCATATTGACCTCGAATACGGGGTATGGGCGGCGCATAGCAAAATATATAGCGGGTGTCTGGAAAACTATTGGCGGTGTTGTTCTGGAATCCCAGACTTATGAACCGAAAGAGGCTGACTATTCAAAACCTATTAAAACGTTACTCAATCTTGATGAAAGTGAACAACGGTACAAAAAAATACGAAGGGTTATTTCTACTGTTCAATTTACGCCCAGAAGACGAGCGGATGTTGATGCTATTTTTATTTCCGGATATCCTCGATCAGCACGTTTGATTAATCCGCAGCTGAAATTTTATAGGGCCAAGAATGTCCCGGTTTATGCTACTCCCAGAATTTACAATGGCAGGCCCAATCCGGGACAAGATAGTGATTTGGATGGTGTCCAGTTCTGTGATATTCCCTGGTTGCTTGATGATGATTTTGAAGGTGAACTCAGTATGGATACATTACGAAACACCTGGAAACAATTCCCCAGTATTTATTTGCGACTGATTGCGATGGGTATTGATGCCTACAATATTGTTGCGCATTTAGGAAAAATGGACGGTATTCTTTATCAGGGTGCAACTGGAAATTTGTTACTCACGGGTGATAATCGCATCAAAAGACAGCTAATGTGTGCAAAATTTATCGATGGCATTCCTCAGCAAATGGAATTTCCCGAGAACAGCAGCATCTATTATGAAAATATTTTTGAACAGGCTGAAAACACTGAAGCTACTCCACAGGATGAATGATAAACCGGCTCATCTTGCTCAAGGTGAGAAGGCAGAGCAGAAAGCGCTGCAATATTTGCAGGGTCAGGGCTTGGCAATCGTTGGACAGAATTATCGTTGCAAACAAGGTGAAATTGATTTGATCATGCGCGATGCTGATTTTCTGGTTTTTGTCGAAGTCAGATATCGCAAGAACAGTCATTACGGTAGTGCGCTTGAAACAATCACACAAAAAAAACAATCCCGTATAATAGCAGCGACACAACATTATCTTGTCAATAATAAATTGTCTGGGCAGTCAGTTCGTTTTGATGTCGTGGCGATGACGGGAGATAATCAATTGAATTGGGTGAAAAACGCCTTTCAGGTAAATTTTTAACGAATGAGCATACAAAACAGAATCATTAATCATTTCGCAGACAGCATTCAGGCTAAGCAGGATTCCATGGAGCATCTGCCGGAGAGTATCGAATTTGCCTCCCAGAAAATTGTCAATGCCCTGCTCAATGATAAAAAGGTATTGTGCTGTGGTAATGGTGGCTCGGCAGGTGATGCACAGCATTTTTCCTCAGAAATGTTAAATCGTTTCGAAAGAGAACGACCGGCACTACCTGCAATTGCGTTAACAACGGATACATCCACAATTACCTCGATTGCCAATGACTATCATTTCGATGATGTTTTTGCCAAACAACTACGGGCTTTGGGACAGGCTGGGGATATTCTGCTGGTTTATACCACAAGCGGAAATTCTGGCAATATAGTTAAAGCTATCGGGGTTGCCCATGAAAAGGAAATGAATGTGATTGCCTTGACTGGCAAAGAAGGTGGCACCGTAGCAAGCCTGCTGAGTGAGGATGATATTGAAATCAGAGTGCCTTCGCTTTCTACGGCGAGAATCCAGGAGGTGCATTTATTGATATCGCATTGTTTGTGTGATTTGATTGATTTTCAGTTATTTGGTGGTTAGCGTGCGTTTAGCAATATTGATTGGGATTATCTTTGTTTTGGCGGGGTGTTCTTCAATCGTTGCAACCGGTAGCGCCGAAGCAACAGGCTTGGCGTTGCTTCATGATCGCCGAAACAGCGAAGCAATTATGCGTGATGAAGCGATTGAAATGCAGGCGGATATTGAACGTAACAAAAACGAAGCACTCAGAAAAAATACCCATATAAATGTGACCGCCTATAATGGCAAAGTGCTGGTGACAGGAGAAGCGGATAATATCAAATTGCGTAATCAAATTATACTATCCACGATCAAGAATACCCGGCTTTGCCCTCAATAATCTGAAACTTTTCATTCAACAATGCACGCAAAGGAGCATGATGCTCATCGAGGTTGTCGAAGAAGTTTGTACAAGCCTGTTT
>JALSJK010000110.1 GCA_026989395.1 Methylomonas sp.
CCGAAACTGGAAAGATGTAATTTGGGCAATGACTACCCGAATGGACCCTGCCCGTGATCTGACAATTCTGGAAAATACCCCAATTGATTATCTGGATTTTGCCTCGCCAGTTTCCGGTCTGGGATCAAAAGTTGGTTTTGATGCCACCAATAAATGGCAGGGAGAAACCACTCGAGAATGGGGTAAGCCGATTATTATGGATAAAAAAATAATCGACCAGGTTGATCAAATTTGGCAATCGTTAGGCATTTTTTAAGTTTTTTGTGGATTTCCCAGAAAGCTGACGGTTTGTCGGCACCAATGGCAATAATACACCAATACGGCTGTTTTCAGACAGGGAATTTGCCCAGCATTTCTTTTGGCCTTGCTGCGGGGTTCAGGTCTTTGAATTTTGTTGTGCCGAGAGAGGATTGGATGGTCGTCAGCACGATGACCTGACTGTTAGGAATCGTAAAGGAGTATTAAGACAATCATTAAGTTTTCTGATCTCTGAATTTCCCTGTTTCCAATAAGTTTTCTATCAATCTTTTGCCTGAAGGAGTGGGTTGGAGTGAGCTACTGGGTGAAAATTTCGGCAATACTTGCATTAATTTTTTTTCGTAAGGATTACTTTTTGAGCAGTAATTTTTTTTGGGATTATTATCCTATCCCCCCCCCTCTTTTTTTGACGCCTAGCCTAGTAAGCTAAATACTACATACTATTCAGTAAATTATCTACATTTTTACCTTTTAAGAACGAGCTTACCATGTATTTATACTTTTTCCACCCAATTTTATTTTAGATACAAGCAGTTTATAAATTGATCAGGAACTTGCTTCATGATTGTAAAAGACTAAAAAATAAGATATTTTGTTCAAGCTGGATTTAAGAATAATACGTGTTATTAAAATACTGGCAAACTAACCATTCAAAACATAAATGTAATCATATAATGATAATTATTTCTGTCTGGATTGATTGTGTTTCCAATTACAGTAAGATTTAGTAACGCTAAAAATTAAATATTCAGCTCTTTATCTATTACTACATAAAGGAGAATTTACATGGGTAAATATAATAATCTACATTATGGAAGCTATTTAGGTGGATCGGGCTCAGGTGGCGGTGGATATGGCCGCGGTGGTTCAGGATCGGGCTCAGGTGGCGGTGGATATGGCCGCGGTGGTTCAGGATCGGGTTCCGGCGGCGGTAAATATGGTCACGGTGGCTCTGGATCCGGTGGTGGTCAGGGTAACCATGGTGGCTACGGCTATGATAATGGTTCTGATATGGATGATGGTGGTTATGATGATTGGGGCGGTGATACTCCTTAATCTCTTGTCCATTGTTTACAAAAAGGAATTTGTCTAAGATTATTGCTTGTTCGGTATTACATCAAAAATATCGGGCAAGCAATGATATAACTTGCAGCTCGATCGGTTTTTAGTGATGCTATTTAACTTTGCTCAGTTGAATCATTAGTTTTCTAAATTAAGGAGTTGGTTTTTGTCAGAACAAACTTTAAATACATATTTACGTGATAGTTTGAAGGCATGTCGACAAAGTTTTTTTGCCGTTGTTATATTCAGTTTTTTTGTCAACTTGTTAATGTTGACGGTTCCAGTTTTTTTGCTGCAAATTTACGATCGTGTTATTCCTAATAAAAGCACCGATACACTGATTTTTTTAACCCTAATTGCGGTTTTTGCATTAATTACACTTAGTGCGCTTGATGCGATTCGCAGTGCTATTTTAATGAGAATTGGTGCATGGCTGGATCATCGATTGAGCAGTCACATTATTAGCGGCACCATCAATCGTTCCTTGCGCAAGGAACGGCCCTCCTCAATTCGGGTGCTGCACGATTTAGCCTCCTTACGGAATTTTTTTTCATCACCCGCTCTGATCACTATTCTTGATTTGCCTTGGGCGCCAGTTTTTACTCTGGTGTTATTTTTGTTGCACCCACTTATCGGTACGATTACCTTGATCGGCTTAATAATTTTGGCCGGATTAGCAGTGTTGAATGAATACCTCAGCCGTTCGCTGGTAAAAAACTCTGAGATGTCAGCCAGCAAATTAACCGAATATGCATCATCAGTCGTTAAAAATTCCGATGTCATTGAAGCGATGGGAATGCGCAAAAACTTCCTGAATCAATGGAATCAAAAAAATCAAGCTTCTCTGGAGACACATGCCAAATCGGCAGCCAAGACTGGCTGGATAAGCACCCTGGCGAAATTCATACGTTTTGCTTTGCAAATTGGCGTGATTTCTTGCGCGGGCTGGTTAATCATGAATGATCAGTTGTCTGGAGGCGCTATGATGGCCAGCGTGCTGTTGATGAGACGCGCAATTGGTCCGATGGGAATGGCTATTTCTTCCTGGAAATCTGTATTGACTGCCCGAAATGCTCTCCATCAAATCAGTTACCGCTTAGATATTGCGCCAACATTAAGGTCCAGTCCTCCCATGGCCCAACCCAATGGTGCGCTTTCAGTTGAAAAAGTTACTTATTACTATCCCAAAAGTAAAAAACCGGTTTTATATAAAATTGATTTCTCTATCGATCCGGGAACAAGCTTGGGGATTGGTGGCCCAACGGCTGCGGGAAAATCAACATTGGCTAGATTACTAGTCGGTATTGCAAAACCTTCTTCCGGTAAAATTAAACTGGGTGGCACCAATATCAGACAATGGGATTCTGATGATCTAGGCCCTTATATTGGCTATCTGCCTCAGGATGTGGAATTGTTTGCCGGCACATTTCGCCAAAATATCGCGCGTATGGAAGAAGGTGATTTATCTGAAGTTATCGAGGCAGCAAAAATTGCCAATGTTCACGACATGATTATGCAGTTTCCTCAACAGTATGATACTGAAATCGGTGATCAGGGGGCTTTCCTTTCAGGAGGCCAGAGACAGCGAATTGCGTTGGCCCGCGCTGCTTATCGAAATCCAAAATTGATTATACTGGATGAGCCTGATGCAAATCTTGACAGAGAGGGGCGTGAAGCCTTAGTTAATGCGATTACCAAGCTAAAACAAAAAGGCGCAATGATTATCCTGATTTCCCATCAGTCCGGCATGCTAAAGCTGACAGATAATGTCATTATGCTAAAAAAAGCCCGCGCCGAAAAAATTTCCGAAGACCATCAGGAAAAACCGTTGCAAGCACCGACTGATTTTCCCAAGCCAGTGTCTGTTAAAACAATTAATAGCCGCGAAAGCAGATTGCAAGAAATTCAAAATGCGACTGATGCATTAATCTCTACCTTTAATGATCTATCAAAAAAACGAGATAAATAATGATGGCAACTTTAGCAGCGGATTTTGATAACAATACTTTTTTTAAAGAAACCCGGCGCTTAATATTAATCGGTTATTTAGTGCTGGCTGCATTTATCAGCGCGCTGCTTGCATGGACAATTTTTGTCCCACTTTCAAGTGCTGCAATTGCTCCGGGCGTGGTGAGCGTTGATGGCTACAGCAAAAAAATTCAGCATTTGGAAGGCGGGATCATTAAGGAAATTCGCGTTAGAGATGGTGACAGTGTAATCGCTGGACAAATTCTGATGACACTGGATAAAACTCAGGCTCAGGAAGAATATGAGTCGCTAAGAACTCAGCTTGTGCTTGTTACAACTCGCCATGCAAGACTGATTGCAGAAAAACAACAACTAGCTGAAATTGCTTTTCCTGAATGGCTTTTAGCAGAGGCTTCTGATTCCTTGATATTAAATGCAATCAGTAAACAAACTGAGTCATTGGAATCTCGAAGACAGGATCACCAGCAAAAACTTTCGATAATCCAGAACCGACTAAACCGGCTTGAAAATCAACATCGCCAACTTCTAGCTAGTCTGGAAGCCCAAAAAAGACAGCTTGCTATTGTCCGTGAAGAATTAAAGCAGAATCAACAATTTTTGCAGCAGGGTTTAATTACCCGTAGAGAATTGTTCAAACTACAAAATGATGAGGTTGGAACGGAAATCGAGATCAAGGAAAAACAATCTCAGATTGCTGCCATTAAACAGCTAATAAGTCAGTTGCATTTGCAAAAATCAGATATTGTCTCATCGAGAAATGCCGAGATTACTCAACAGATGCAAACTGATCGGGAATCAATCGTCAAGTTGACTCATCAGCTCACTAAGGCTAAAGATATATTATCAAGAAAGACCATTGTCGCACCTGTTTCCGGCACTATTGTTAATTTAAAAAAACATACTATTGGCGGCGTAATTACAGCCGGGGAGGAGATTATGGAAATTGTCCCCGTTGGCCAAAAATTGTTGGTGGATGCTCATGTTGAACCTAAGGATCGGGATATTATTTTGCCCGGACAAAAGGCTGAGGTTCGTTTTACTGCTTTTAACCAGCGGGTATTAAGGCCAGTTAAGGGTATTGTTAAAGTTATTTCAGCTGATCGTCTAACTGATCCAAAAACCCAAGTTCCTTATTATTTAGCAACCATTGAACTCACAGAAGATCCGACTGTTGTGTTAAACAACACCCCGATTTATCCAGGAATGCAAGCGACGATTATGATTATTACTGGTGATCGAACTGCAATGGAATATTTAACCGATCCTATCTTAAGACGATTCACCAGAGCATTCAGGGAAGACTAATAAAAATAATATGAGTAATAAAAACAAAAAACGTGATCAAAAACGTAAATCCAGAAAAGCGGCGCAAGCAAAATACAAACGTCGTAATCGGGAGTATCAACTTGGTATTTGGGAGCAATTGCTGGATTGTAAAATCAAAGATGTTGAATTTCCGGGCGGGCGAACGCGAAAATCATTTCGTTTACATCTGTTGGATGGCCGGACTGTTATCGCGACTGAACGCAATGAACGACCCAGAGTCAGCATGGAATGTGCTGTTTTACACAACATTGGAAAAACTTCCGCAGCAGTTCCAGAATTGATTGCAACTGACGGAAGTTACCGCCTGGTGCAAGAAGATTTGCAAGGAACCCGGCTTTCCCAGGCTTTGAATAATGCCGATGAAGAAACAATCGAACAATTATTGGATGTTTCTTTGAAAAATCTTGCGACAATTCAACAAGCGGGATCTCAGCATGGTTTCGATCAACAGTTTCAGGAAATTGGCAATACCCAGGAATGGATAGAAGGGCTGCTTGATAGACCAGCAGTAATTGGTCAGCATTTTAAAATTGCTGCGCCTCGGCCAAAACTCAGCCAGCTTGAAGTGTTACTAGCCGTTACTAAGCCCCGGTTTGTGAAATGGGATAGTCGTCCTGGTAATGCGATGGTTCTCGAAAATAACGACATTGCCTGGTTTGACTGGGAACATTGCGGTACCCGAAATCGTCTTGATGATCTTGCCTGGCTTTTATGTGATGAATTTGTTCCTGATATTCAGGGTATGGAAAACCGGCTTATCGATAATCATCTTGAATTATTCGCTGATCATTTTGGCCGTGACCAAGCCCGAGAATATCTTTATTGCTTCGGGGTATTTCATAGCTGTGTTCGGTTGGGTTTGATTCTGAGTTATAAAGAAGATGGTTCATGGTGGGATTTAGAGCATTGCCTGTCAGGAGATAAAGCGGGCGTCACCCTGGATTTAACACAACGAATTTGTTATCGGGCTTCCCGCTGGGCAAAGCAGTCGGAACTGACAGAAATGTTAAGTCCCTGGTTTATTGAAATAGCAGATCTATTAAAACAACAACGAGAAAACTAATGTCTATTCCAGCCACTAAAATTCCTACTAACAGCTCTCATCCTTTCTGGTTAGATCAGATATTAACAACATCAGATCAATTGCCGTATCAAGGTGATTTCGATATCCAGGGATTAAAAATTAATATTCATGGTTATGATCCCGAAATTTATCTCTGGGTCGAAAAGTATCTCTATCCATTAAATTTATCTGCACCATCGAACACCGAGTTAAGCTACCGAATAAATTTTCTTCATTGTGACGATTTGGTATTAGCCGCATTGAATACCATTGAAAATAATGAGATTGACACACGAAGAATCAGTAATGCCAGGAGAAGTTTGGATCGTATTTGTGTGAGTAAACAAATTACGGTTGATTGCGATCCCTTCTATGGCATGTTATGGGTAACTGACCGTTCAACTAATTCTATTACTGTGGTTCTATCGGCAAAGGTTCGCTGGCCTTTCCTGGAAATATCACGTGTTGTTCGTGATTTGATTACCCGTTTTCTGGAGGATAAAGGCTGGATTCTGTTTCATGCCGGCGCTATACAAAGTAATGAAAAAAACTATCTGGTCATTGGTGATGCCAGTGCCGGTAAAACATCTTTTATTATTGCGATGCTTTATGCTGGTTCTGCCTTTATTTCCAATGAGCGGGTATTTGTAAAGCTTGTTGATGGCAGGGCAAAAATGCTTTCCTTCCCAATGCCAATTGCGGCCGGTCTTGGCACGATGGTTCAGTATCCTGAATTGATAAAATTTATCCGCCAACCGCAATTTTGTCAATATCCGCCTCGGCGTATTAATTTTGTAAAAGTTCATAATACCCCTGAGTGGAAATGGCCTGAGCTGGAAGATAAAATACAGTTTTTACCTCAAGAACTCAGTCGACAATTTTCTGATATCTCAGGGGTTCCTGGCGGCAATATTGATGGTGTCATTGTTCCTTGCAGGCGGAAAAGACAAATTGTGGTGCTTGAGTCTCTGGATAAGAAAACCATTGGTTCTGTCGTAACGCATAATTGTATTGATCGCAGTCATGACGAAATCTATCCACCCTGGATGCCTTTGCCTTTTCAACAACCTTCATCAGAAGATATAAAACAAACCATTTCATTTTTAGAAAATTTACCAAATAGTCGAATTGCATTTTCCGGAGATAAAAATAGGCGGAATGAAATTAAAACTTACCCAGAGCGAATATTTAAAGCGCTTGTGGGTGAATATAACTCCTAAGGTTTACAATTCGGGGGGCTGCCAGCTAAAATTTTCATAACAGCTGTTTTATTTTTTTGACAAAAAAGTCTTTTTCTTCATATTTTGTCGATAAATTATTGATTGCCCACGGAGCAATAAAATCTGTTATCAATACAATTATGGCAATAACAGAAAAAATTGAATCATCTACCAGACCTAGAATTTTTCCAATACTGATCGATATTAAAACTGCCTCGCCTCTTGGGACCATACCTAAACCCACAGCAAGATGATTAAATCGTTGCTTGGATATATACCCTGCGGCGATTTTACCAGCTACAGCCGCAATTAATAATCCGAGGGTCAGTAAGAGGGTATCTCCATCCAGGAATTGACGAAGATTGACCTGCATACCCACAAAAACGAAAAAAATGGGGGCAAAAAGCTTTTCCAGTGAGGCAATAATATCTTTAACCAGCCCAACCTTGTCATGAACGCCATTAAGAATAAGACCGGCAATAAAGGCGCTACTGATAATTCCAATTTCAAAAATATTTGTTAGAAAACTAACAAATACAACCATCATTACTGGAACTAGAAGGCGGCTGTGTGGTTCATCAAAATCGTATATTTGAGGGATAAACTTGACTAACCATCGACCAAGAAAATAAATACCCAGAATTACAATTAATGAATACAGGAACAACGAAACCATTTGAGCGATACTCATTACATCACCTAATACAATATTAGCGATATATGATAAAAAGAAGATCCCAAAAATATCATCAATAAATGCTGCATTGATAACCAGTTTGGCCTCCCGGCTATGTTCCCTGTTAACATTTGAAAATATGCCGGTGGTTATTGCAGCGCTGGTGGTACAAAGTGCCGCAGCAATAAAAATCTGCTTTGCCGTGTCCATATCCGGCAATAACCCATTTACAACACCTAGTCCCAGAAAAAATGTTACTAAAGTACCGATAATGGAAACCAGGTAAGCTAAGGGTTCGGCTGATTTAACGATTTCATGAATTTTGATTTCAAGTCCCAGCTTGAAGGAAATTAGGAATACGCCAATGTTAGAAATAATCCACAAGGCTACTCCTAATAGAATCAGAGCGGGTGATTGGTTGGATGTAAAAATTTGCGTCAGGCGATTTGCAAATTCGCTGGATTCTGGGTTATCAGTAACATAATACCGCGCAATGGTTTCTGCAACAGATAAATCAGAAGTCCAGATGGTTTTAAATATTTCACCAGCATCGGCAAGATGCATCAACATGTAAATAAATGGTGACAAGTCTAACCAGAACAGAATGTTGCCAATTACAATGCCGATAACAAGCGCTCCAAGCAATGTTGGGATGAGATAATGTCTGGAAATAATATGGTCAAGGACGGCCAACGTAACAATGGCGCAAAATTCCAGTAAAATGAAAGAAAATGGATCTATTTTGGAATATTGGAGAATGACTTGAGTTGATAGTTCTTCTGCGCAGACGGAGTTGGCTATCAACATTAGAATGATGGTCGTAAAAGCACGGCAGAAATTTTTATTTTTGTTTTGAGCCATATTTCCCCCTCAATTTTAGTTTGTTAAGAATTTTTGAATTAGTTGCAACAATTAACCTTCAGGACTTACTTGACTGGAAATGGTTTGGGTTATCTTTGAAAGATTGCTCAAGCACAATCAATCTATAAATATTGCGATCATTTCGATAAACTATTTTTTAATGGCTTAATATTAATGGCGCTTTTTTTGAATGTTTCAAGGGTAGGGGCTTTAAAGAATATTGGGGTAAACATGAGTTTTTAACTATCTGGAATCTGTGGAGATTGAATTTTGAGTAAAAAGACAACACAAATTATATTTTTATTACTATCTTTGATGACTCTTGTCGCTGGTTATGCCTATCTGAGATATGCATACAAAGTCACTGATAATACCCCTTTTACCCAAGAGATCGTGTTAATTATTCTGGGGACGGTGGCCACAATATTTTTTACGGCACTGTTGTTAAATCAGCAAACAGCGGTAGAAATAGATAAGGAGCAAAGAATTAAATTTCTTGATCTTAAGGCCAAGACTTATGAAAGATTACTTGATCTTATGGAACAAATGTCGCTTGTTGACCAATTCACAAGTAAAGAACTGACAAATTTGCAGTTTATTACTCATCGCTTGGCTATTGTGGCATCGCCTGATGTGCTTAATGAGTATCAAAATTTTTTGAAAGTCGTTTCGGAAATTTCAGATGACAAAAGTTTTAGTGGCGATACCAAAACACTTTCTGAAGCGCTAGGGACATTAACCATTCAGATAAGACAGGATTTGATCGGCGGTCAGTCATCAATACATTATTCAAACAATCAGATTAAGCAAATTATTACTAACAATTCTTCTAGGTCTTCAGATATTTAATTGATGAAATATACTTCGCGCGGTCACGACTACGGATTTCTAACGACTGAGTTTTTGCCGATATCTGCGTTACTAAAACAGTTGCGTAGCTTGCTATGTGCCTGTTTTAGTGCCTTGCTCTCGGCATAAATCAATGCGCTATAAATTCCGCATTCGTGACCGCGCGAAGTATATGATTGCATAGAATGTAATAACCCGCTTTTCAAGAAAAACTGTGAGGAAACTAATGAACTATTTCTAAAGATTGCAAGTCCCTTTTTCGTTAATGATTCATTTAAGCGGGAGTAAACGTGTCTATCCAAAAAATTATTTTCTTCGATCAATTTCGATTAACAATGATGAGGAATTTCTTACTTGGTCTGATTTTACTTGTCGGTACTACAGCCTGCACAACATACGGGGACAAGGTTGCTCCTGTTCCTTTACCATCTGCTCAGACAAATTATGTTGATGTTATGGGTGTTAAGCTGGTTGCTTATCCTTATGTGGATGCAGATAAAGCCGAGGAGGTCTTTGGGTTTGATATTCTAGGCGCTGGTTTACTGCCAGTTCGACTTGTTATTGATAACCAAAGTGATCATATTGTAGAAGTAGAACCGAGTCAAACTTTTCTAATTGATGAACAAGGAAATGCCTGGCCTTTGCTTACAGCGGAACAGGCTTACAGCCGACTCAAAAGTACGGTTGAAGTAGGCGAAACCTTTAAAGGTGCGGTAAAGCCTTCCGTTTTATTGGGTGCGGCGGGGGCTGTGGCGGGTTTTGCCATTGGTGTTTTAACGAATGACATTGGTGAAGGTATTGTCAAGGGAGCAGCTGTCGGGGCGAGCCTTGGGGCGCTTTATGGTGGTGGTCGACGACATGAAAAACTAGACTCTGAAATACGTCAGGATTTGCGCCAAAACACGTTACGTAATCAAAAGGTCGAAAAAGGTGAATTAGCGTATGGCTATTTGTTTTTCCCTGGAAAGGATGAGGCAAAAACCGCCCGCACCCTTCGTCTTGGTGTAAAAATAAATGGTAAATTGAAAGTGGTTAACATCCTGTTATTCAATTAAAATTTTATGCTGGCTAGGATTAATTGGTATTAAAGATTAACGGCGTATAGCGGTTGATAGCAAGTCGATAATATCGAAAACTCGAGCGATATATTGTTCCTTGAGTCGATACTCGGATTTTTTTGTGCCTGACAGTTCCTCATGCAGTGCATCCAAAAATTTATATAAGCGTTTTTGATGCAAGCCAAGTTTGGTCTGAAGCGGATCAGTAATAACCCCGGTCAAGGTGCTGAGAACGGCCAGACCTGCAAGTATGGATCCGGTAGCGGCTACAATCAAGCCGGTTGATGCGGCCGCAGGGAAAATGCTGTAGTACCAGGCGCCCAGGGTCGGTCCTAGCCAAAACTGGGAAATAGCAATTTTCTCGGCAATGATGCCGGCTAATACGTTGCCACTTGTGAAGGCTCCGGGAGCTGCTTTATGGAAGGCGGCCAGATTGCTTGATAATGTGATCAAGCTATTTGCCAGTTCAGATATTGCAATGCGGCTGGTTGCATATTCCTGAAGATTGCGTTCCAATGTTTGACGAAAATTTGGATCTGCTGATTTTTGTTTTATTTGCTGCAAATAATCGGTCAATATAGCATTGAGTTTAGGATCTCGCAAAATCTCCTCAAGTAAGGCATCCTTGGGTGATCGACGTTCCCGTTGTTGATAAGGCAGCTCCAGAAGCTCGGTATAAATTAGCCAGTTTATTTCTTTTTGTACATCAGTTTCCCAACCGGGAGGGAGGTGTTTCAAAATCTTTGCAGCGCGACTAGCCCCAAGTTTTTCCAAAGGATAGGCAACTATCTTGCTGACTGTCAGTGGAATCATCCAGAACAGATTAAGCGGCGCTTTGTAAAGATCACTTCCGAGTGCTTTCCGGTGTAATTGCAGGGTACCCTTGAATGAAAAATGACGTTCAACAAATTCAGAAACTTTGGCTTTTCTCGAAGCAATGTATCGATCAATACCGGCATTGACTGCCTCAGTGACTATACGATGCTGCTGCTTGGATGACAATGATGATGTCGCAGGGGTTTTGTCAGTATCAGCAACATCAGTCATGTGATTGAGATAGTAAATTTTGGTGTTTTATAGGCAGTCATAATGTAAAAAGCACGTCTGTTTTCAAATGTTTGAAAGGGAAGTCGTCAATGTTTTTGATACGTTCCAATCAGTTCTGTTTTGCCAATAATATGACCTTGAATCGCCTGTTCTAACTCGGTTTTTGTTGGCTTATTTAAATCAGGAAGCAGGATATCGAGAGCATATAATTTAAAAAAATAGCGGTGTCTGCCAATGGGAGGGCATGGTCCGCCGTAACCAGTTTTTTTCCAATCATTTTGCCCTTGTTTGGTTCCGGGAGGTAGTGCCGCAGCAGTGACAGCTTCAGGCAGTCCATCAGACTCAGGTGGAATATTGTATAAAACCCAATGCACCCAAGTCATTTTTGGCGCGGCAGGGTCAGGTGCATCAGGATCATCAACAATAAGAGCCAGGCTTTTGCTTCCCTGAGGTATATTCGACCAGGATAGGGCGGGAGATACATCGTCACCTTCACAAGTGAAGCGGACAGGAATTTCACTGTTATGTGTAAAGCTTGGAGATTTAATATTCATAGCTATTTTTCCTCCATTATTCCTAACAACTTGGTTCAATGTCTGGCTGATTGTGTCAGAGACATCAACGGATTTTTTTGCTTGAGACATGGAACCGGGTTCCTGTGCACTACTAGCTGTAGACAGACAAAAAATAGCTGCACTGGATATAGCAACAAAACTGTTTTTTATCATCATTGAAAACCTCCAGATTTCATAATGGCCTGATTGATCGGCTTCCTTAGAATTTAGAGAAAGGGAGTGGCAGATGTTCACGGATATCCGTTATATCATGGGTGGTAATATTTTTATCAAGCTCGAAACTAATAAGCTGTTTTACTTCATCAGAAAACTGTTTGCGAAGCATCCCTAAAAATGAAGGTTCGGCAATAATCATCAGTTGTTCAAATTTGTTTTCCTTGACTGCATCCTCAATATATCTGGCAACATGCTTTGAAAAATCTATTGCCTCTTGTTGTTTTGGCTCAATTTTGTCTTGAAAAGAATGTTTTCCAGGAGCGCCTTTATTGGCATCTTTACCAGGTAAATCGGTAGTGAGATCCCGTTCGTGCAGACGGCCTTCAATATGAGTAAAATCCATTATCTCTTCTATCTGAGAGGCTGTTTTTGCCTTGAAAAAGCGTGCACGACTTTTATCAGCAACTAATACCCAGGTCAATTTCATAGTTGTTTCTCCCGTAAAATGGTTTGTGAATCAATCCAATAAATGGGACATAACAAGAACAGTAAAGTTCTAACATTATGTCGGATAACACCCAAAAGCAAAATACAAAAGGGTTATTATCAGAACTGATTTTACTGCTCAGGATTACCAGTAATGCCTGAAAATTCTTCCGAAGGCGTTTTATTTAACATAATGAAATCAGCAAAAAGACCGCAGACAATGCCAAACGGAAAATAACCAGCATATCCAATAAGTGGCATTTCAAACAACATAAAATGTTGCACATAGGGTACGTTATATTTCCAATGAGCCAAACTATTGATATTCCACATTTCCCAAAAAAAACCACAAATAAGGCCAGCTAATGCCAAACGCCAGACACGCCTCCAGTCACCAGTAATGATGTCTTTTAAAAGGGGAGGTAACTCAGTCAATAACTGTAAATCACAGATCAATGCAATTGGTGCAAGCCAAACAAGAAAAAACAGATGCTCTGGCCAAAGGGCAAGCGCTGTGAAAGAGATTGCGCTTATGCTTATTAAAGACCATGCCCAAAACGTTTGCCCTGATAAATGCAAAAGTGGAAATTTATCCAGACCATTACTTAATCGCGGAAAGGTTTTCAAATATTCACTGGTAGAGATGACTGCGGGTAACACGGTTGAAAAAGGCAAGCTGCAATGAATAAAATATTCCCAGGGACCAAGGTCACTAACGCCAATGTAATACCAGTTCGAGACGAAACGATTCAGATATTCGAAGCTCCACCAAAAAACAGCGCTCAAGGGAAATAACCAAAGAAAATAAGTTGTCCTGTCGAGCAAACAGCAATGGCCGCTTTTGCGGAAGGTTAGTGCATTAACAATCCAAATATAGCCAATCCATAATGGAGCAAATGTAAATCTCTGGATGGCTTCAAATAATGGAAAACGAGTCCAGGCAATAATCCAAAAAAAAGCCAAAAAAATCATCCCAAACCAACCCCAGCGTGAAAAATCCCGAGTTTCCCTTGGTTTATTTCCTGAGGGCATTTTAGTGCCAATAATTTTTACCAAAAAAGGACTTAGACATGCGATAACAAACACGCCAATCAATAAAAATGCTGCCCATGAAAAAGGCTCTGGTTGGCTGGGCGTTGGGATGGGAGGGAAGGTCAGGTAAGGACTGACTGGTTTTTGTGCCAGCCAGACTCCCAACAAAGGACATAAACCAACAATTAAAAAATAGGCTGGCAAACGCCAAAACCTGTGGTTTTTCATCATCGCAACTCCAGGATATTGGAATTTATTGTAATGCGTTTTGATAATACCGGATTAATTCTTAATTTGTTTGGTTTTTTCAGATGTTTGCTGAATTATTGCCAAAGCCGCCTCGGGTATGAATTTTGATAAGGTTTGTCCTAAACTGATCAACCACGCAACTATTTTTACAACGCAGAAGACAGATAACAAGACAAGCCAGTTGTTCAAGTTATTCCTTGCTCGTTCTTGGGCAAACCCAGTGATAAATTTACTGGTAGCACGCGCTGTTCTGTCACGTATGGTGGCCTGATGAGTTTTCAGACTTTTTCATTAAGCTATAAAGTATCTTCCTTATCTGAAGGTTTTGAGATGTTTTGGTTTTTTCCTTCTCTTACATTGCGGATAAATTTCTGTTTCAAGCGACTAAAGGCTTTCCACAAGCTTTTATCCATTACTACTTCATTACCTATTGAAACGATGACCCGAGCCAATTCAGGTATTTTGGTTTTCGTTGAAATCATATAAATAGGCTGGGCATAAAGCACTGAGTGCCCTTGGCCGATAGGTAAGATAATCATCCTGCCCTTAACTACTCGGGAGCCGTGTTGATCCCACAAGGTGAATTGTGCGGAGATTTCGGGATCCTGATCAATTAATGCAGCAACCTGAGCGGGTCCATTAACCTGGACATCTTTGTTAAATTTGTAAATGGAAATGCCTGGCGTGTAGAGGGAGGAGCAGCCTTTTTTATCCATAGTACCAGCAACGCCAACCATGCTGAGATTGTCTCTGTTAATAGGAGTCATCGGGTTGATCATGACAAATTCTTCCCTGTCGCCGCAAAAACCGAAATCCATGGTGATGTAATAAGGCAGCAGAGGTTTTTGCTCAACTTCAGCAAATTCCCAGGTTTCCGCTTGTTCATAAAATAAATCAGGGTTTGTTTGATGATATTTGGCATAAACCTTCATTTGCAAATAAAAAAGATCCCTGGGGTAACGAAGATGAGATTGTAGTTCTTCAGGCATTTCTTGTAATGAATGAAAAACACCAGGATATGCCCGGCTATAGGCCAATACTATCGGATCAGAAGGGTCGGAAATATAGAACCTTGTTTTTCCAGAA
>JALSJK010000111.1 GCA_026989395.1 Methylomonas sp.
GATGCAACACTTCAAGGTGTTTAATCTCTTCGTCTGATAGGCGGTAATCATTCATGTCGCTATTATATTCGCAATCAATACAATGTGCCAGCTAGTTAATGTGTATTCTTGATCGCGAATAGTATATTATTGGCCAGGGTAAAGAACAAATCATCAATGCCGGCCCAAAACTGTTTATCGCAATTGGTTTACTTCATTTATGCGGTTTTGTACTTGGTTTTGTTATCAGCAAGCTGTTGTTCAAAAATGAACAGGTTGCCAGAACCATTGCAATAGAAGTCGGCATGCAAAATTCGGGGCTTGGTGTTGTCCTGGCAAAACAAAATTTCGGCCAGATGGCTTCCATACCTGGAGCGCTATCCGCCTTAACCCACTGCATTTATGGCAGCATTGCAGTTTTCTTGTGGAACAGAAAAGACAGGAAATCATAAAATCCTTCCAAGTCGTTCAAGTGTATCTAGTTCAGGCCGATCTTGATACACTCCGCTCATTGGTTTATTTTTGTTCATACCCCGAACAAATAAATATCTGACACCGCCAAAGTGTTGTTCATAATTATAACCCGGCAAACGGTTTTGCAAATAACGATGCAAAACCAGCGAATATATCCAGTATTGTAAACCATAATTATGTTCCAGCATGGCTGCGGTCAATGCTTCAGTTCTGTAATCTGGTAGCCAGTTGGTTTTGTAATCCATTACATAAAAACGATCTTGAAACTCACAAATCAAATCAATAAAACCAGTCAAAAACCCCGCCAATTGTTTTGCAGCAAGAGGCTGCACAACAGACGAACCGTGCAGTACTTTATTGATTTGTTCAACATTGATATCACGGACTGACAAATAAAAAGGCATTTCCTTTAAGCAATTTCGATCATCAATACTGGCTAATGTAAAAACTGTATTTTCCTTAGATAACGGTGTTAAAACCACCTGTTGTAACAATTGATTTATAACTTCCGGCTGCTGGCAATGCAAACTATAACGCAGACAAATTTGATCCCGTTGTTTATCTATGTTCTCTCCCGCAGCCAGAGATCTGAATGGAATGGTTTCTAACAGTTCGTGTATCACATTACCTGTATGCGCTCCCTTGGGTAAGGATAAATCTTGCTGTTCCTCTATGGATTGTTGTTCCTGTGCCTTATCAGTTGGCAGTTCTGATATTTCATGCTGACTCAATGCTGTTAGTGCTGTATAGCTGCTCATTTGCCAGGCTGTTGCTAATGCCCTGGTTCTTTGCTTAGAAGATAGCTGCTGCAGCTTCTTATTATTTTTATGGCTACCAGTAAGTTCGGCCTGGGTTCCTAACAATCGATATTCAATTGCTTCCGGGAGTTGTTGACTAAGCGACTGCAAAACAGTTTGCTGACTATCATAATTAGTATTCAATAACTGTTGCCGCCAGCTTTGTTCTCGCTCTGTGAACAATAAATAGGACAGGGCAGAGTAATTGGCACGTTCTTTACTGCGTACATCTGCCCAGCCGATATAACAACGATATTTAGCACGGGTAATTGCCACATAAAGCAACCTAATATCCTCTGCTAATTCTTCGGACAATGCTTGTTTACGATTTTCCTCAAATTTATCAGACCCCAGATCAACAGTCATCACGCCATTATGATGGTATCTGATGATATGTTTTTCTTTCAATAGCCGGTCACTTCTTTGCCATAAAACGGGGCAAAATACAATTGGATATTCCAGACCTTTGGCTCGATGCATGGTAACAATTTTTACTGCTTCAGCATCACTTTCCAGGCGTAATTGTTGTTCTTCAGCCTGATGATGATTATTGATTGCCGAAGCTAACCAGTCCAAAGATTTAATGATACCCAAATGTTCATCAATTACTGCTTGCTGCAATAACTCAACCAGATGGTACAAATTAGTTAACTGTCTTTCTGCCATTGAGGTTTTGGCAATCTGCTGGGGGATTGATTCTAGTTCAAGCAGCTCATTCATCATTGCCATCAAATCTTGCTTCTGCCATTTAACAAAATAAGCCTGAAAGCGATTTAACCAACCATCAAACAAAACTTCATCATTCAAATTCTGGTAAAGCTGTTGACCATCCAAGCCAAACCAGTTGATTGTCAGAGCCTGACGTAAATAATCCTGATTACCTGGATGAGCAATGGCTAACAGCAATATGTATAAATTGTGAGCTTCGATTGTTTCAAATACAGACTGGGTACTATTCAAGATTGCTGGAACATCTGCTGCTATCAGGCTACTTTGATATTCACGCGCCTGATGATTACTTCGCACCAAAACAGCAATATCTCCCGGCACAATTTTTCGGCTTTTTCCATTAATAGATAACTGAATAGAGCCTTCTAATAAATCGACAATCTCATTAACGGTATTAATTTGAAATTCAGCCTCTGCCTTACCCTTGACCCAATAACCCGAATTGGAAGCGCTTTCGGGCAACTGCCATAACACCAAAGGAGCCATTGGTTGCTGTAGTTGATGCAAATAACCTTCTTGCGCTGACAATGCAGCAGCAACAGGTTTATATGTTAGCTGATCAAACAAAAAAGCATGATCATGACGCTCAAACAATCTATTAACAGACTCAACCAATAAAGGATGGGAACGCCAATTTTTTGCCAGCGTAAAGTGATAATGCGCCTGGGTTTGTGCGGTAAAATAAGTGAAAATATCAGCACCGCGAAATTTATAGATCGCTTGTTTGGGATCTCCAATCAAGTACAGAAAATGCTCAGGATGACCAAACAAAGTAGAAAATATCTGCCATTGCGCTTTATCGGTATCCTGAAATTCGTCAATCAACGCAACTTCGTACCGTTGTTGCAATTCAGCACAAAGCAGCTTTCCTTTTTCGCTCTGCAATGCATCGGCAAGACGAGTGATTAGTTGATCATAGGACATTACATTCTGCTTGTGTAAATGCCGTTCCAAATGTTCCTGAATATAGATAATCATTGCATGACGGAAAGTCAGGGTAATTCTCTTTATTGCATTGAACAGGTCATCAAATCCTGAAGTCTCTAAGCTATCAAGAAATTCCTGTTTTCGTTCATCACTACTCTGGTTTTTATTGCTCCGAAATTTCCCGCCATTCAATGCAGAGTGCATACCGTCTTTAGTGAACATAGCAATGTCATCAAATCCAGGCAGATCGATAGTTTTTCCACTAAGCCAGTCGGCAAACTGCCGACTAACTGATTCGAAGCAATTTGCATATTCCGTCTTGAATTTTCCTTCAGAAATTGCATCACTAATTTTGGATGATAAAGCATTATGCTGATGCATGGCTTTATGTATGAGGGCTTCAATAGCCGCAAATTGTTGATCCAGGTTTTCCGGTTCAGGATAAATCTGTTCGGCTGCCTGAACAGTTCGAATACTGCGTAATAATGCATCGGGAGAATTGAACTCAGAGGTTAAAACCGCAACCTCTCGAACATCTCTTGAATACACTTCAATACGCCAAAAATCATCAGCACAATTTTGTATGATGGCATCAATATTGGCGGTCAACTCAGAGTCAAATAACTGTCCACTTTCCAGAGCATGTTCTTTCAAAACCCGCTGACAGAATCCGTGAATGGTAAATACTCCTGCCCGGTCAATATCCAGTAAGGCAGCACTCAAACGTTCTTTAATATTTTTTTCATCATCGTCAAAATTGCTAAGCCAGTCAGACATAGTGGCATCATGATTTTTTGATCCGCCTGCCAATATTCGTTTAGCTTCAATTAGCCGGTTACGAATTCTTTCCTTCAACTCTTCGGTTGCTGCTTTTGTGAAAGTAACAACCAGTAATTTGTCGATGGAAATTTTTTGTTCAACGATAAAACGTAATACCAGCATGGCAATGGTATAGGTTTTTCCTGTTCCTGCACTGGCTTCAATTAGATTGATTCCTTTCTTCAATGGTGTTTTGACTGTGTCAAACTGTTCAATTGCCATTTGCTGACTCCCAGCCCGGATACAGAAGTGTTTGGCAAATTTGTTCAAATTCACTGTTTAATATCAATTCAGGATCAGCTAAATTTTGATAAAGTTTTGTTATGGCTGGTTCATATCCTGATTCTATAGAATTTAACCATTGCTCCCGGGCAGTATCAATTGGTGATTTTCTAGCTTTGGACTTGGATAATTGCTGTACATAAGCAAAAGCAGGCTCAACAAAGAATAAATGTGGATTTGTCTGTCCTTCAATAAAAATCTGAATCAACTGCCTTAGCACATTCGGTGATGCCGCCTCTGAAGGAAACAACAACTCCATATCTGAACTGATTAAGCAAGTGTCTTGCCGCTTGACTTGGTTTACCATCAAGTGATGCAACCAAGCCAATATAAAATCCTTACCTTTCAATTTCGCATATCGATAACACAAACTGCCATTTTGATGAATCTGATTCAGATTTCCTACCAACCTGAATTCATCAATTTGCTTGTCAATGCAAATTTCAGGTATGGGTTCACCCATTTGCCTCGCCCGAATCTTTGCAATAAATTCTATCAGTAAAGATTGTCGACGTTGAAATTCTATAATACCAGGCGTCGTGGATAACCATTGTCCCTGAGCCTGTAGCTTTTCAACATCCGGAGTTTTTCCTTCCAGGTATTGTGTGATCCATTGTTGATTGATGTTATATGCATCCAATCCGTCGACAACAAAGGGTTCCCGCTCATCGGCTTGTTTTTCTGCTCCTTGCCAGCGAATGCCTAATAGCCTGCGGAAAAAATATTCTTGTGGATGCCGATAAAAGGCAAGCAAGTCTCCGACATCAATGACGGTTATTTTTTCTTGTTGCAAGGTTCCCTGCCACCATTGTTTCTGTTCATTCGTTCTGCTTTGCAATGCCTGGGCAGTTTTGCAATCTGATTGTTCATAACTGAACAATGCTGAATTTTCACCTGAAAAATATTTTGGGCTGAAAGCTTGTAATGGATGATACGTAATCAGATTATTGAGATGGTATTCCTGCTCCAAAATTTCCAGCAACTCGCTGATCACTACTGATGGCGGAATGGCTTCATTATGGGTTATAGACTGCCCGATGAAGGTCATGATTAGTTGTTGCCGAACTGACAACAGTATTTCCAGAAATTGATAGCGATCATCCGAGCGCCGAGAGCGATCACCTTTCCTGTAGTCCTGAGTCATTAAATCAAAAGTCGGCTGCCTATCAATTTTTGGAAATTCGGCGTCGTTCATTCCCAGCAAAACAATTACCTTGAAGGGTATAGAACGCATCGGCAACATAGAACAAAATGTCAATTGTCCACGTAAAAAACCCGTTGATGATTTACGCTCTGTCATTATTGATTGCAGCCAGGCAATGATAACTTCAAGATCAATAACATGTTGGTGATGCTCTGAAACACTCTCAGATAATTCACTTATCAATTCATTCAATTGCTGCCTTTCCAGCTGATTTTCATAGTTATATGGTTCGTTTACCAGCAATTGCTCTGCATAATAAAAAAGTCGCTCACCCCATTGCTGCAATGTTTTACCTTGCCCTAAATCTTCATTAGCCATTTCTAGCAATTGCAAAAAATCGCACAACCCGCCTAACGCTTGAGCTGATGATCCCTCAATCTCTTGATAAGGTAATATGCCTTCAAAAAACTCGTCATCTGCAATTGCATAACCCATCAATAACCGCTGAAGCCCTGTTTGCCAAGTATTTTCTGATGCTTCGGGCAATCCTAACTTGGCTTTGTGTTGCTCTGATCTCGCCCAACGAATATTGGTATCGTTTATCCAGTGCTCGATTATCTCCAGATCAGTTTCCGACAAACCAAAATGGCGATACACAACAGGTTGCTCCAGCAAATCCAAAACCGTTTGCCAGCCAAACCGGCTTTGGCTAAGTTGCAGGAAACGGAGCAGGGCATCAAGAAGAGAATTGCTAAGCTGCATACTACGATCAGCGATCGCATGTGGAATACCGGAAAAAACTGCATTAATAAATGCAGCATATTGTTGTATATCTGGAGCCATAACAACAATATCGCGTAATTGCAATTCTGGATTATGCTCCAGAATATCCAGCAACTCATTCTTTATTACTTGTACTTCCCGCATCCTGGAGTGGCAAGCATGTATGCTAATGGAATGGTCATTTTTGAGTGTTTCCTGGGTAACCTGGTTTTGAAGAATATCATTTTGCAAGCGATGCAGGACAGTCGTTTCTTCCGCAGGCTCGAAACTGTCAAATTGCATTTCAAATTCTGTCTGTTCCAGCAGCATCGCCTGAAATTCCCGTCCTTGCTGCCCTAATGAAGCCAGTAGCGGATGACCATTTTGCTGCTGATCTTCTGGGGTAATTTGCCGTCTGCTTTTAAGATCGGCCCAATATGTTTGGGCAGGATTCAATAGATAAAAATGCACTTCACTATGACGGCTGAGCGCCTGTAGAAAAGCCAAAAACAAAGGAGGCATGGTATTTAGACCAAATACCGAGATTCTTTCAGGAAGATGATTGATAAAACTGCCAGGCTCTGCCGCTTCCAGTTGCTTAATTATATTTTGCCATATTAAACCTCGATGTTGAGTGCCGACAATTTCTGTGATTTTTTGCCAAAGTACTCTCTGCCATCGCTCCGGGACAGAATCAAAACAAAGCTGGCCATTTTGCCAGGCAGCCAATAAATCAGGCCTCATCATCTGATATTGATCAAATATTTGCGTCAATTGCTGAGCAAGTTGAAATCGCTTAAGTGAACTATTTTCTCCCGCCAAATAATTTTTTAGGGGTTCAAAAACCGGATCACTCAGATTTCTCAGAATTGCTTCAAAGTGCCACAGCATGGTTCGCCGGTCAAAATTGCTATCGTCAATTTCTAAATCAATCTGTCGAGATAAACTACTAAAAAATTTGTTGGGGAACAAAAACTCAAAATTTGCCCAGACTTTAAATTCTGTCGCCAATTGTTGGGACAACCAGCGCTCCATACCTTGACTTTGAATAAGAAAAATTTCCTTTGCAAAAGGCGAAGCTAAAGACGATGAACGCAAAACTGCCGCTAAATGTGCAAGCAGATTTTCAGTTTTGTTGGAGCTATGTAGAATGAACATAATATCAGGAAAGAATACCAGATAAATTTGTTCATGTTATGTTCATATTTTTTTAACTACAATCAGTACCGTTGGAAATTACTTCTGAAACAAGTTTAACCCAACAACATAGCTTTTTGTTCCAAAATAAAGTTTTATATTGGAATAATATGAAAAAGCACCCTGGCGATCCTGCTGATAGAACCAGCTTTTCAAGATTATAGCTGACTCCCCCTCATAATAGCTGGGTTGACTAAGGGTATTTGAAGCAGCCGCCTTTGACAGGATATTCAAAGGCGGCTGAACATCGTTGATCTATCCTTCCTTAAATTTACCCTGAAGCTCGTCAAAATTTGACTGCGGCAGGGTTTTCTTTACAGTCAGTTCCAGATATCGTTGAATTTGCACACCTTCCGGCACTTCCGCTCCGGTAGTTCGGTCCACCATAAACCGAGCAGCTAACTTCAATAAATCATCAACCATTGCTTGCTCCATGCGCATAATTGATGCAACCTCCGCTGTAGAAAAACCCAAAGCATGATGCAACATCGCTGCACGCCTCCAGTTTCTGGGCAAGTTGGTCATTGCAGGCTGTGCTAATGCTTGCTCCGCCAAAGCCTGACTTTTTTCTACTTCAGGAATATTTGCTGATACTCCTAGCAAGTCTTCAACTTTAAGCATTTCATCCGGTTGATAAAACTCATAAATATTAGTATCAATATCTTCGTCTGGAATAACTGTTTGTAAACTGATCGCTTTGCGTCTTTGTCGGCTTTCTTCAATTTCTTTTTCGAGAATATCAACAGCCAGTTGATATAACCAGGCCTTGGTCTCCAGGTTTTCCGGCTTTACATTTTGCTGCTCAAATGCAGAAACAATAACCGCATCAACCAATTCGTCAGGGAGCATATCATCCGCAACCAAATCTCCTACGGCTTGCAGATAGGTTATTTCATGCACGGCAAAATGATATAAATCATCTAAATGAGGTTTGATGCTATCAAACCAGCTTTCACTGCGAGTCATAACAGGCTGATTACCAACTGGCTGAGCATCTAATACCTTACTTTTCAGCTTTTTCCTTCTTGAAACACGCTTCCATAAATGCTCCTTTTTTAACCGACTTTTATGCTTTTGTGCTTGCCTGTCTAGTTCACTAAAAGTTTTGCTAATAACCTCGGTAATATTTTCACCTTCTTCATCAGCAGCAATCATTTTATGCGGTAAATGCAAAGTTACTCCAAACCGAAATAATTTATGTTTGGCATTTTTTTCCAAAGTCCCGCGAATACTGACATCACCATCAGCCAATGAACCCAGCTTTTTTTCAAGATCAGCAACCTTCTCTATTATTTTTTCCTTTAATGCTTTTTTATCTTGTTTTTCAAATCCTTTATAGGTTATTTGTATTCTCATGGTTTTTGTCCTACTTTTTGGTTAATAAATTATTGTTCTGTTTTAGAATTTTTTTTACTGGGCTGCTTAAGTATTGCCTCCAACTCATCTCTTTGTATCACTTCTTTGTCTTGAAGAACGCTTGCTAAACGATCCAGTAAAGCGCGTTTGGCTGTTAATATTTTATTGGCCCTGTCAATCGCCTGATCAACGATTGCCTTTACCTCTGCATCGATTTTTTTTGCAGTTTCCTCACTGTAATTGCGGTATTCATTTGCATCAATCTCAAGAAATTGCATCTGCTGACGTTTGCCATAAGTCAAAGCGCCCAGTTTTTCGCTCATCCCCAATTGGCACACCATCGTACGAGCGATTTCACTGGCTTTTTCTAAATCATTCTGGGCACCAGTAGAAATATTCCCCAAGGCAATAGATTCTGCAATACGTCCGCCCATTAAAATAGCAATTTGATCTTTAAGCTCCTCGTCAGTTGAAAGAAATTTCTCTTCGACAGGTAACTGCAAGGTGAATCCGAGCGCTGAAACTCCTCTGGGAATAATTGATATTTTATGAACTGGCTGACCCGTCGGCACATTTTCTGCCACCAAAGCATGGCCCGCTTCATGATAGGCGACACGACGTTTTTCTTCACGCCCCAGTGCTCTGCTCTTCTTTTCTGCCCCAGTCAAAACTCTGTCAATTGCTGCTTCAAAATCCCCCATTTGTACTTGTTTATGATTATTTCTTGCGGCCAGAATTGCCGCTTCATTAGCTATATTTGCTAAATCGGCGCCTACCAACCCGGGGGTACGCTTGCCAACAATGCTCAAATCTACATCTTTGGCCATTTTCATGTTCTTGGTATGTAACTCAAGAATCTTGATCCGCTCATCAAGATCAGGCTTATCAACTACAATCTGCCGATCAAAACGCCCAGCTCGAAGCAGGGCCTTATCAAGCACTTCTGGACGATTTGTTGCGGCCATCACTACAACACCTGCAGACGAATCAAAACCATCCATTTCAGTTAGCAACTGATTCAAGGTTTGCTCACGCTCATCATGACCTCCCATCACTACGGGACCACCTCGAGAGCGACCTATTGCGTCAAGTTCATCAATAAAAATAATACAAGGTGCGTTTTGTCTGGCCTGTTCGAACAAATCCCGTACCCTGGCAGCCCCCACTCCTACGAATAATTCAATAAACTCCGATCCGCTGATATTGAAAAATGGTACTCCTGCTTCGCCGGACACAGCTTTAGCCAGCAATGTTTTTCCGGTTCCGGGAGGACCAACCAACAACACGCCTTTGGGCATCCGACCACCCAAGCGCTGAATTTTTTCCGGCGATTTTAAAAATTCAATGGTTTCTTTTAATTCCTGCTTTGCAGATTCTGCTCCAGCTACATCATTAAAAGTAACTTTTGATCCTGTTTCTGGATGAATCCGTATTTTATTACCCAAATTCAAAAATGAAGCACCTGGTCCGCCCGACATCCGGCGGAAAACCCAAGTCCAGATCAAAACCAAAATCAACATTGGAATGATCCAGTTGAGGAACAGATTACTCAACCAACTTTCACCGCTTCTAACGATATATTCAACCTGATGTTCAGTTAATTTCTCTGCCAGTTGATCATTCCATAACGGAATAGTCACAAAAGGTTTTGGACTTTTCGACTCCTCTTCCGGCTTGATCAGGCCTGTAATAGCCTTTTCAGTGACCACGGCTTTTTCGATCCTGTTTTCATCCACCAATTGCAAAAATTTGTTATATGGAATCTCATTCTGTTGAAAACTTTGAATATTTGTAAATATGGAAAGTACAACCATCACTCCCAATACAATCAAAATAGTCCGTATTGGGCTTTGTCTTGGCTCTTGGCCATTTCCTGTCTTTGGTAGGTTTACATCCTTCCCGGTTTGAGTTTTCGATAAATATTGGACAAAATCAGTCATTACATTTTTTAAGGTACTGAATATTTTCAATAAAACATCCAGAACAAGCCGGAAAAAATTTTTGTTATTAGAATCGCTCATTTGTATGCCTCATGATTAATCTTTATTTGTTATGTCTCGCAGCAATATTATCTTGAAATGTTTCTATTCTTTCTCTGACTTTCATTGGTATTGACATGGGGTCAGATACAAGATAAATCAAGTTGTCTAGGGTATTTAAAATACTTATTGTCGAGTTTGATTGACAATTAATCCATTGAGTGGAAACAGCTTTAGTCGTAATACCAGCTAATATCCTGGTAAAGTCATTTCAACAAAAGTTTAATGTGGTCTGGATATGGGTATTATTGAATGTGAGGGGTATAATTAACACTGGATAAAATATCCACGGTAGTCTAAATTTTAGTTTTATGATTCAACGCAGTTTTCTTACATCTCATTTTATTGCTTTAAAAGTTATTGTTTGCTTTTCAATCTCTCTGATCAGCGGCTGTCAAATCAGCCAAAAATTTTTTGGGATTGAGGAATACCAATTAGATAACATCCAAACCAATCAATTTTTTCTGAACAGCAATGATTCTGTCATTGGTCAAATAGCGGCAATATATAGCCGGGAAGGCGAAACCCTACCAGATATTGCCCGACACTTCAGTTTAGGTTTTAATGAAATTGCCCGTACCAATAAAAACCTTGATGCTTGGCATGTCAAACCTGACACTAAGGTTCTGCTGCCTTTGATGTTTATTTTGCCTGACGCGGCTCAACGCGGGATTGTAATTAACTTGGCCAACATGCGACTTTTTTATTACCCCGTTCAATATTCAGATGGCCCAGTAAAAAGAGTGCTGAGCTTTCCTCTCGGTATTGGAAAAAAAGGCTGGGCTACTCCAAAAGGGAAAACCAGAATAATTCGCAAAACCAAGTCCCCAAACTGGGTGGTTCCAGCATCCATCCGTAAAGAACATGCATTAAAAGGCGATCCTTTGCCTGCAGTAGTTAAAGCTGGACCAAATAACCCTTTGGGCCAATATGCCTTGCGTCTGGGTTTTCCAGGCTACCTGCTGCATGGCACAAATAAGCCGTACGGTGTTGGATTAAGAATAAGCCATGGCTGTGTGCGGCTGTATCCTGAACATATTGAAACACTATTCAATAAAGTTTCAGTTGGAACTTCTGTCAAAATCGTCGACCAACCCTATCTGATTGGCTGGCGGGATAATATGCTTTATTTGTCTGTTCATTCCAGCAAGGTGAAACAGTCAAAAATATTTAAGCAACTGAAGACCAAACTTTTTAAAGCATTACAAAAAAAACCTCACTTAGCTGGAATAAATATTAACTGGCTTACTGTTGAAAAGGTTTTGGAAGAGGCAACAGGGATTCCCTCTCCCGTATTAACATCACATAACCCTCAAGCCGTCTCTATCAATAATGCTCCCATTGTAAGACGTCCCGAGCTACTTTATGGCATACCCGTCGTTCCACCCTTATCTGAAGGGGACTGGTCAGTTGTTGCCTCAACCTTTATCAGCAAAAACCCGGCCATCAAGCTTGCCGCTATGTTAAATCATCAAGGACCGCAGATACTCAGCAGAGTCCTTGAAAGGCATGATGAATACCATGTCATCGCCGGGCCTTTTGATAGCAAGAAGCAGGCCATAAAAATTGCACGGCGAATTGCAAGGGAATTTGAATTTGATGCAAAAGTGCAACAAATCTATTAAGAAACATACTCCAAAGTCTATTGGAAGCTGTAAATAGTTACAAAATTTATTTTGCTATACACCATAAGCTTGCTGGTATTCATAAATAGCATCAATAAATCTTTTATTTTCCGGGTCGTACTTTAGGTACTCCACAATATCAGCCAATGTGATAATCGATATGACCGGTAAATTAAAATTTTGTTTTAGTTCTTGAATGATCGATATATCATTTACCCCTTTTTCCTGCCTGTCCAACGCAATCAGCATCCCGGCCGGAATGGCTCCATTTCTAGAAATAATTTCAATTGATTCCCGAGCAGAAGTCCCAGCAGTAATTACATCATCAAGAACAATAACTTTACCTTTCAATGAAGCGCCGACCAGTAACCCGCCTTCGCCATGGTCTTTAGCCTCCTTGCGATTAAAAACAAAAGGAATATCCTGTTGTGTTAATTGGGCATAAGCAATAGCCGTGGCGCTAACCAAAGGGATACCCTTATAAGCAGGCCCATATAGCACATCTACCTGTATTCTTGACTGCAATAACGCCTGCGCATAATATTGCCCTAGCTGACCAAGCTTCATACCCGTATCAAATAAGCCGGTATTGAAAAAATAAGGACTGACTCTCCCAGACTTTAATCGAAATTCACCAAATTTAAGAACTTTATTATCAAGAGCATACCGAATAAAGTCTCTTTTATATTCAAGCATTGAAATTTTGTTGCTCATTCACTTTAAAAATAATTAACCAAACATCATGATCAGTTTGCAGTTTGCTCCGTTTTTTCTTTGCATCATACAAAAAATCATTTAGAACATCAGCGCGTCATTTAATAAATAACAATACCAGATTGAAATATTAATGAAAATCACAAAACTAAGAAGTTGATTTTTGTACGCCTTGTAAAACGAATAAAAAATCGCCACCTTGGTGGGAAGATGCCATAGCCATATCGCCTCACATCACCGGCAAAATAAAGATGCAGATTTAAGCAGCACAGCTTGTATTGCCTGATTATAAATGCTTAACAGCCCTTCTATGCTTCAACTGTGATCTCATTTGCAATCAATTCAGCCTGTTTCAATACCGTTTCCGTTGCCAATTTTTGCATATCAGGCGGATAGCCATATTGCCTGAGTGTACGTTTGATAATCACTTTTAATTTGGCTCGCACACTCTCTTTAATTGTCCAGTCGATTGAAGCATTTTGTCTCACTCGCTCGGTAAGGACAACCGCCAATTCTCTTAACTTATCGTGCTGCATCAGCTCTTTTGCACTGTTATTATCAGCAACTGCGGTATAAAAGGCGTATTCATAATCGCTTAAACCCAGCTCACTGGCTTCATTGTCCATACTTATAATATCTTGACTCAATTTAATGAGTTCATCCATAACTTCAGCGGCGGTTAGCACCTTGTTGTGATATTTTTTTATCGCGTTTTCCAGCATTTCCATTAGCGATTTACTTTTGACCAAATTTTTTCTTGATCGAGATTTCAGCTCATCGTTAAGTAACTTCTTTAACACCTCCAAGGCAACATTCTTATGTTCCATGCCTTTAAGTTCCAACAAGAATTCTTCTGAGAGAATGGAAATATCAGGCTTCTTGATGCCTGCGGCATCAAAGACATCAATGACTTGTTCAGAAACCAGAGCTTGATCAATTACTTGCCTGATCGTGGTCTCTATCTCTTCATCACTACGCCCTGAGGCAGTCGCATCAAACTTGATCAAACGTGCTTTCACCGCCTGAAAAAAGGCGACTTCATCTTTAACATCCATCGCTTGCTCATGGGGTATGGCAATCGCAAAGGCTTTGGAAAGGGCAGTCACTTCATTGACAAAGCGTTTATTACCGTCTTCCAAGCCTAGAATATGATCTTCTGCCGCTAAAATAAGCGACAGTTTTTTTGCGGTATCAGCCGCAAAGTAATCCTCGTAAGCAAAGCCATGAAAAAGCTGAGAAACCACTTCCAGCTTTTCCAGCATCAACTCAACAGCCTGCTCTTGGAGTATAGTAGGGTCGCTTTTTCCGCCCGCATCAGAATAAAAAGACAGGGCTTTTTTCAGGTCTGAGGCAATCCCCAAATAATCAACAATTAACCCACCCGGCTTATCTTTATAAACCCGATTCACCCGTGCAATCGCCTGCATCAGATTATGTCCTTTCATCGGCTTATCAATATACAGCGTATGCAAACTGGGGGCATCAAAGCCCGTTAGCCACATATCCCGCACAATCACCAATTTAAGCGGATCATCAGGGTGTTTCATTCTGTCTGCCAGCGTTTTTCTTTGTGCTTTAGTGGTGTGGTGGCGCTTGTCTATTTCAGGACCATCCGATGAGCTGGAGGTTATCACTACTTTAATCACACCCTTACCCAGATCATCGGAATGCCAGTCAGGCTTTTTCTTGATAATTTCAGCATACAAATCAACGGCAATACGACGACTCATGGAAACAATCATGCCTTTTCCATCAAATACTTCTTGCCGCTGTTCAAAGTGGCTGACAATATCCTGAGCAATATTTTTTATACGATTTTCGCTACCAATCAATGCCTCTAACTGTGTCCATTTTGCCTTAGCCTGTTGGGACGAACGGCTGGGTGGTTGTTGGGGCGAACGGCCGTTCGCCCCTACGAGTTCATCATCCAGCTTTTCAACCAGTTCTTTGCCTTCTTCGCTCAAATTGACCTTGGCTAAACGGCTTTCATAATAAATAGTCACCCCTGAAAAACAACCTATCCAAATGATTAATAAAGAATTATCTATAAAAAAGCAAGGAACAAAACACCCAGAAATAGTATAATAGACCTTAATTTTCTGGGCGAAAAGATCACC
>JALSJK010000112.1 GCA_026989395.1 Methylomonas sp.
TTTCGTATGGCAGGCATGTTGTATGAAATGCCCATCAGCTGCTTCGACTCTATACCCATCAAGTTCAGGAAATTACTTTAGATAATTAATGCCCAAAGAAGACAATGCCTCACTCTGTAGCTGATAGCTTTGCTTTTCTATGGCCTTCACCATGTTCATCCGTCTGGACGACTTTAAGGCGTTAAAATAGCTTGAATGACAAATGGCCTCATCATATATTTCGTCCGTGACCTGCAGGTAGTGACGACCACTCTGTACAACGCTTATACAGCGACGCAATCCATGACGAAAAAAAGTCACATCATCGATGGTGTCACATTCTCTTTTCCAAAAAGGAAAGCGCTCAGCAGCAATCGCTTTCTTCATGCTTACGCTACAGTGATCGGTGATGTATTCTGCGATTGTCATCATTTCATTCATGTTCAATTTACCCATTTAAGCAGATATTAAACGAATATTTTGAAGAATTTTTCACCGAAAAATGCAAGTGTTTTTTTGTAAAAAATACAATTTATTTTCGGCATCATTGGGGCTTGTTTTTGAGGGGTGTATAATTCAGAGCCGCCAATTTTCAAAAATAATGATGTCGGCTTATGGTGCCTTCTATAGGGCGTTATTCATTGTGTTATTAACCCCTCGCTGGATTTCAGTTGGCACACCCATGTTCTGGAGAGTGGTGATGAAGCACAGTTTGTTGCGCTAACAAAACATGCAGTGGTGGGTGATCTGCTTTATGGCACGATCTTTAGTTACCTGGCGCTCAACGACGTGCAGGATAAATTAGCGGCGTTAAGTGCGGGAATTGTTCAATACCGTCTACCCAGCTTTGGCATTTTTTCAACCAGCCTGTCTACCCAGTATTGGTTTGGTTTACCTAGAAATGTGAGCTTCAGTGGACTGAGTATGGATGTGGATCATCACACCTATCAGGCGGTGGATAAGCGCGGTGATAGGGCAGCGTGGGTTAACTATAATCAAATGACTGGCGCAAGAGCCAGCGCTATGGAACATTTGGTGCCGGAGCAGATGTTCAGCACTGCCGGGAATCCGGCACAGGGTATTAGCGCCGTAAAGGCCCTGGCAATCGCCAGCGCCGAAGGGCAAAGAATCTGGACGATTGATCAAAACAACTTAAATGAAGCTTTAAATGCAATTAATTTAAGCCCAGAAATTGAAAGTGAAATACGCAATGCTGTTTTAGCGGGTAAAGTAGCTACTGCCCATGAGCAACCCATTAATTTTGCTGGAGGTGCTAATGGTGGGTTTATCGTTGCATTATTAATTACGATACTTGCTGTATTGGTAAGTCTTGCTCTTATAAGTGGTGGTTTCTTCGTAGTAGGATTTGCCTTATTGATATGGGAGCTTTTCAATTTCTCATTATGGATCGATAGTATAAATAACGCATCGAATGCAACTCAGTTTAACCAAGAAAATGCTGGCCAAGCATTAGTGGGGGCTCTCGGATTGCTAATAATTCCTGGGATAGGTGCTGCTGCAATAGCCACTCTACTATTTGGTGTAGGATTTTCCTGGGTGTTAGTTAATTCATTATGATGCTGGGTGTAAATATATTACTGTACGCTGTTTTTGTATTTGTCTCAGAATATTCAAATAAATCGTCGATTAATCCGTTAGCAATGAGTATCTTGTTTTCTATATGTTATCTCATTTTTACATTGATTTTTTTTCAGTATTTTGAATTTAAGAAAAAGACTAAAGATAAGTATTTAACAGAATATTTCGTTGTTTTTATATCTATGTATATTTATGGTTCTAGATTGGAATTTGATTCGATAAGCTTTTTATCTATGCTAGTTATGTTCATTAATATTTTGTTTGGATTAGTTTTCTTAGAAAAAATTTCATCTGATTGTAGACGAGTACCTGATATAGAAAAATACACAATAGGAGCATTTGGGGAATATCCAATTAAAAATAAAAAGGCACTAGAAAAAATAAAACCTTTGAGCCTCTTGCAAAACTATTTCATGACAATCAACAATCAATGGGTTACACCCGATACATCACCGTAAGCCATTGATATTTGCCTCGTGTTTGGAGTTTTGCAGGAGGCTCCTTTGATATGGGTTATATGGCTAATTCCTTTCGTTTCTTATTTTTTTTGGATGAATATCAATAGCTGAGTAAATAATTAAAGGGGTCACCCATAAGTCGTTCTCTGT
>JALSJK010000113.1 GCA_026989395.1 Methylomonas sp.
CAACACTTCAAGGTGTTTAATCTCGTCGTCTGATAGGTGGTAATCATTCATGTCGCTATTATATTCGCAATCAATGTAATGCGCCAGCTAGTTAATGTGCATTCTTAATCGCGAATAGTATATTTAAAAAATCCTTTTGATCTCATCATGGCAATTAAATTTGGTGCTTTGTTAGCCATTATCATGTTTTTATCCCACCTTTTGCAGAATTGGTTTGGACAGGCTGGAATTTATATTTTAGCCGGGATTTCCGGCATTACCGATGTCGATGCAATAACCCTGACACTTTCTCAACTCGCTGATAAAGGAATTTCTGTCCAATTAGCGGCATCTGGTATTTTGCTGGCAGCTGCCGTCAACACAATGAGCAAAGCAATTATCGTTCTGCTTATTAGCGGGGGAGAAATGGCAAAATGGGTTGTTGGTGTATTTCTATTGCTAATCTGCATTGGTTTATTCGGCACCTGCATTGGATGGCAACTTTAACTTGTATCATAGAATCAGTCAAAATTATTAGCTTAGTTTAGACTATCCAATGACGATTGGATAAAGGGGTAGAGATGTTGCAATCTAACCAAGGTTAACACCAAATCTAAGAATAAGACTAGCACCTACCCCTTACCTTAACTTCTTTAAATGCGAACAGTATCTTGTGCATAGCTCATTGCAGGAGTAAATAGCACGAATAGTTACAAGGATGCAATGAAGTTAAATTATCCAATTATTATGAATGATAACTTAAAAGATGGAAAAAGTAACGCTATATACTGGGATTGATGTTTCTAAGTTAACCCATCTTCGCAGAAATGGCCCTAAGAAACTAGACAGTGGCTTAAGTGATAAAACTGCTTTATTGTAATGACAAAAACAGAGGAACCCACAATGAGCAAGAAAAGAAGAAATCACTCAGCAGAGTTCAAAGCAAAAGTGGCCTTGGCCGCCAGTAAAGGTAACAAAACCTTATCGGAATTAACTGAACAATACGGTGTTCATCCCAACCAGATCACCCAATGGAAACGACAATTACTAGAAAACGCCAGCCAACTGTTTCAGAAAAATGGGAACAGCCAAACAAAACCCGATGAGGCGATCAAAGATTTACATGCAAAAATAGGCCAGTTGACGGTAGAAAATGATTTTTTATCCAAAGCGCTCGGTCACTAGATCGGGCGCAGCGAAGAACCTGGATCAACAAGCAAGGAAAACTACCCGTGGTTCAACAATGCCGATTATTGGACTTGAATCGTTCCAGTATTTACTATCGACCGATGGATATCTCCGCAGAGGAATTGGCATTAATGCGTGAAATCGATGAAAAGAAATGGACCCTATCGATTGGACAGTCCAATCGATAGGGTCCATTTCTAATTGCTGAGCGACAGCCTACTATTTTTGTCCATTGGGGTGTGTTGTATAAAAACGGCTGAACGATGGGAGCCGTACGAATCGAGAGGTTCACGTACGGTTCTGAGAGAGCCTGAAGGGGAGGTTCCTTTGGGCTACTCACCTGGGGAGGGCCGGAGAGAAACCGGCCCTTACCCAATTAGGTTGCTTCTTTAATAAATGTTTTTATATTTTTATTAGAATTATTTACGGGATACATTTTTCCATGTGTATCCTCTATCAAAAGAAATATAGGTTCCTCATGATCCGGTTCAACTAGCAATTCCACCCAATCTTCTGAGTGATATATTTTTTCAAAAATATCGCCTTCTTCTAATTTTAAGGACATGCTCTGAGCCACCAACTCAGGAAGGCCCATAAAATTACCTTTTTCATCTGTAATTGGCTTTATTGGATTAAGTGAAGTAGCACTTTTTCCATTTTTCGATTTTTTCCATAAATATTTCAATGTTACTGGCCTGCGGCCTTTATTAACCACCGATATTTTTAAGCTGGGTTTTGGATCTAATGATCGGGATTGGTCATAATATATCTGGGAAGTGGCAAATATTACCCCTCTATCCCTTCTGGTGTTGTAAATACTAATTACCAAACTAATCGAAGACAAACCAAGTGCTATTAGAGAAATAAGCTCGGTATATATCACTTAGAGCCTGTTCAAGATCTATTCAGTAAAATTCTAATAAATGCGAGTACGACCATGTGTAAACTTGAATTCAAGAGCCTTTCACAGTTCTTCCAGAGTCGACGGCATTTCTCTATCCATGCAAAA
>JALSJK010000114.1 GCA_026989395.1 Methylomonas sp.
CTTAGAGAGTTTTGTATTTAATAATCAAGGTGGTGCCGATGTTATTACTTTGAAGGATGAGAATGGGAATACCTTAGAGACATACAATTATGCTGGGGGGGATTTTACCCATCAAGTGGATATTAGTTGGCCATTATCAGCTGGTCAGAAATATTTCCTTTCTGCTCAAAATCAAAATGAATCAAATGGGAAATGGGGAACAGCAAATTTCCCTGTCAGCAATGCTCATATTAAAGTCGAATATGGCAAAAGCCAAGCTGCTCTAAATGGTACATTGATTTGGTTTTCTTTTACTGATCTCGTAACTGAAGGGCCTGATTTGCCGGAATTCGAGCCAGGAGAAGATAATGATTCTGATGGAATTCCAAATGCTGTAGAATTTGATGTAAATACCGATTTGGAAATTAAAGATAATGACATCTTTAATGATTCCAGGCTTTTTGCAATGCAGATGTATCGCGATTTTTTATACCGTGAAGGTGAGAATGCTGGTATTGATTTTTGGGTTGATACAGTTAATTCGGGGGCATTAACGAAAATTAAAGTAGTTGAGAGATTCTTCGACTCTGCTGAATTTTCTGAACTTATTGCGCCTATTTCTCGGTTATATTATGCTTATTTTAGTCGTATACCTGATTATGAGGGCTTATTGTTTCACATAGGCTCGGTAAAATCAGGTGTGCCATTGTCTGGTGTATCAGAACAATTTGCTCAGTCGCCTGAGTTTGTAAATACTTATGGTGCGTTAAGCAATGAAGATTTCGTAACAACAGTTTATTCAAATGTTTTGAATAGGGCGCCTGATTCAGAGGGACTACAGTATTGGAAGACTAAATTAGATAATAATGAAATGACTCGAGGGGAAATGATGATTGGTTTTTCTGAATCGGATGAATTTAAAGCCTCCAATTTTACGAGTACTTTTGTGACAATGATGTATGTAGGGATGTTAAGACGGGCGCCAGAGCTGGATGGATTTAATTTTTGGAAAGATAGCATTAACAGTGGAGTAGCTCCCCTAGATCTTATTGACGATTTTTTTTACAGTCAAGAATATCATAATAGGTTCCTTCCTTAGCTGAAACTGTGATTTCAAGATCAACCTTTTGATTTGAAAGGATCTGCTTAATTCTGCAGGAGAATTTAATGAAATTCTTATGTTCTGCTAAAAAAAATCAACATGCTATAAACGGATCTGACCTTTTAAGTTGCGGATTCAGGTTCGTTTCTTAATACCTGAATCCGTGACATTCAGTGGCGGATTCAATTCTTAAGTGCAATAGATGGCGGTCTTGCGCAAATCAATATTATATTAATATGCTTTGAATCGCCAATGAGTACTCGTTACGCTACGCTCTTTATGCGGCAATATCTTAACTGTATTAATTTGTCTGGATATGTAAGATTGCATAGCTTTCAATTTAAACAAAGCGTTAATCATAATTGTCTGTTACTTGGGTGTCAGGGGAGCAAAGTAAACCCTTTACATCTAGTTTTGGTTGAAAAATTAACAAATCAAATCAAGTTAATTTTTCGTTTAAAATTCTGCTGAGATTAATAAGTAAACGAAAAAAAACTTAATAATATCAAAATCAATAATAGTTACTTTATGACAATTGGTTTTTTCAAGAATTAGGTGTTGGGGTTTAATTTAAGTTATAAGCTTTTTCAAAGCGAAAGATGTTTTATCCTATGTTGTTGGCTGTCTATTTATGTTAAGAATGTTAATAGCCCTTTGGGGATACCATAATTTTGTTCTTAGTTCTATACGCAATGAATTGATTAGCCGCTTTGCTCGTAGCAAATTAGGTGGGTTTTGGATGATTATTAATCCTTTGGCGCAGGTGGCTATTTACGCACTTATACTCTCAAATGTGTTAGCGGCAAAATTACCTGGGATAGATAATCAGTACGCCTATGCTATTTACCTAATGGCCGGGCAGCTGGCTTGGACGCTATTCAGTGAGATTATAAGTCGATGCCTCAATTTATTTATTGAGCAAGGGAATTTGATGAAGAAAATGAATTTTCCTCGTATTACTTTGCCAACTATTGTGGTTGGGTCGTGTCTGTTAAATAACGTACTGCTTTTTGTATCTGTGTTAGGTATATTTGTCGCGCTAGGTCATAAATTCAGTTTGGCCATGCTATGGCTAATACCGCTAACTTTGATTGTAGTCACACTTGCTCTCGGTATAGGATTGATACTTGGCGTTATGAATGTTTTTCTTCGCGATATTGGACAAATTGTTCCTATTATTTTGCAGATGTTGTTTTGGTTCACACCGGTTGTTTACCCTATCACAATTATTCCCGACAGTTATCGCCATTGGTTGCTGCTCAATCCGATGTGTCCTCTTGTTGATGCATATCAGCAGATTTTGGTATATGGGAAGAATCCGGTGTGGGAAAATGTTTTCGGTATTGCTGTGATTGGTCTGTTTTTGACCTTACTGAGCTTGTTTATGTTTCGCCGGGCTAGTGCCGAAATGGTTGATGTTTTGTGAATTTTTTATCAGTCAGCAATCTTGGTAAGGCTTATCGGACCTATCGATCCGAGTGGCAGCGTTTTGCCAGTTGGTTTGCATTTCCTGTTCGTCCTATAGAAGAACATTGGGTAGTGAGACATATCAATTTTGATATTAAGCCCGGTGAGGCGGTTGGAATCATAGGCCAAAATGGTGCGGGGAAAAGCACCTTACTGAAACTGATCGCTGGCACCCTAAAAGCAACCGAGGGTAAAATTCAAGTCAATGGTCGCATTGCCGCTATTCTTGAGTTGGGTATGGGGTTCAATTTCGAACTTACAGGCAGGCAGAATGTGAGTCATTCTGCCGGACTTATGGGGTTTTCTTCGCAACAGATTAACCAAGTTATGCCGGATATCGAAGCCTTTGCCGAGATAGGTGAGTATTTTGATGAGCCGATGCGAACTTACTCCAGTGGCATGCAGATGCGAGTTGCTTTTGCTGTGGCTACAGCCTACCGGCCAGAAATACTGATTATTGATGAGGCTTTGTCGGTCGGTGACACTTACTTTCAGCACAAGAGCTTTGGTCGAATACGGGAGTTTCAAGAACAAGGAACGACATTATTGATTGTTTCGCATGACCGAAATGCTATTCAAAGTCTATGTGGCCGAGCTATCCTGTTAGAAAAAGGCAATGTCATAAAAGACAGTAACCCAGAGGAAGTTTTTGATTTTTACAATGCCATTATTGCTGAAAAAGAAAATAGTACCATTGAGATAAAAAAGATTGAAAGTGGGAAAAATCAAACTATATCGGGTAGTGGTGAGGCAGTTGTAACTGAAATTTCCCTATTTAATAATCGTGGGGAACCAATTGAAATTGTTGGTGTAGGTGAGCATATTGAACTATGTATTAAAGTAAAAGTTAACCAGGCATTAGAGACCCTGGTGCTAGGGTATAGTATTAAAGATCGACTCGGTCAAGTGATGTATGGTACAAACACTTGGCTTACCGAGCAAGTAATCAGCTGTCCACAAGTAGGCAGTGTTTATGCGTTTAGGATATCATTTGCAGCAAATTTGGGCGTTGGAGGTTATTCAGTTCAAACTGCATTAGTAGATAGGGATACCCATTTAACTGCCAATTACGAATGGAGAGATCTGGCTCTGGTGTTCGATGTTATCAATATTGACAAGGCCCACTTTGCTGGATGTATGTGGAATGAACCTAAAATATCAATTGAAAAATTAACAGAATGACTTTTATTTCTTATGCTCAAAATTATGAAGATGTTATGCTTTGGCGTGCCCTAAAAGACATAGGTAAGGGATTCTATGTTGATGTTGGGGCTAATGATCCCGTTTTTTATTCAGTCACAAAGGCTTTTTACGACGCTGGATGGCGTGGCATCAATATTGAGCCAGTGACACAATGGTATGAAAGACTTGAATCCGAAAGAATAAGAGATATAAATTTACAGATAGCAGCGGGTAATACGAGAGGTGAAGTGGCTCTTTTTGAATTGCCTGATACTGGATTATCAACTATGAGCAGGGAAATAGCTGAAAGACATGAGGAGGAAGGAGGGTATAAAAAAATTGAGCGGAAAGTTCAAGTTGATACATTAACCAGCATATGCGAACAATATCATGAAAGTCCGATTCATTTTTTAAAGATTGATGTCGAAGGTGCGGAAAAATTGGTCATAGAGGGTCTTGATCTGGCCAGGATTAGGCCCTGGATTATAGTGATAGAATCGACACTTCCACTTACCCAAATTGAAGATCATAAACTTTGGGAAGATAAATTATTGGATTCGAAATATGAATGTGTTTATTTTGATGGATTAAATAGATTTTATATCGCAGATGAGCGTAGAGAATTACATGATTATTTTAAGGTTCCCCCTAATGTATTTGATGAATTCATCAGTCAGCAACGATTAAATTCCGACTTAGAAGCCCAAAAAAATGAAGCCCGAGCGGAACAAGCTGAGTCCCGGGCTATTGCTGCGGAAGCCAAAGTTAAACAGGCTGAATCGAGGGCTATTGCTGCGGAAGCCAAAGTTAAACAGGTTGAATCCCGGGCTGTTACTGCTGAAACCAAAGTGGAACAGGCTGAGTCGAGGGCTAGTCAGCTTCATGCTGAGCTTTGCTCTATTTACTCAAGCAATTCATGGCGAATAACCTGGCCATTAAGGATAACAGTAAAGTTCTTTAAAAATATACTGTTTACAATTTTGCGAAAGAATGGTTGGGTTAGTCGTTTACCTAAAAAAGTCGTTCGTAAGCTATTAGTAACATCGATGACTTTTGTCCTTAAGCGCCCAATAATTAAAGGGTGGGCACGTAAAAAACTTCGTACTTTCCCATTTGTTGACGTTCGACTACGAAATTTTGCACAATCGTGGGGTATAGTTGCAGGAAACCAACAATCATTATCGTCCGAATCAAGACCATTAGATTTGACTAAAATCTCTACGCATGCACGCCAGATATTTGTAAGCATTGAGAATGCTATTGAGCACCAAAGAAAGGAGGGGTAATGCGCATTGTTATTGATTTGCAAGGCGCTCAAGGAGCAAGTCGCTATCGTGGTATTGGTCGTTATAGTATGTCTTTAGTTAAGGCGGTTGTGAGTAACCATGGAAAGCATGAGATTATTCTTGCATTAAATGGTTTATTTCACGAAACAATCGAGCCTATCCGAGAAGAATTCGATTTACTTTTGCCTCAAGCTAATATTCGTGTTTGGTATGTGCCTGGTTCTGTTAATAATCGCAAAGAAACAAATAATTGGAAGCGTAAGTCAGCTGAATTAATAAGAGAAGCTTTTTTAGCCAGTCTAGAGCCAGATATAATTCTGATTACTAGTATATTCGAAGGACTTGAGGATGAATATTCAGTAGTAAGTATTGATGCATTAAGCAAGCAGATACCCGTAGCCGCAATCCTTTATGATCTTATTCCCCTGATAAATAAACAAATTTACTTAGAAAATCCTGATGTTAAAGCATGGTATGAGGAAAAACTTGACTGTCTAAAACGTGCCGATCTAATTCTCGCCATTTCAGAATCTACAAGAAAGGAAGGAATTGGCCATTTGGAATTGGCGCCAGATATGATAGTTAATATTTCTTCAGCAGTGGATAGTTGTTTCCTGCCTCAGCAAATCGATCAGCAAAAGAAAGCTGAAATACAAGAACGCTATAAATTGGACCGGCCTTTTGTAATGTATACAGGCAGTAATGATTACCGAAAAAATATTGATGGTCTGATTCGCGCCTATGCTAAATTACCGGGAGACATTAGGGCACAATATTGTTTAGTTATAGTGTACGACATTGCCTTACATGATAAGTCAAAATTTGAAGACTTGGCAAAGAAGCATAAGTTAGGGGCTGATGAGTTGATTTTCACTGGCTTCGTAAACGAGGAAGATTTATTGATTCTCTACAACCTATGTAAACTTTTCGTTTTTCCTTCCTGGCACGAAGGATTTGGATTGCCCATTCTTGAAGCCATGTCTTGTGGGAAAGCGGTGATTGGATCCAATATTTCGAGCATACCCGAGGTGATAGGTCGAGAAGATGCACTTTTTGACCCAAAGAGTGATGATGCCATTGCTTCAAAGTTGCTGGAAGTACTCACTGACAATGTTTTTAGAATCGACCTTGAAAAGCATGGGCTTGAACAAGCGAAGAAATTTTCGTGGGATACTAGTGCTGCTTTGGCGGTAGCTGCATTAGAGAAGCTTCACAAGAAGTATCAAAAACAACAAAATGCTATAAGACAGGCTACTGTTCGTAGGCCAAAAATGGCTTATATATCGCCATTGCCCCCTGAACCAAGCGGTATTGCTGATTACAGTGCTGAACTCCTGCCCGAATTATCCAGATATTATGACATTGATGTCATTATCAGTCAGGATTCAGTTTCTGATCCGTGGGTTAAAGCTAATGCTTATATCCGCAGTGTAGAATGGTTTAAAAGTCACGCCAGTGAATATCAGCGCATTCTATACCACTTCGGGAACTCGCCATTCCATCAGCATATGTTTGATTTACTTAAGGAGATATCAGGGGTAGTTGTTTTACACGACTTTTTTCTTTCTGGTGTTGTGGCTCATATGGATGTTAATGGTTTGGTCCCGAATGGTTGGGCAGAGGAGTTGTATAGATCGCATGGCTATAATGCTATAAAAGAGCGGTTTCATACTATCGATAATGCTGAGGTGGAATGCAAATATCCTTGTAATCTTAGTGTTTTGAGAAGCGCAAAAGGTATAATTATACATTCTGCGTTTGCTCGCAGATTACTTGAAACTTGGTATAGCAAGTATAAAACTGATTGCTCCACTGTTATACCGCATCTGCGCGCGCCTGCAATTGCCTCGGATCGTTTGGAAGCACGAAACATGTTAAAACTAAACGATGATGATTTTATCATCTGTAGTTTTGGCATGCTTGGGCCTATCAAATTGAATCACTGCTTATTAAGTGCATGGTTGGCTTCTGATTTGGCTAAAGATGGCCAATGCGTACTGATTTTTGTAGGCGAAAATGATGAAGGAGAATATGGGCGAGAGTTGCTTGCTAGAATTCAAAGTAGCGGGTTAAGTGGTAGGATTCACATTACCGGTTGGGTTGATAGTGAAATATTCAAGCATTATTTGAATGCAGCAGACATTAGTGTACAACTTCGTACGCGATCACGAGGAGAATCTTCAGGTACAGTGCTTGATTGTATGAATCATGCTTTACCAACTATCATTAATGCTCATGGGAGTATGGCTGATTTTTCGAGTGATACTGTTTGGAAGATACCCGATGAATTTACTGATGAGGAGTTAACTGAGGCGATAGAAATATTATGGAGAGACAAAGGTCGCCGTAAACAGCTTGCTATTAAATCTTGTGAAGCCATAAAAGACCATTCACCACAGTCTTGCGCGAAGCAGTATTTTGAGGCAATTGAAGCTTATTATCTAAAGGCTGAGACAGATATCGATTCATTAATTCAAGCTATTTCTAAAATAAATTCTATCCCTACAAATCCAGATGTTTTGATTCCATTGGCTGAGAGTGTTGCTCAATCTATCCCAATGCTTTTTGAAGAGCGACAATTGCTGGTTGACATTTCGGCGTTAGCAAGGACTGACTTAAGGACGGGTATTCAGCGTGTTGTGCGGAGTATTCTGATCAATTGGGTTAATAATCCCCCCCAAGGACTGAGAGTTGAACCGGTTTATCTGGCAGATGATCAGGTTTATCGCTATGCACATCGATTTACATTAGAATTTTTGGATTGCCCAACCGACCTGCTGAATGATGTGCCAATGCATTACCAAGCAGGTGATATTTTTATAGGGCTGGACTTTCATAGCTATTCAATAGTTGCACACCGGAATTTTTTTCAGCAATTACGTCGCCATGGTGTGCAGGTGCAGTTTGTGGTTTATGATCTGTTAAGCATTCTAATGCCCCACTGTTTTCCCGATGGCAGTGAAGAAATATTCCATCGGTGGCTGGAAGTCGTAGCCGAAAATGATGGTGCTGTTTGTATCTCAAAATCCGTAGCTGTTGATTTAGATGATTGGATTGGAAAACATGGCAAGGAAAGACGCCGCCCTTTTAAAATTTCTTGGTTTCATTTAGGAGCAGATATTCGAAACTCAAATCCTTCGGTAGGTCTTCCTGATAATGCTATTAACATACTTCAATCAATCCGAAAATACCCTAGCTTTTTGATGGTTAGTACCATAGAGCCACGTAAAGGATATACACAAACACTAGAAGCTTTCGAACAACTTTGGTCAGAAGGTATGAATGTAAACTTGGTCATTGTCGGAAAACAGGGTTGGATGGTAGAAAAGCTAATTGAAAAATTGCAGCAGCACCCTGAAAGAGGGACGCATTTGTTTTGGTTTGAGGGTGTTAGTGACGAGTATTTGGAGAAGATTTATGCTGTTGTCACTTGTCTAATAGCTGCCAGTGAAGGTGAAGGGTTTGGCTTACCATTGATAGAGGCTGCCCAGCATAAGCTACCTATCATTGCTCGAGATATACCGGTTTTTAGAGAAGTTGCTGGAGGGTTTGCATTTTATTTTTCGGGGTTGGAGCCGAATGATTTGGCATGGGCAGTGAAGCATTGGCTTGGGTTGTTTGAAATAAAAAAGCATACAAGCTCATGTAATATGCCATGGTTAACTTGGTCAGACAGTGCTGAACAATTACTAACTGCTCTTGGTTTAAACGCTTCAGAAGAATCAAAGTTGGATCAATAAATTGAACACAGAAAATATTTTAGGTATTACAGGTTCAGAAATGTTTTTTCAGGAACTAGGAACTGATTTGGGCTGGCGAGGGAAAGAAGATAACGTAGTTGCTCTTTGGATCGTGGACGAAATGACTTCATCAGCTCACTTGTCTTTTTGTCCGTCTTCTGCATTGTGGAAACAGTTTTATAGCTTAGTATGCACCTGTCAGCACGCTTTGAAGATAAACAAAAAACCTACGCCAGTTGCCGAAGATATTCTGTGCGCGTTCCTTAGCAAGGAAATTAGGAAAACCGTTGGTAAGGTTAATTCGAAATTTTGCCGGTCTGCTGAGGTAGATTTATTGAATGGTGATTCTTCAAAAGTGGAGATGGAAGTGGATTGGGGGCTAAAAATAACTTTAGAGCAATTGTACAAGAAGGTGGTTGTGGTAGATCGCAATAGGAAAAGGAAAATATTCTAATGCGTACACTTGTTACGGGACTTGGCGGTTTTACAGGTGCTTATTTACAAAGTGAACTTGAAGCACATGGTCACTCAGTCGTTGGGCTACAAAGTGATTTGACTGATTTTTCTGAAGTGAAAGCAGAAGTTGCATCCATTCAACCGGAATATGTTGTCCATTTGGCTGGCGTTGCCTTTGTTGGGCATGGTAGTGCTAATGCATTTTATCAAGTCAACATTATTGGAACTCGTAATTTGTTGGATGCTCTTGCGGAGTACGCTCCAGATGTAAAGTCAGTATTATTGGCTAGTAGTGGTAATGTTTATGGTAATCGCTCTGAAGGAAAGGTGAGTGAAAAAGTAAGCCCCAGTCCAGTCAATGATTATGGGGTAAGCAAACTCGCCATGGAAAAAATGGCTCATCTATGGGTAAAGCATTTGCCTTTGTTTATTGTTCGGCCTTTTAACTACACGGGGGTTGGGCAGAATAACAGGTTTCTTATTCCAAAAATTGTTGCTCACTTTCGGGAAAAGAGGCCGGTTATCAAGTTGGGCAATCTGGATGTATGGCGAGAGTTTGGGGATGTAAGGACTGTAGTAAAAAACTATAGAAAGTTAATTACTGCATGCCCTGTAGGTGATACTTTTAATATTTGTACAGGGCAAGCATATTCGCCAAGGGAGGTGATTTCACTATGCGAAAAAATAACCGGGCATCACGTTGAGGTAATAGTTAATCCTGCTTTTGTTAGATCCAATGAAGTTAAAGTATTGAAGGGTGATACCCGTCATCTTGAGGCGGTTGTTGGTAAAATCAAATATTATAGCCTAGCAGAAACGTTAAGCTGGATGTTGGACGAAGCTTAAAATGAGAATCGGGATTGACGTCAGGCTTCTTTCGCGTTCACTCACAGGGATTGGGCGATACACTTTTGAAATGTGCCGCGCATTGTCTAGAATTTCTGACATATCCCTTTATTTGTATAGTCCAGCACCTCTGAGTAAGGAAATGGAAAATAGTTTTTCTGCTGAGTGTGTACGAGCTAAGAACTGGAATAATGGGATATTTAGGCAGCTCTGGAGCGAATTCTATTTACCTTTGTGGGTGAGAAAAGATGCAGTAGATATTTTTTGGAGTCCTATGCCCCGGCTAGCTAGGTGTTTGCCTGCTGGGGTTCCAAAAGTTATTACTGTACACGACCTAGTGTGGAGGCATGCCGGCAGAACTATGCATCCACGAACTCGTCTCATTGAGAAATTTGGATCACCTTTTGCAGTGCGCGAAGCAGATGGAATTATTGTGGATTCGCAGTCCACGTCCGAAGCGCTGAAGAGAGAATTTTCTAATGATCAAATTAAGCCTGTTGTTATTTACCCAGGAACAACTTTTGTTAAATGTAGCCATTCTTCTGATTTATTGAATAAATATAGTATATCGCAGGATTATTTTTTGTTTGTCGGAACTCTTGAGCCACGAAAAAATCTGCGTCATTTGTTGATTGCTTACGCAGAACTTCCTTTGGAAGTTAAAAGCAAGGCGATGTTGATTATAGCTGGAGGTAAGGGTTGGGGAAAGGTCGATTTACATCGTACTGTCATTGAATTTAATCTTGTTGAGCATGTTAAACTACTTGGGTATGTGAGTGACCAAACACTTGCAAGCTTATATAAAAATGCTTTGTTTTTGGCGATGCCATCACTTTACGAAGGTTTTGGTCTGCCATTGGTTGAATCAATGGCGCATGGAACCCCCGTTCTGACTTCAAATAACTCATCAATGCCTGAGGTGGCTGGCAATGCCGGATTGTTAGTTGATGCTAATAATATCTCATCAATTACTAATGGTTTGAATCAACTTATTATAAATAAAGACCTAAGAGACAAATTGGCTGCACAAGCAAAACCAAATGCAGCTAGATTTAGTTGGGATCGGTCCGCTAGACAGTTATATTACATATTTGAACAGACCATTGAAAGTCAGTAATTTGAAGAGCCATTGATTGTGATACTTATAATGATGTCAAAATTGTGTGGTAATTTAGAAAAATCATGAAAATTGCGGTGGTTCATGATTGGTTAGTTTGCTATGCAGGAGCTGAGCGTGTTCTAGAGCAGATTTTGTTGTGTTTTCCTGGCGCAGACCTTTTTACAATCGTGGATTTTTTACCTCAGAATGAGCGGGAATTTATTGGTGATTCGGAAGTTACCTCTTCGTTTATTCAGTCTTTACCTTTTTCGAAGCGTCATTACAGAAGCTATTTTTCTTTGATGCCTATTGCAATAGAGCAATTTGATTTGTCCTCGTATGATGTCGTTATATCCAGTAGTCATGCTGTCGCAAAAGGGGTTATAACGGGGCCAGACCAGATCCATATTAGCTATTTGTATACACCAATTCGTTATATCTGGGACTTACAGCCTCAGTATTTAAGGCAAACTGGATTGGATAAAGGTTTTAAATCTTGGGTGGTCCGACTAATATTCCATAAAATCAGGATATGGGACTTAAGAACTGTGAACAGTGTAGATTACTTCATAACAAGTTCAAAGTTTATACAAAGACGAATACGGAAATTTTACGGACGGAAGGCAGAAATTATACCTCCGCCTGTTGCTCTTTCTAAGTTCACGATATCTGATAAAAATATGAAGGAAGAATTCTATATGACCGCATCTCGTATGGTACCGTATAAGAGAATTGATTTGATTGTTGATGCTTTTTCAGAGATGCCTGATAAACAATTGGTTATTATTGGGGATGGGCCTGAAATGGATAAAATTAAAAGAAGAGCAACAAAAAATGTAGAAATATTAGGGTTTCAACCCGAAGATGTACTAATAGACTATTTGCAAAGAGCAAAAGCGTTTATATTTGCTGCCGAAGAAGATTTTGGGATTGCACCACTGGAAGCTCAAGCTTGTGGTACCCCCGTTCTAGCTTATGGGAAAGGTGGGGCTCTTGAAACAATCATAGGGGCTGGAGAAACTGAAGAAAAAGACATAGCGCAAACCGGGTTGTTTTTTTACGAGCAAACAACAACTTCTATTCAAAATGCAGTTGAATTATTTGAAAATAGTCGAACTCGGATAACTAGTAATGCCTGTCGAATGAATGCAATACGCTTTTCGCCTGAAAAGTTTCGTAATAAATTTAAAACTTATGTACTGCAAAAAGTACATGACTTTTCTACAAATCAGCCATAAACTATTTCGCAGATTTGGCTCCGAAATGCAATTTCATTGGTTAAGTGGTCTCTGGATTATATTGTAGTCACAAAAATACAGAAGACAGCATTAAACAAGAAAATAAGGATGAAGTGGAAATGTAGCAGGCGAAGCCTGGAAGGGGTATATAAAGAATCAACAGGGCCGAAACTTTGTGATGATTTTCAGTGTACTGTAGATTGTCTTCGGTATTCGGGTGAAATGACATGCTTTCAGTCGTAACCAAATCCACCGACTTTTGCCGGTGGTTTGTTAACTGCGCTTGTTTTGCGAGTGGAGTAAATTAATTGGCCGGCAAAAATAGATTATGATATTCCTGGCTATAAAAAAAACCTCTAATTAGATCTTGATTAGGTACATCATTATCCAGGTTTTCTTTCCAATAATTAAAGCCTCCTGACTCGGGGCGTCGTTTTAATAAACCCAAATACATCATTGCCACTTCAGTACTATTTAAATTTTTTGCTTTAAACTCTGACGACTCAGAAAAGCCCATCAGCATTCTTCCTCTTGAAATTTCATTGCCATCTAGTTTATCTAACCAATATTGAACTTCCGCAGATTCTGCGACCCTTCCCAATGCATTTGAATAGACGCTTAGTACAAATTCTAGGTTGCTCATGCTCCCGTATTGTTCGGTAAACGTGTATGATACCCCGAATTGCTCAGATATTTCGGCTAAAGGTAAACCTGCCCGTAACAATGCAGCATTACCAAGTAATCCGTCATAGTCGGGAAACGGTGAAAAAGGCTCCCTTGAATAGGATGCGCGATATAATCGGATAATAGGTGCAACGATATTGCTAAACTCATGAGAATTAAGGAAACTTTGTATAATATCAATTCTGGTTAGTGTGCCGGTATCAAGTTTATTGACCCAATACTCAATTCCTCCATCATCTCCTTCGCGGTTTAAAAAATCACGATACATTTGCATAACAAACAGCCTGGAATCGCCAAAGATATCATTATCTTTAATGGCAGGATTCGTTCCCTCGATAATTTCGACTTCATCGGGTATTCCATCGTCATCAGTATCATTGGCACTTTCTCCACGTCCAATATAAGTTGTGGTTATGTTCTTAAAAGAAAACCATTTATTTGTATTTAGGTTTCCAGAATCATAAGAACCATTTATTCGAATATTAAAGTTCCTTAAAGGAAAAGTTGAAAAATCTCCCATTACACCATTTGATGGATTGTGTGATACTAAGGTATAAGTTTGACCAGGGGTTAGTGTCCAATCGACATTAGCTTGATGACTGATGTCATCTTCAGGAGAGTGATAAGTCTCCAACACGTCACCGTTGCTGTTCTTTAGAAAAATAGTGTCTTCTGAGCCCTGATTTTGAAAAACGAAACCTGTTAAAGAAATGAAATCCACCGCCGTGAACTCGATACCAGAATCACCCTTGTTAACAATAATCTCAGTTAGTTCGGGGCTGGAAATGGTTAATGGTTCTTCAGCAATGGAAATGCCTGTTACCAGTAAAATTATGAAAAAAACTAGGAATTTTTTGAAAAAATGCATTTTTCATTCTCCTTAATTATTAAGATGTTGATACAATTTTAGTCTCCATAGAAACTAAAAATTAATGTCAATGTTACCTAAAAAATATTGACAACTGGAGTGTACGCATTAAATATGCCAACCTATAATTCTTAATTTGTTATGGATTTAATGGTGTTATCTGGTAGCATTCGTCAGAAATTTGGCACAGTAATAGGGGGATAAATTTTATGTGAAAAATATTGACGGCAAATAACTATCGTTTGACGTCCTTAGGAATATGTGTGGAATCACTTATTGATTGGTACACTGGCTTACCCCGCAGCTATTAAGTAAATAAAAAGTTCCTTCTCCAACGGAAGAAGGTAGGAATGAGCGGGTATGGTAAATACTTGATTTATTTTCTCCTCACCTAACCCTCTCCATCAAAAGATGGCTTAACTTAATGGTAGTGGCGGCAATGTCATTAAGTTAAGCACTATGTGATTGGTTTACTTTGCCCTCTTGTAATTGAAGTGGCTACACTAAACCAAACACACAGATTACAATATCCTGAAAAAAATAAGTGTGTCAAAAAATAAATAATCAAACAAAACAATCTAATACCTACAGCTCAGAATTTAAAGAATCCGCCGTCAAGTTAGCACTTTAATCTGACCAATCGATTGCTCAAACTTCG
>JALSJK010000115.1 GCA_026989395.1 Methylomonas sp.
CCTGCATGGGCAGGATGGCCATGTCGGCGACGGAGGCGAGGGCGCAGCGTATCAGTGGCCAGGGCATGTTGGCTTCTACGTCAAAGCCGAGATAGTCTCTGAGTCGCTGACGTTCATCCAGTGATAAGTTTTCATACCATGAGAGGCTGGTGTCGTTGTCATGGGTGCCGGTGTAGACCACGCTGTGGGTTTGATGGTTGTGGGGGAGGTAGGGGTTGTCGGCATTGCCATCAAAGGAAAATTGCAGAATTTTCATGCCGGGCAGTTTGAATGTTTTCCGTGGCTTTCTGTTCTTTAAAGGGCTCTGACCCCTTATATTCTCGATCTAAAAAGGGGTGAGGAAGAGCATAAAGGGGTAGCGTCCACTTTCCCGGTTATAAAAGACATGTTCATATTCAATGCGTGGTGGAAGAGGTATGATAAAAGTATGCGTTTATTTTGAGTATCCTACAATAGGATTGACCCCTATCCCTTCAATATCATTACGGTTCAGATCGTGGCTCGTAAGCTCTAACCTAATTCGTTAGTTGTCTATTTCAACCCAGTATCAGCTAGCCATTTTGGTAAAACAGAAATATTTTTCGTTCTATTGCTTTCTTCAATCTGCCTTAGATTATAGACGAACAATGCTGAGTCGGCGAAATAGTTTGGATAAGCTTCTTTCAAATTATCAATTGAATTTGACGAAACTAAAGCAACGACAAAACCAGATGATTTCGCGGCATCTTTTTCATACTTTAAATACTCTTCAGTGGCTACTTCAAATTTATCATATGGAAAACTATGAACCGTAACTGTTTTTTCATTAAAGTCTATTTGAATTAAGTTATAGCCTTCAACTTCCTTTTTTACATGTGACTCAATGATCTTTAATGAGCTAGCGTATGCCTCAAATTTTTTATATACACCGAGTTTTTTCATTAATCGCTGACTTTCTTCCAACGAATCTTTAATTGTTGGATTACTAATTCCTTCTATTTTACTAAATTCGTGACTAATGTATTTAAAGAAATCTAACCAATCTTTTTGTCCTTCGTTTGACTTTAGAGCTTGCTTAGTAAATAAGTCTACAATTTCAACCGCAGTAGCCCAAGAGTGTTGTACTTTTGATCTTAGTTGTATCTCAACAGGATATTTATTGCCATTATGAGAATTTTTACATTTACAAACCAGATGAATGCCTCGATACCCATCTTCTTTTGGTTTTTTGATATAGTCTTTTACTTTAAACTCTCTATTTTTATTAAGCTCACGGCGTAATTTTTGCACTTTTTTTGTTGTTGATAAAATTGCTCGACATCCAGCTATATCCTGCATGTTACGTAATTTCATTTTGTTGAATCTTCGAAGTTTACGTACGATTGAGGGTGTTCGTTTTAATCTTTTTACAACGATAGATTTTCGATCAATTTTGTTACTTGTATTCTCTAATAATTCTGCGATTTGGTCTAAAGAATTGGCATGGTTAGCACGCCAATTTGATAAAACCTGCATACTCAATTTAAAAGCATCAGGATCATTATCCCAAATTTCTTCCAAAATCAAAGTTTCTCCAGCACGTTGAACTTCCTTTTTTGAATATTCCTGCTTTAACTTATTTTGATCACTTAAAGTCTGGGCTGTTTTATCATTAGTCATCAAATTAATATTCAACTTAAATCCTCTAATAACTTACGAAACTGGCAGAGACAATTAATGCTAAGTAGGCATCACTATGACGCATATTACTCAACATCAAATTCTCCTAAAAATTCAGTATATCAGCCAATCTCAATCTCGCTTCCAGAATCACAAATATTACCTTAACAGTCAATGGATTACACAAATATCAGCCTTGCTCATATTTCAACCAATTACTTCCTTTCTATACTGCCGACCGGGGAAATATATCACTATCATTCATATTACGCTTGCCTTCACGACATGCTCAAATTGTGTACATTCACGCAGTGTGAAAGAAGCATTATCTCAGAAGTGATATAAGAAGGTCACGATTTCGGAACGGGTTCCGAGCCGGGTTTACATCGTCGTACATACGGATATTAATTCCTCATTCCTCATTCTTCATTCTTCATTCTTCATTCTTCATTCCCCACATCGACCATACAGCACATTAAGATGCCGCAGTTGTTCGGCCAGTGTGGTTGGCAGTTGTTCCCATTGAA
>JALSJK010000116.1 GCA_026989395.1 Methylomonas sp.
AAGGGGCAGGAATTATTCTCAGTTTAAGATCGCTTGTTCAATCCGGCGATCGATGGGAACAATTCTGGAATAAAATTAATCAATATGGGGCGCAATGTTATACATGAAACATCATATTGAGGCTTCACTCGTGCCGTAGTGAAGTTACGGATCGGGTTATAAGTTAACTTTTCTGCTCCAAAGATAGGATGAAATCCCATTGTTGCTTGGTGACTGGCATAATTGATAGTCGGTTGCCTCTTCTTACTAAAGGGAATTCTTCTAGTTCAGGCTTTTGTTTTAATTCTTTGAGAGGGATGGTTCGATCGAGCTTTCTGTTAAATTTAATGTCAACCATAAACCAGCGAGGGTTGTTTGGGTCGCTTTTGGGGTCAAAGTGTTTATCATCAGGATCAAAGGCGGTAAAGTCAGGATAACTTTCTCTAACAACTTCCATGATTCCAACAATGCCGGGTTCGTCACAATTGGAGTGGTAGAAAAACACTTGATCGCCTATTTTCATATCATCACGCATCATGTTTCTGGCTTGATAATTTCTGACTCCATCCCAGTGCTCTGTTTGATTCGGCATGTTTTGAAGATCGTCAATACTGAACTCGGTGGGTTCAGATTTCATTAACCAGTATTTCATGAGATTGTTTTGAAAGTAAGTGAGTATCTCCCGCCTGCGCCGTAATAATCTTTCGTCCTTGAACCAAAGGTTCAAGTGGGCACTTCACGGGCAAATCAGGCTTTCCGATAAAACGGACATGCACACCATCGCCAGGTATCAGTCCCCGGGGTTAATATAGGTTCAGGAAATACCCAGATTACCTCGAACGCCGCAGGAGATACTGTACTAGTTTAGCCTATTTTATAAATTTTGAAGAAACTTTTCTCCTAACCAAAAACAGAGAAATTACTTGGCACTATTTTTCCAGTGCTGCTTCAATTTTTTGGCGCAACTGACTCAGTTGTTCGCTTATTCCATGATTAAGTGATTGATTTTTGTTTTGGGTGAATTCGTGGGCTAAATTCAACGCCGCAACAATAGCAATTCGATCTGTACTGCTGACTTTTCCGGAATCCCGAATTTCGCGCATTTCATTGTCAAGTTTTTCGGCAGAGTTGAGCAAGTCTTCGCGGCCATTTTCAGTGCAGGCAATTTTATATTCTTTGCCTAAGATGGTCACTGTTACAGGGATTACGTCATTACTCATGTCTATTGCTCCATGGATTTGAGGCGTGAAATCATGGATTCTACCCGGAAGCGGGCTGTTGAAGTTTTTTCAATCAGTTTTGCCTTTTCACGCACCAGCTCCTCTTGTTTGGTTTTTAATAATTGGTTTTCTTTGAGTATGGCGTTGTAGCGGTTAAGCAGTTCATCCAGCTTTTCCTCAAGTAAAATTATTTCGGGTGTTTGTGTTGTGTTATTGTTGGTCATGATAAAACCATTGCTGCAAAAAAATTGCACAAGAAAATTTTGTGTGAAGACTTAATTTATAATGTTAGCATAACTCTATTGATATTTTTAATTTTTCAATGGTATTTTTTTGGAGATAGGAATTTAGCGGCATGACGTACCAGGTGGTGGATGCAATAATTGAAAAAACTGAGCCTACAGTTACTGCAGCGGAAGCACATGGCATGGCAACAGGTATGTTGTGTATTGATGCAAGCACTGATTCTATGACGTGGTTGAACGAAATGTTTCAAGATTCAGTGGCGTTGCTGGAAGAAGATAAACAGTTATTGGTGTCTTTGTTTGAGCAAACCCAAGAACTAATTAATGGAGACGACTTCGCTTTTGACCTGTTGCTTCCAGATGATGACGCTGAACTTGAACAGAGAATAGATGCGTTGAGAAATTGGAGCAAAGGGTTTTTGCTCGGAGTCGGTTATTCAACATCAGAAACAAAATGGCCAGGGGAAACCCGGGAAATCCTCAAGGATATTGTTGAACTTTCCAAAATGGATGTTGATGGTGATGAGGATGATGAAGAAATCGAAACTGCTTTAATGGAGATTCAGGAGTATTTACGGGCAGCAATTATGTTGTTTAAGACAGAATTTAACGTCAGCGATGACGGTAAGGTATTACATTGATTTTGACAGAGAATGAAGCAAGCTGAATTTAAACGCCGCCGCAAGCAATTGATGGCGCAAATTGGTAAAAACAATATTGCAATTATCAGTAGCGCAGCAATGCGGCCCAGAAATCGTGATGTTGATTATCCTTTTCGCCAGGATAGTGATTTTTATTATTTGACTGGCTTCAATGAACCAGATTCATTAGCAGTATTTATTCCTGAGCGTAAAGAAGGCGAGTACATCCTTTTTTGTCGTGAATTTGATGAAAAAAAGGCACTTTGGGAGGGCGCGCATGCTGGACTGGAGGGGGCTACCCAAGATTATGGCGCAGATGATTCTTTCCCAATTACGGATTTCGCTGATATTTTACCGGGGTTATTAGAAAACAAAGGCAAGGTTTTTTACCCGATGGGGCGGGATAGTGAGCTGGATCATAATATACTGGAATGGTTGTTGCATATTCGCACCCAGTCACGAACAGGTGTAACCGCTCCGGGTGAATTAGTCTCATTAGAACATATTCTTCATGAAATGCGGCTTTTCAAAAGTGCTGCGGAAATTCAATTAATGAAACGTGCAGCAGAAGTTTCTGCCAAGGGGCATGTCCGAGCCATGCAAAAATGTCAGCCAGGCATGTTCGAATATCAGGTGGAATCTGAATTAATATATAGTTTCATGAGGCAAGGGTTGAGGGCAGTTGCATATCCATCGATTGTAGCAGGAGGCAAGAATGCATGTGTGCTGCATTACACTGAAAATGACGCCAAAATAAAACGTGGGGATCTGTTGTTAATTGATGCAGGCGCAGAATGTGATCATTATGCGGCTGATATTACCCGGACATTTCCTGTTAGTGGTCGTTTTTCACCAGCGCAAAAGCAATTATATCAATTGGTGCTGGATGCACAGCTTTCTGCAATCGAGCAGATCAAGCCCGGTTTGCCCTGGAATTTAGCTCATGAGACTGCAGTCGAAGTGATTACCGCTGGTTTGGTAGAACTGGGTTTGTTGAAAGGCCGGATTCCGAAACTGATAAAAGATGAGAAATATAAGCAGTTTTTTATGCATCGAATTGGACATTGGCTGGGAATGGATGTGCATGATGTGGGCGATTACAAGGTTGATGGAGAATGGCGGGCTCTAGAACCGGGAATGGTGTTAACGATAGAGCCCGGTTTATATATTCCTGTAAATTGCAAGACTGTTGACAAGAAATGGCAAGGGATTGGTATTCGTATTGAAGATGATGTTTTGGTTACCAAAAATGGCTACGAGGTGTTAACAAATGGCGTTCCAAAAACCATTGCAGAGATTGAATCGATCATGCAGGCAGGCTGATGCAAACTGATTATCAAATTATCATTGTAGGAGGCGGGTTGGCAGGTGGCTGTTTGGCAATCGCTTTAAAACAAGCGGGTTTGAACATCGCAGTAATTGAAGCTGCAAGTCGTGAACAAAGGGCTGGTTCTGGTGCGGGCGATAGAGCATTGGCTTTGGCGGCTGGAACTGTCAAAATGTTGGAGAGGCTCGGGATATGGCAAGGGGTGGCAATACAGGCAACAGCAATTAAAAACATTCATATTTCTGACCAGGGCCATTTTGGTAAAACCAGGCTATCTGCTGAACGTGAAGGGGTAAAAGCACTAGGTTTTGTTATTTCTGCTCGTGATATCGAGGGGCATGTTGCCCAGTTGCTAGATCAGTACCAAATTGATCAGATCTGTCCAGCCAGGGTTGTTGGGCTTGCCTCGGGTGGTGATTTGGCCCATCTGAGCATCAAGAGCAATGATGAGGCAAAAAACCTTTCTGCTCAGTTGATTATTGGCGCTGATGGCGGCCAGTCTTCGGTCAGAAAATCATTGGAAATCAAACAAAAAGTTGTCGAATATGGGCAGACAGCCATCGTGACAACGGTAAAGACGGAAAAACATCACCAGAATATTGCTTATGAGCGGTTTACCTCTTCTGGACCTTTAGCTTTATTACCTATGGGAAGCTCATTCGCAGTGGTCTGGACGAGAGCTCATGAGCAGGCGGAATTGTTATTGGGTTTAAGTGAAGCAGACTTTGTGGGCCAGCTCCAAGACTGTTTTGGTTATCGTTTGGGCAGGTTCACTTTGCAAGCGCCGAGGCGTGCGTTTCCTTTAACTTTAGTTCGCGCAGAGCGGATGATTGATGAGCGAGTTGTTATGATTGGCAATGCAGTTCATCAATTGCATCCAGTTGCCGGCCAAGGTTTTAATCTGGGTTTAAGAGATGTGGTGCAATTAGCTGAAATGATTATTGAACAACATCAAGCAGGGAGTGATGTTGGTGATGCTTCTGTTCTGAACCATTACGCGCAAGCCAGGCAGCAAGATCATGACCAAGTGGTTAATTTTACCAATAGCGTTGTGCGAATTTTTTCTAATCAATGGGGGGCAGTCGCAGCAGCAAGAAATGTAGGGCTGGCCTTGCTAGATCAGCTGCCTTTTGCAAAAACTCAGGTGGCCAGACATGCGATGGGTTTAGGTGGGCGAATGCCGCGACTCGGAAAGTAAAGAATAATATGATTGAACGGTTTGAAGTAATTGTTGTAGGAGGCGGCATCGTAGGTGCGACGGCGGCATGTATTTTAGCCGAGGCGGGTGTCAAAACAGCATTAATTAACGACAAGCAACCGCAAAAAACGTGGCCTAAAGATACCGTTGACCTTCGGGTTTCGGCGCTAACCAAAGCTTCACAAAATATTTTAGAAAAAATTGACGTTTGGCCTGCCATGAGAGAACGTGGTGTGGGCCCGTATTATCAGATGCAGGTTTGGGATGCCAATGGTCGTGGGGAATTACACTTTGATTGTGCTGATACCGAGTTCGATCAGTTAGGTCATATTGTTGAAAACCGCATAACCGTTGCATCATTATGGGATAAGTTGGAGAAATTGTCAGATGCAAGCCTGATTTGTCCCGCCACAGTCAATGAATTGCAAGAGTTTAAGCAGGGCTGGCGGGTACAGATGGATGACGGCAGCGAATATGAAGCTGATTTGGTTATTGCTGCTGATGGTCGCGATTCCAAGTTAAGGAAGATGCGGGGGATTGAAACAACGGGCTGGGCTTATCAGCAGGATGGCCTGGTGGCTACGATAACAACAGAGAAAAGCCACCAGAACACAGCATGGCAACGGTTTTTATCAGAAGGGCCATTGGCTTTTTTACCATTAGCTAATGGCCAGTGTTCAATTGTCTGGACATTATCAACTGAGACTGCGGAAAAATATCAACAGTTGAAGGATGGCGATTTTCTGACTGTTCTTGAGCAGGCATCGGCAGGAATATTAGGAAAAATGCTTGCGGTTGGGCCAAGAGCGAAATTCCCACTTCGTTTTCAATTTGCTCAGCGGTATATTGATGAGCATTTTGTATTGATCGGCGATGCCGCGCATGCAATGCACCCTTTGGCGGGGCAAGGGGCAAATGCCGGGTTATTAGATGCCGCTGCGATTGCCGAATTAATCATACAAGCAAAAAAATTGCACAGACCGATTTCCAGTCGGCGTGTCTTGCGGCACTTTGAACGTTGGCGGAAAGGTGACAATATGGCTATGATGGCAAGTATGGATGCCATCAGCAGGGTTTATAAAATATCTGTTTCACCGTTTGTAACGCTGAGGTCTGGAGGTATGAACTGGATTAATAATCATGAATCGATTAAACAGTTTTTCAACCGGTATGCAATGGGATTGCGGAACGATTTACCCGGTTTCGCATACGAAAATAATTCAAGCCAATTGCCCAACTTATTACGCGCACGTTCCTAAATAATAAGCTTATTTTTAATGATATGGTTTACCTTGCCGCGGCAGTTCTGGTATATTCAGCAATCAGGTGATCAATGAAGCGTTGGATTGCTGATAGTAAACAAGTGATTTTTTCAAATTCCCATGTTTTTGTGATGAGAAAAGCATGAAGAAAATTATAATAACATTCGAATGAATGATGGAGAGCAAAGATGACTGAAGGCCTGTTTATTTTGACAACAATTTTTGTCGCTTACGTGGTATACGTTATTGTTAGTGATTCCAAGGCGGAAAAGGAAAAGACAGAATCAAACCCTGCCGAAGCAACCCCAGCCCCAGAAAAAACACCCCAGGTTGCAAAGCCGAGCAAGCCAAAGCCAGCGGCTAGTAAACCTAAACCTGCTCCCGTTAAAAAAGCCGAACAGGCAAAACCGGAACCCAAAACGGCAACGAAACAAGCTTCAAATGTTAAAGAGTTGCGTAATCCTGAAACCGGTGAAGTTTCGACTATTGCTGCAAATTATCGTTTCATGAAGCGATGGATAAAAGACGCAATGGTGACTGAGGGATTACTGGATAAAGTCTACAAGAATAATGAGCTGGATGATGCCGCTACCACAAAGATTAATGCAGCAGTTGAGAAATTAAAGGCTTTGGATAAATATAAAGCTTGACTGTGCTAAGGCAGCTGGAGTTTCAGCAGGCTATCGATGCGTTAAGTGATTGAGATGAAGGCAAAGGCAGGCATTATTCCAACCCCAGTTTCTTTAGGCGATAACGTAAGGATCTGAAGGTTAATCCCAGCTGTTTGGCAGTGGCTGTTTTATTCCATTTATTCTGTTCCAAAGCTTCACTGATAGCCTGTTTTTCGATTTCTTCCAGATAATTTTCCAGTGAACCTTGAATTTGATCTTGAGGTTTTGAGGAAGGTGAGGGCGACGGTGGGCTGACAAGGTCAGGGAGGTTTAAATCTGTACTTTCAATGATATCTCCATCAAAAAGAGCGATGGCGCGCTCCAGAATGTTTTCAAGTTCACGTACATTGCCTGGGAAGAGGTATTGTTTCAATGCCGTGATAGCATCATTGGACAGTTTTGGTTTGGGCAAGCCACTTTTTCCAGTAATATTTTCCAGAAAATGTTGAGCGAGTTTCGGAATGTCTTCACGCCGTTCGCGCAAAGGTGGAACAATTAGCTCAATGACATTAATCCGGTAAAATAAGTCCTGTCGAAAGTGACCTTCTTGCACCATTTTAGCTAAGTCTTGGTGGGTGGCGCTCAGGATGCGGACATCGGTGCTAATTTCTTGATAGCCGCCTACCGGGCGGATTTTTTTCTCTTGAATGGCTCTGAGTAATTTTACTTGAAGTGCCGCAGGAAGGTCGCCAACTTCATCCAGGAATAAGGTTCCACCTTCAGCCGCTTGAAATAATCCTTCTTTGTCGCTATGCGCTCCTGTAAAGCTGCCTTTTTTATGACCGAAAAATTCGCTTTCAACCAGTTCGTGAGGAATGGCGCCGCAATTCACAGCAATAAAGGGTTGGTCATTACGAGGGCTTTGTTTGTGAATTTGTCTGGCAACTAATTCTTTTCCTGAACCTGATTCGCCGCTAATAAAAACTGGCGCCTGGCTGCGGGCAACTTTAGCAATTTTAGAGCGGATATAGCGCATGGCTTCGGATTCGCCCAGCAGTGTATCTCTGGATCTTCTTTCACGTGCTGCGGGGGAGCTTAGTTTTAATGCACTGTTAACCAGTTGTCTTAGTGATTGTAAATCTACGGGTTTGGATAGAAAATCAAAAGCACCGGTTTTCATTGCCTTGACTGCAGTTTCAGTATTGCCATGTGCGGTAATGACAGCAACAGGCAGATGACTATGTTGGGTTTGGATGAAATCTACCAGTCCCAGTCCATCGCCATCAGGTAATTTCATGTCGGTCAGGCATAGATTGAACTTGTTGTCTTGAAGTAATGCTTTGGCAGAGGCAATGTTTTCAGCGCTAAGCGTATCAATTTTCATTCTGTTGAGCGTGATTTCCAGTAATTCACGAATATCTGGTTCATCATCAACAATCAAGGCGAGATAATGGCTCATAATTCAGTCGTTTTTGTTAGCATCAATCAGAACAAGGCGAAAGCAGCTTTGTCCGGCAGTATTATAATAGTCCAATTTAGCCTGATTGAGTTGGGCTAGTTCTCTGGAAATATACAGGCCAAGCCCTGTGCCTGACATTGAAGTGGTAAAAAAAGGCTCGAAAAGATGTTCAAGATCGTTAGGAGCTATTCCCTGTCCTGGATCCATCACGTCTATCACTAACTCTGTAAGCAGATAATAACATTTTATAGTTATTTTGCCTTTTTCAGGGCAGCCATAATTTAAAGCATTTCGGCATAAATTGTCCATAATCTGTTTAAGATGGCCGGGATCAGCTAATGCATATAAATCAATATTTTCAATGGATAGAATAAATTGATTTGGGTTGATATTGTGTTCAGAAAGAAAATTTTCCAAGTAATGGTGTAACCAGTTTCCGAGTTCTATTTTTTGCTTTTTTGAGGCATTTCTTCTAGATAGTTGTAAAATATCTTCAATAATAGTGTTAACCCTTTGGGCATGAGATTGAATAATGCCGGTTAAGCGTTGATCTTGAGGCGTTAAATCTGGGCATTCAGAAAGCAGTTGACCTGCATGGCTGATTGCTCCAAGTGGATTTCGTATTTCATGGGCAATACTTGCCGTTAATCTGCCAAGAGAGGCTAGTTTGCTTTGTTGCAATCTTTGATTATAGACGGCCATATCTTCAAGCATAATCAAAAAATAGGTTTCCTGGTTGACAGGTAATTTTTGAAAATGAATTTGAATTTCATTTTGCTGACTGGTTTTTATGAAGAAAAAATGCTGAGAAGGATTTTTTCGCCATTTTCTGAAGATATCAGAAAGTTGGTTGTCGATTTTGGGCAAGGCTTCAGGAGTGCCCGAAAAGCCTAATAAATAGCTTGCAGTTTCATTAATCATGCTGACACGCTGGTTTTTGTCGCAGATTATCATGCCTGATTGAAAATGCTGGATGATGACCTGGTTCAGCGTTTCCAGTTTGGAGATGGTTTTTTTTCTTTGATCGGCAAGTCGTTCGGATTTTTCGGTTCGTTCCGCTAAAATTACCGTGAGTAATGCGATAGTAAAAAAAGCAGCGCCTAGCATTCCTGCGTAAGTATAAGTTGTGCCATCAAAAGTATTATTGGTGTCGGCATAGATTTGTTCAGCCAGAATGGCCAGAGTGGCTAATGCCGCAAATAAGATAGCGCAGCGGCCGCCGATTAATAAACCTCCTGCTGCCATGGAAACCACTAACAGCATACCTGTGCCGCTGGCAATGCCGCCACAGGCATGCATAATAAGAGTGATGAACAGAATGTCTGTGAAAATAAGTATTTGGGCTTGGGCAGCATAAGAAGTTAAGCGCCAGAATACTCCGATGGCCGATATTAAAGTAACCAGTAAAAAAAGTCCGCTGCTGATGATGTAAAGTTGCTGGTCATACGAGCCTAGCAACGATGGGCCGAAACGGGAATGAAATAAAATTACAAACAAGCAAGCCAGAATAAAACGATAAACAAGATATATTTTTAATATCAACCATGCCTGGCGGCCTGGAATGCCATAAGATTTTGAAAAAGGGCAGGGATAAATGGTTTCAGGAATGGTTTTAGGCATTGAATATCAGGTCAAGTGTGTTGACTTACAGGCTATGCAATTGACTGGTTAACTTATGATAAAGCATAGCGTTTTATCAAGACTTCGCTAGAATAGCGTTGTAAATGAATTTTTTACGATTTGCGAAATCGAGGTTATACCAGGTTTTTGCTTGGGAAAAACAGGTCGCGAAAAGTATAAAATACCACTTTAAGTATTATCAGGAGTCATAAATGAACATCCATGAGTATCAGGCGAAGCAAATTTTTCAGGAATACGGTATCCCGGTACCGCCTGGAAAAGTGGTTCGCAGTGCCGCTGAAGTTTCATCAGCAATCAAGGATTTGGGGGGGCAAAGCTGGGCAGTGAAAGCGCAAGTCCATGCGGGTGGTCGCGGCAAGGTTGGAGGAGTAAAAATCGCTGAAAATGAACAGCAAGCAGCGGAGATTACCGAGGAATTGTTAGGAAAGCGGCTGGTTACGCAACAGACCGATGCTCAGGGCTTGCCAATAGAATCAATTTTAATAGAAAAAACCTCACCTATTAAACGTGAATTCTATCTTAGCCTGTTAGTTGACCGAGCCACCGAGCGCGTTAGTTTTATCGCTTCTGCGGCTGGCGGAATGGATATCGAAGCGGTAGCCGAACAAACGCCAGAAAAAATAATAGCTTTTTCAGTACATCCTGCCGCTGGTTTGCAATCGTATCAATGCCGAAAAGTTGGTTTTGCCTTGTTGCTTGATGGCCTGCAGATTAAGGCATTGGAAAAATTGATGCGCGGCATGTATCAATTATTTCTGGATAAAGATGCCAGTCAGGTGGAAATTAACCCGCTAATTGAAACAGAGCAAGGCGAAGTGATGGCTTTGGATGCAAAAATCAATTTTGATGATAACTCTTTGCCGCTTCATCAGGATATTCTGGCTATGCAAGATCCTAATCAGGAAGATGAAAAAGAGAATAAGGCGCAACAATTTGGCCTGAATTATATTACTTTGGATGGCAATATTGCTTGCATGGTTAATGGCGCTGGGCTCGCAATGGCGACCATGGATTTAATCAAGCTGAAAGGGGGCGCTCCGGCAAATTTTCTGGATGTCGGCGGCGGCACGACTGCTGAAAAGGTTGCAGAAGCGTTCAAGCTGATCCTCTCAGACGGCAAGGTCAAAGCAGTTTTGGTTAATATTTTTGGCGGTATTGTGCAATGTGATGTAATTGCCAATGGAATTTTGGCGGCGGTAAAAGAAATAGATATTAATGTTCCCGTTGTCGTTCGCTTGGAAGGTACTAATGCCGAAATTGGCAGAAAATTATTGAACGAGTCAGGGTTAGGTTTACTGGCGGCAGATGATTTGTCTTCAGCAGCAGAGCAAGTCGTAAAATTAGTGGAGGTTGCGTGAGCATTTTAATCAACAAAGCAACAAAGGTTATTTGTCAGGGTTTTACCGGAAAACAAGGAACATTCCATAGCCAACAAGCCATCGAATATGGCACTCAGTTAATGGGCGGTGTTACTCCAGGACGAGGCGGTTCTACCCATTTGGGTTTGCCGGTATTTGACACCGTCGAGCAAGCGGTTGGTGAAACCGGAGCCGATGCCACGATGATCTATGTGCCGCCTTTTTTTGCCGCAGATGCCATTTTAGAAGCCGTTGATGCGGGTATCAAGCTGATTGTTTGTATAACTGAAGGCATCCCCGTCTTGCAAATGTTAAGAGTAAAGGCGGCTATGACTGGGACTGATGCTTTACTGGTCGGACCTAACTGTCCTGGAGTTATTACCCCGGGCCAATGCAAGATCGGTATTATGCCTGGAAATATTCACCAGCCTGGCTCAATCGGAATTGTTTCAAGGTCTGGTACATTAACTTATGAAGCCGTCCATCAAACGACTAATCAAGGGCTGGGACAAAGTAGTTGTGTTGGTATTGGCGGAGATCCAATTCACGGAATGAATTTTGTAGATGTGTTGCGCTTGCTGCAAGCTGATGAACAAACCGAAGGTATCGTTATGGTTGGCGAGATTGGTGGCGGTGAAGAAGAAGATGCGGCGCAATTTATTAAACAGCACGTAACCAAGCCGGTGGTTGCTTATATTGCGGGCCAAACTGCGCCTCCGGGGAAGCGTATGGGTCATGCAGGGGCAATTGTAACCGGAGGTAAGGGGACTGCAGCCAGTAAGGTGGAAGCGTTACGGGAAGCAGGGATTCATGTGGTGGATTCACCAACCGAACTGGGGCAAACAATTAAAGGGCTTTTATAATCCATGTCAATGAAAGTTGCTCTGGCTCAAATCAATTTATTGGTTGGCGACATAGCTGGAAATGCTGCCAAAATTATCCACACCGCGATTCATGCCAGAGATCAGCTAGCTGCGGAAATTGTGGTATTTCCGGAGCTGACTGTTACTGGTTATCCGCCGGAAGATTTGTTGTTAAGAGCAGACTTCATCAATCAAACTGAAAAAGCAGTTGAAAAAATTGTTTCGGAAGTTTCTGGAATAGATGTGGTGCTGGGGTGCCCTGAGCGGGTCCAAGATAAATTGTTCAATTCTGCCGTAGTGTTACGGGATGGGAAAATTATTGCCCGATACCGGAAAAATAAATTGCCCAATTATGGTGTTTTTGACGAACATCGCTATTTTGATTCTGGGCAGGAAATTTGTATTTTTACCAAAAGCGGTAGCCGCTTGGGGTTGACGATTTGCGAGGATATTTGGCAAACCGATGTGGTGGGGCAATATCATGATGCTGGTGTTGATATTTTATTGACCCTCAACGCGTCTCCCTTTCACTCCGGAAAAATTCTTGAAAGAGAAAATATTGTTCGGGAACGTGTTAAGGCTTCGGGAATACCTTTGGTTTATGTTAATCAAATTGGCGGACAGGACGAACTGGTGTTTGACGGCGCATCGTTCGTCATGGACAGGCGTGGCGAAGTGGTTTTCCGGGCGGAAGAATTTGCTGAACAGACCAGTATTGTCGAATTTGTTGAAAATCAGCCAATAAAAGGCAATTGTGCGCCACTTTATAGCGAGGTTTCCAGTGACTACCAGGCATTGGTTTTAGGGGTCAGGGATTATGTTAACAAAAATGGTTTTCAGGGGGCCGTTTTAGGCTTGTCAGGCGGCATTGATTCGGCCTTGGTTTTAGCGCTTGCAGTTGACGCCCTGGGGAAAGATAAGGTAACTGCAGTGCTCATGCCTTATCGTTATACTCAGCAAATGAGTATTGATGATGCAGAAGCGGAGGCAAAAGCATTGGGAGTAAGCTACCACATTATTTCCATTGAGCCGGCAGTTCAGGCTTTTGAGGATATGTTAGCGAATATTTTTGCTGATACCCCTAAAGATGCCACTGAAGAAAATATTCAGGCGCGATGCCGGGGTATCGTACTAATGGCACTGTCAAACAAACAAGGGAAAATATTACTGACAACGGGTAATAAAAGCGAAATGAGTGTCGGCTATGCAACATTGTATGGCGATATGGCGGGAGGCTTTGCGCCAATAAAGGATGTTCCCAAATTGTTAGTATATAAGTTGGCTAATTATAGAAACAGTATTTCTCCCGTTATTCCTGAGCGAGTTATTATCCGGCCACCTTCTGCCGAATTAGCGCCTGACCAGATCGATGAAGATTCCTTGCCGCCTTATACAATATTGGACCCTATTCTGGAAATGTATGTTGAGCAGGATAAATCAGTAGAAGAAATAATTGCCGCAGGTTTCCCCCGAAAAGATGTGATCAGGGCAATTTCTTTGGTTGATCGTAATGAATACAAAAGAAGGCAATCTCCTCCTGGAATCAGGATTACACCCCGGGCTTTTGGGCGGGACAGGCGCTATCCAATTACTTCAGGTTTCAAAGGCTGCAAAATAGATTAATATTTCAAGATATTGATTTGCCCCGTTTTTTGAATGTTCCGGTGGTAGTTTCGCTATATCCGGTGCTTTATTGACGGAAAAAGGAAAATTTCCCATAAAAAATGAATTGGGGTTCTTTCCAAAGTATTATACTTCGCGCGGCCACGACTGCGGATTTCTAACGACTGAGTTTTTGCCGATAGCTGCGTTACTAAAATAGTTGCGTAGCTTGCTATGCGCCTATTTTAGTGCCTTGCTCTCGACAAAAATCAGTATGCTATAAATTCCGCATCCGTGGCCGCGCGAAGTATGCTATTTACGGTCAAAAATACCTCGCTACATTCATAATAATTAATTTACATTCAGTATGTTACATAACGTCAAAAGTGCATTTTTCAGCGTAAACAGTATATATTCAAAAAATTTGCACTTCTTCACATTCTTGTAGCCTCTACCCAATATTATGATCAATAATTGCCTTGAATTAGGGGGGTTATTGGCTAGACTAAAAGTAGCCACGTCTATATTTACTGTGTTTCCATTTTCTAAACGCTTAAAGGAAAATTAATCAAAGCTGATCTGTATGACTATTAAAGAAAAAATCAAGGTCTTCACGTTTGTTTTGATGATTGCTGTCGTTTTGACTGCACTTTTTATCAGTTCAAAAAATGCAGATAATATTAATCATCTTGATATTCTTGAGAACCTTAGAAGTGGTGATGCTTTGGTGGCAAAGCTGCAACAGCAGGTTTTGGTTTTACAGAATGGTTTGATTGATAAAAAAGTTGAAACATTGCCTTTTAGTAACGGGATACTAAAGTCAATCGACAAATTAAAACAAGAAAAATACCGGCTGTATTTGCATGGTCAACCAGGAATTGATGCCAGTATTGATGAGATTATTGCAGAAACTAATAAGCTAGATCGGGCAGTGCAGCAATTTTTGAAGCAAATTTCCCCGCAAATAGATGCAGAAATATACCTTCAGGGCAAAAAAAACACATCGGATATTGCGCTAAATTCTATTTTCAATAGTACCCAAATAATTGCAAAACATATTGATAACATTAGAGAAACGTATTTAGCAGATTTCAAGAGTAAACAGGAGTTGGAAAAATACTATAAGCTCGGTATTTTTTTGATTTCTTTAATCCTTTTGCTGATTATTATGAGCTATATGCTTCGACTACGCAGCTCAGAGCAATCCTTGCGTTCAGCTAATACCCGATTAACAAAAGAAAATGCCCAGCGGAATAAGGTTGAGCATATTCAAAAACAACAAAGTGCATTTCTTGAATCTGTTTTGGATAATATTACTGATGCAGTCGCTGCTTGTGACAAATATGGAAATATAAAGTTATTGAATCGCACGGCACGCAAGATGTTTGGATTCACCACGGATTTTCCGGAAATCAATTCGTGGCAAAACTATTGTCGTTTTTATGATGCTGAAAATAAAGAAATTTCTGAGCCAAAAGATAATCCGCTAATAAAAACATTACGTGGAGAAGATGTTAAGAATGTCGAGATATTAATTAGGCCCAAATTGGGGCAGCCGATTTCTGCAATCGTTAATGCCGAAAGAATTATTGATGATCAAGGTGAAACCTTTGGTGCAGTCATATCAATTCGTGATGTTACGGCAATGAAAGCAGCTGAAGTTGAGTTGCGTATTTCTGCAGTTGCGTTTGAAGCGCACGAAGCCATTATGATCACTGATCATGAAACTAATATTGTTAGGGTTAATGAGCGCTTTCGAGATTTAACTGGGTTTAGTCTGGATGAGGTTTATGGCCAGAAGCCAAGTTTATTTAAGTCTGGACTGCATGATCAGGACTTCTATAAGCAGATGTGGCGGGATTTGAATTTATATGGTTATTGGCAGGGAGAAATTTATAATAAAAAGAAAAGTGGCGATATTTTTCCGGAATGGCTAAGTATTTCAGTTGTAAAGGATAAAAAAGGCCAGATTTCTCATTATGTTTCTCATTTCAGGGATATCACCGAAATCAAGCTGCAAGAAGAGCATATTCGCAGAACGGTTGGCGAAGAGAAGGTGTTAAGCAAGTTGCTGCAATTATCATTTGAACCATTGGAATTATTTTTACAGCATGCCGCTGAAGAGCTGGTATCTGTAGACTGGCTAAATATTTTGCCGCATTGCGGTATTTTTCTAAACGAAAATAATGGTGAAGGGTGGGTTTTAAAATTAATTGCCAATCACAATTTGCCAATGGAGCTGGTTGAAAGTTGTACTAAAGTCTCTTTTGGAAAGTGTTTTTGCGGCAAAGCGGCGGCAGAACAGCAGCTTCAGTTTATTAATTATTCCGAAAATAAATCTTCTGAAAGATGTAAAAACATGGCTCCGCAAGGTCATTTTAATGTTCCGATTTTGGACGGCGAAAAAGTTTTGGGCGTTATTGTGTTATTTGTTGCACAGGAGCATCAGCAAAAAGATTATGAGGCCAATTTTCTTAAGCGTGTTGCTGACACATTAAGTTTATGTATTTCCAGAAAGCAAGCAGAGGCTCAGGCTCAGTATTTGGCATACCACGACGGTCTGACCAAATTGCCAAATCGCTTATTATTGATCGACAGACTAAAACAAATAATTGCAAGCGATAAACGTAATAATCGTTATAGCGCATTAATGTACATTGACTTTGATCGGTTCAAAAATATCAACGATTCGCTCGGCCATCCAGTGGGTGATGCATTGCTAATTGAAATCGCAAAACGATTTAGCCGTATCGTCAGGGCGGAAGATACAGTCGCGCGATTGGGTGGTGATGAGTTTGTTGTGGTCATTACAGATATTGTTCCTGAGCATGATGCGGCCATACTGGAAGCGCGTACTGTCGCGGAAAAATTACAGGCCACGATCGCAGAAGAGTTTCATGTGATGGAGCATGTTTTATTTACCTCTCTGAGTGCCGGTATTGTGATTATAACGGGTGAAGAAAGTGATCCTGACACTTTGCTAATGCAGGCTGATACTGCCATGTACAAGGCGAAAGAAAGTGGCCGCGATAAGGTGAAGTTTTTTCTCCCGGAAATGCAGGATGTCGCGGATAAGCGGCTTAATTTGGAAAAAGAATTGCGCTATGCGCTTGAGCGCGATGAATTACATCTTTTTTATCAGCCCCAGTTTAATCAGCACAATGAGTTATTTGGGGCAGAGGCATTGCTACGTTGGCAGCATAAAAAACATGGCATGATTTCACCAGCAGATTTTATTCCCATTGCTGAAGAGACGGGGCTTATACTTCCTATTGGTGAATGGGTGTTGCATACTGCTTGTGAGCAAATAAAAGCATGGCAGCACCTTCAAGGGTTCAGGCATATTTCAGTGAATGTCAGTCCCGCTCAATTCAGGCAAGCGGATTTTGTCGAAACAGTGAAGCATGTAGTTGCAGCGACGCGCATCGACCCAAAGAAGTTGACGCTGGAAATCACCGAGGGAATTATGGTTAGTCAGGGAGATGAAGTGATAAAAAAGATGGCTGCTCTGAAAAGACTAGGGGTGCATTTTTCAATTGATGATTTTGGCACTGGGTTTTCTTCATTAGCTTATTTAAAGCGTTTTCCTGTTGATCAATTAAAAATAGATAAGTCTTTTGTCGATGATATTTGCAGTGAAGATGAAAACGCGCAGGTCATAATTGAAACTATCATTGTCATGGCGGAACGGTTGGGATTTGAAATCATTGCTGAAGGAGTGGAGACAAAGGAACAATTAACTTTCCTTAAATCCAGAAAATGCTGGAATTATCAAGGTTATTATTTCAGCAAGGCGCTAGAAAGAAAGGATTTTGAGCATAAATATTTGGCTTTGACGGAAATGGATGGTGACAAATAACCTTGTTTGTTATTTGGGGCGTTAAAAGCGCCTTGCATTTTTATAGTTAAAATCTGACCTTAAACTTTAAAGTTCAAACTGAGATCTAAATGACAATGAATCGGGAATTGCTATTATTAAGGCATGGGAAGTCAAATTGGAAGGTAGATGTTGATGATTTTTCTCGGCCATTAAAAAAAAGAGGTATACGTGCTGCCAGACAAGTGGGAAAGTGGCTTTATAAGCAGAATTTAATCCCGGACCTCATTATCAGTTCTCCGGCAGAAAGGGCAATTTCTACAGCAGAAATTACATCTGAGGCAATGGGTGTGGATGCGCAAGTCATACAACATGAAAAGCGGCTTTATGAGTCTGATATTGAAAGCCTGTTGAACGTCCTAATTGAATTGCCGGACAATGCTGTCAGGGTGCTAATGGTTGGCCATAATCCAGAGTTCGAAGAATTGCTGATTTTTTTGTCAGCAAAAAAAATTATAATCCCCGAAGACGGCAAGCTTCTGCCAACTGCTGCTTTGGCGAGGCTTAATATTTCTTGTGAATGGAGTGAAGTTGCAAAAAAATGTGCAAAAGTGCTTGAGGTGAAGCGTCCGGATCGTTAAGTTGCAGGAAGGTGTGTTTAATTAGATGATAGCTTACTGGAGAGATTTTTTTCAGAGTCAGGCTGGATGTTGGGCGGTGAGTTTACAATAACCCAGCTAACGAATTAGCTGGGTTATATAAAGCCTATACCTTATTTAATTTGAGATATAGAGCTTGAAACTCTTTGTTGTGATCCATCAGGATCATCCATGCAGCCAGTCAAACCTACTACCATAAGAGTCGCAGCTAATAAAGTTACGATTTTTTTCATTATATATCCTCCTAAAGAATTTTATTTTTTTACAAACCCTCAAAGCAAGGGTAGATAATTTATATCATGACTCTATTTATGATGCAATAATAAATTTCAGGTCTTGTTAAAATTGTTGGGCTAATTTTCCAATTAAAAGCCGTGTTGAATAGCTTTACGCTGAATTTGAATATTACCCAAATAAGGATCTTAGTTTTCTACCCTTGTGTTTTTCAAGGTGTTTCTTGTTTATGGGATGAATGGTGCTTATAAGAATTGCTGGAGATTGAAAAGATAGCAGGATCTAGTTGCCATTGAATTTCTATTTGATGATTTTTCCAGGTTGCGATTCCGACATTTTGCCATTTTCCCTGTAGATTTTTTTTTCTTAAATCTTTTTGCCATTGACTTGGCATTATAATTTTCTTTCTTTTAATAATAAATTGGGTTTTATTCAAATTTAAATTCAGTTTGGTTCCCCAGAAAGCAGTGACCTTCATAATGAATTTTTCAAGACGTGGCGTATTTATCGTTGGAGTGACAGCAATATTGGCCCACATGGAGTGAACGCGTCCCCAGTTGGGGGCTAACATTCTTCCTTGCTCATTGATGAAAGGAAGCCACTTTTCAATGCCTTTTTCATCCAAATAAGTAATTGCTAGAATATCATCATAACCTTCAAAATGATCGTGTAAATAAAGGGCATGTGGAGTGATGCCAATAAAGGTATGAGAGAGCATAAGTAATGCATTACTCGCGCCATTTAATGGACTCAATATTGTAGAATTTCTTAGATCAATTCCTAGTCTATAGAGAAGGCCATAATGGATGGTGCAGTTCAATTGTAGAAGAGTGATGATAATAAGAATTTTGCTGAATTGTCTGGAAAACTTCTTAGGGAAAGATTTTGCATAATTATCGAATAAATAATCATGCCATGTCGAAATATTCCGAGAAGCTTTATTGTCGGATACACATAGTTCATTGCAAGGTTGCCGCACACGATTATCAGCGATTTTTCGATAAAGATAAGATGCAATTCGATTGATTCCTGGTGCTTTAAGCAAGTGGCCAATTAAAGCTGGATAACGCATTTTAAGTAGAATCTGAATGTAGGTATCCAGGCCAGAAAAAAGTTTGTTTTGTTTGTCCAAAGCGTATAGGTCGCTGAGAAGAATTTCCTGATTTATTCCGTTTAGGGCGGGGGTGTTCGCTGCATAAGTTTGTAATCCTTTAAACTCAATGGCTTTGAGGATATCAAAATGATTAATAATAATGACGGTTTTATTGCATAAAGGGCATTGTTCGTCGTAAAACACGGTTAGCTGAGAAGTAGGGAAAGTGGAGGCTCGTTTGAGTGTTTCCCAAAAATTAAATGGCACCATCAAGAAGTAAAAAAAGAGCATTCCTAACCCAAATGGATAAATATTGAATGAAATAGTAATTCCCAGGTGGAGCGCGATACCTATTACAAGCAATATTGGTCTGAAATATCGTTTAGTAAAAAGGAAAATGAAAGAGAATTGAAAAACTAAAATTAAATAACCAATGAATTTTTGGAGCCATTCAATATTCAAAAGCGGTGTCATGTCGACTGCAGAAATGTAATAAGGCATTGAAGATGGAAGCCAAGCTCCTAATCCATTTCTCCAATGTTCTGCAAATAATTTATGGATAGCTGAATCGAAATATAAATAACCCAGGCAAACCAAAACAGGGATTTGATAGGCGAGAATTGTTGTTGTATTTGGCAGACTTGGTTTTAATGAAAAGAAATTAACGGACAATTTTTTTCTTAAGTTATCAAGAGAAAACGAGCGATCAAGAGGTAAGAAAAGCAGAAAAAAACCCACACCGATCATAAAGGTGTCAAATCCCCCGTCAAAGTCGCGCTGCATGGAAGTGAAATTGACGAAAATCAACCAGAAAATATAGTTGCTGATGGCTGCAAATTGAGTTCGATAGCCAATTGTTAGAAAAGCTGCTGTGATTCCCCATAGACACAAAAAAAATGGAATCATGGGGTATTCCACATCGAAAAAGGGGGTGGGATCAAAAATCAGGTGATTGAAATATAGAAGAAACAATATTTCCATGAAGGTAAGCAGTCCATAGAATATTCGGAGCAGGCCAATTCCAGTGGTTGGAGCTTGTTTGGATAAGCTTTTTAGAATGAGATAGTTGAGATATTTCACCATTACATTTTGACAATGAAAAACATTATAAAATGAAAGGAATTATATATGAATGGGGTGTGCCGTACGAACTAAATTATTTTAGGTTGAAGAGATGGGGAGTAGAGATGAATTGAACGAGGAGGAGGATAATTTCAGGCACAAAAAAGGCCACCCTTTTAAAATGGTAATTTTAAAAGGGTGGCCTTTGGGACTGTAAGAATATGCTTTAGCTTACTCTTCGTCGTCTGGCTCAGAGAATACCCATTTTACCAGGAAGTAGCCAGCTGCAATAACAACGACTGCGCCTACCATACCTGCAGGTTCTTTAAGCATTTCTGTGATATCTAAAATTGCTCCCATGATATTCCTACCTTAATAAAGTTAATATTTATTGTAAAGATACTGACGTGTCAGCATTTGAGAGTCACATGGTACTTGAAGCTGAGTTAAAGTCAAGAATTATTAACCTTTGGGCTGGTGAGGGTATGCATTTTGATTGTCTAGGCGAGATGATTTTTGAGCAAAATCATGTGGGTTTTGGGGGTGCTCTGAGGGTAAGGGGGTGTGCTGTAACAGGTTGATATTAAATTAAAAAAACTTGATTGTTGTTTGGTGGTTAGGCTGGCTAAATTAAAATTTTGGGCGACGAAAACAAGTAGGTTTATTGAATGTATTGTCAGTTAAAAAATTAACAATTTCTAAGATGCTTATATGCGGATTGCATGTTGAATGAGTTTCTGTCAAATTGATTCTAAATCTATCTATGGTTGATATTTTTGTTAAACATGTTGATAATTAGGTCCGCATTTATGGATATAACAATAATAAATTAAGCTCTTTACATTGTGAGGAATAAATAAACGCAGTATGATCAAGTAAGGTTTTGATCATGTTTTTGAATTTTAATAAAAATGGGATAAAAAAATGATTGGTGGTGTATTTATAGTTTTAGTTGCTATCTGGATGTATCAGGCAGCAGTCAAGGCGCAGAAAGATAATGCGCTTCTTTGGGTGGTTATAGGATGTGTTGTATTTTTTGTGGTGCAATTTGCAGTGGTAAAACTTAACGCAACATTGGCTGAAACAATGATGTCGGCCTCAGTAGATAAAGACCCGGCCTATGCGGGTGAGCTATATAATCGTACTGGGCCAATTAATTCACAAAGTTCAGGTGGTGTTCGTGCTTTTTTTCTGTTCTTACTAGTTGAAATTCTTCCTCCATTTTTGGGAGTTGTTGGGGCTGGTTTTGTCCGAACTATGTTTGTACTTAAAGAAAAATTGACATTAAAAAATATTTTTGGCGGCATCAAGGAAATGTTTATCGATATTGGGCGAAGTTTTAAAACAAGCCAGCAGTAGACTTTTTAAATTTAGATTTAATAAAAAGCCCAAGCTTTGCTTGGGCTTTTTTGTTTGGCAATTTAGTGGTAGAAGATCAGCAAGAAGAATTGAAAAAATTTACATTTGAGAAATTAGAACTCAGGTCCAGCAAAAATGTACTTTAATTCATTTTAGTATTTATACTAGTGTAATTGACTTGAAATGAATAAATCGATCTAAAAATCATCAGGAAAATCAGTTAGCAGTATTTCCAATTTGCTCTCTGTTTTAATATTCCTTCCTTGTTCAAGAATACCTATTTTTAACTCGTGTGAGGTTATGGCGTTATCGTTTAATCACGACCAAATAATATTGACAGAAATTTATGAATAGCAACGACTTGTTTAAGCAGCAGCTTTCAAAGCGAATCCTGTTTCTGGACGGGGCAATGGGCACTATGATCCAAAGCTACAAACTGGAAGAAAAGGATTATCGGGGCCAGCGTTTTGCTGATTGGCAATCCGATTTAAAAGGTAATAATGATCTGCTTTCCTTAACCCAGCCAGAGATTATTAAAGCAATCCATAAAGCCTATTTCGATGTTGGCGTTGATATTGTTGAGACAAATACTTTTAACGCAACGACTATTGCCATGGCTGATTATAATATGGAGTCACTGGCTTATGAAATTAATGTTGAATCTGCCAGGCTGGCTAAAGAAGTTGCCCGGGAATTTACACAGAAGACACCTGAAAAACCCAGGTTTGTAGCTGGTGTTCTTGGTCCCACAAATCGAACTGCCTCAATTTCACCGGATGTTAATGATCCCGGTTTCAGAAATGTTTCTTTTGACGAATTGGTCTCTGCTTATACTGAAGCGGTACGTGGTTTGATTGAAGGTGGCGCTGATACTATTCTGATTGAGACAGTATTTGATACGCTCAATGCCAAGGCCGCAATTTTTGCCGTTGATCAATATTTTGTAGAGCTTGGCTATAAACTGCCAGTAATGATTTCCGGCACCATTACGGATGCGTCAGGCCGAACGTTGTCGGGTCAAACGGCTGAAGCATTCTGGAATTCTTTAAACCATATCGAACCTATTTCCTTTGGCTTCAATTGTGCTTTGGGAGCAAAAGAATTACGGCAATATATTGAAGAGTTATCGAATATTGCCAATACCCACGTTTCTGCACATCCCAATGCAGGCTTGCCTAATGAATTTGGAGAGTATGATGAATCTCCCGAAGATATGGCTAAAGAGCTTGAGGACTGGGCAAAAAATGGTTATCTGAATATCATCGGTGGATGTTGCGGAACATCTCCAGATCATATTAGGGCAATCATTGAAGCAGTTCAAAAACATCCGCCGCGAGTTGTTCCTCAAATTGAAAAGCAATCTCGGCTGGCGGGGCTGGAGCCAATGAATATTGGTCCTGACTCACTGTTTGTAAATGTGGGGGAGAGAACTAATGTTACTGGCTCAGCCAAATTCAAGCGGTTGATTGTTGAAGAAGATTTTGAAGCGGCATTGGATGTGGCGCGACAACAAGTTGAGAATGGCGCGCAAATTATCGATATCAACATGGATGAAGGAATGCTGGATTCCAAGGAAGCGATGGTGCGTTTTTTAAATCTGATTGCATCAGAACCTGATATTTCGAAAGTCCCCATTATGATTGATTCCTCAAAATGGGAGATTCTTGAGGCGGGATTAAAGTGTATCCAGGGCAAAGGGGTCGTTAACTCAATTTCACTCAAGGAAGGTGAGGAAAATTTTATCCGTCAGGCAAAATTGGTTCGTCGTTATGGTGCGGCCGCTATCATTATGGCTTTTGATGAGGAAGGCCAGGCCGATACTAAAGAAAGAAAAATAGAAATTTGTCATCGTGCTTATCGAATACTGACTGAGCAGATAGGATTCCCTCCTGAAGATATCATTTTTGATCCCAATATTTTTGCAATCGCCACAGGTATTGAAGAACACAATAATTATGGCGTCGACTTTATCGAGGCAACCCAGGAAATCAAAAAAACCTTGCCTTATGCGCTGGTTTCCGGTGGCGTTTCAAATGTTTCATTTTCTTTCCGGGGCAATAATCCGGTTAGAGAGGCGATTCATGCGGTATTTCTTTATCATGCCATTAAAGCGGGTATGGACATGGGAATTGTTAATGCAGGGCAGTTGGCAATATATGATGATATTCCTGAAGAATTACGAAATACAGTTGAGGATGTGGTATTAAACCGTCATCCTGGCGCTACAGAAAAATTACTGGATATCGCTGAAAAATATCGTGGCGATGGTTCAACAGCAGAAAAAAAGGAAGATCTGGAGTGGCGCAGTTGGCCTGCTCATAAACGGCTTGAACATGCGCTTGTTAAAGGTATTGCTGATTTTATCGAAGAAGATACCGAAGAAGCGCGGCAACAAGCGGACAAGCCTTTGCATGTTATTGAAGGGCCGTTAATGGATGGCATGAATGTAGTCGGTGATTTGTTTGGCGAAGGTAAAATGTTTTTGCCCCAGGTTGTGAAATCGGCGCGGGTGATGAAAAAAGCCGTGGCCTACCTGATGCCTTTTATGGATGCTGAAAAAGATGGAGAAAGAGAGGCAAACGGAAAAATTTTGATGGCCACGGTAAAGGGCGATGTTCACGATATTGGCAAGAATATTGTTGCCGTTGTTTTGCAATGTAACAATTATGATATTGTCGATTTGGGGGTCATGGTGCCAACCGAGAAAATTTTGCAAACGGCCAGGGAGGAAAATGTTGATATTATCGGTTTGAGTGGTCTCATAACACCTTCTTTGGATGAAATGGTTCATGTCGCAAAGGAAATGGAGCGACAAGGTTTTGATATCCCGGTTATGATCGGAGGAGCAACTACATCACGCGCTCATACCGCTGTTAAAATAGATCAGAACTATCATGGCGTGACAGTTTATGTGCCTGATGCTTCGCGTAGCGTGGGTGTGGCAGGGAATTTACTCACTCCGGAACTAAAAGATGAGTTCGTCCAAAAAATTCAGGAAGAATATGAACAGGTCAGAGTTCGTCATAAGGGCAAAAAAGCAAAGACCAAACAACATGCTTTGGAGAAAGCACGCCAAAACCGTTTTGTTTATGATGGTCATGAACCAGTAAGGCCAAACTTTCTGGGAACCAAGGTTATTGATAATTTGTCGTTAGAGGCATTGGTTGACTATATTGACTGGACGCCTTTTTTCCAAACCTGGGAGTTAGCGGGGAAGTATCCAAAAATTCTTGATGACGTAGTGGTTGGTGAGCAGGCAAAAGTCTTGCTGGCAGATGCAAAAAAAATGCTGGATCAAATTGTTTCTGAAAAATGGCTAACCGCCAGAGCCGTGATTGGCTTTTTTCCGGCAAATAGCGAAGGCGATGATATTATTCTTTATCGTGATGAGACAGCTAAGGAAAAATTAGCAACCCTACATCATTTAAGACAGCAGAATGTCAAGGCGCCCGGCCAGCCTAATTATTGTCTGGCCGATTTTGTTGCGCCTGTCGATAGCGGAAAAGTTGATTACATCGGGGGGTTTGCTGTTACCACCGGTATTGGAATCGAAGAAAAAATACAGCAATTTGAGAAAGACCATGATGATTACAACTCGATCATGTTAAAAGCGTTGGCAGATCGTTTGGCCGAGGCATTCGCAGAATATATGCATGCAAAAGTCAGAAAAGAATATTGGGGATATGCCAAGAACGAAGATTATCCAAATGATCAACTTATTGAGGAGGTCTATCAAGGAATCAGACCCGCGCCTGGGTATCCCGCTTGTCCAGACCATACCGAAAAAGGTAAATTGTTTGAACTGCTGAATGTGACAGAAAATACCAGTATTGAGCTAACAGAAAGTTTTGCGATGTACCCCACAGCAGCCGTTAGTGGCTGGTATTTTGCACATCCGGAATCCCGCTATTTTAATGTTGGAAAAATCACACAAGATCAGCTGGAAGACTATGCAAAGCGAAAAGGTATGAGCCGGGATGTTGCAGAACGTTGGTTATCTGCACATTTGCATCATTAATTATGCATAAAAAAGACGGCAGTTCTTCGCTGGAAAGAATGATGGAAAGGGCCTTATATGCTAGCCGCTGGATTTTGGCGCCTATCTATTTTGGTATGAGTTTGATTTTGATCATGTTGACCATCAAGTTTTTCCAGGAAGTCTTTCATGTTTTTCCTCAGATTATGGAAATCAAGGAGTCGCAGCTTATTCTTACCGCCTTGTCGTTGATTGATTTGATTTTGGTGGGCAGTTTACTGGTTATTGTTATGTTTAGTGGCTATGAAAATTTTGTTTCCCAGTTGAGCCTCACTGAGGATACCGAAAAGCTTGATTGGCTGGGAAAGCATGATTATGGGTCATTGAAGTTGAAGGTGGCTTCTTCGGTTGTCGCTATTTCGTCCATACATTTGTTGAAAATTTTTATGAACGTAGAGCATACTAATAATGACAAGATTATGTGGTATGTGATTACCCATTTAACATTGGTTGTATCGGCATTGTTTATGGGTTATCTCGAAAAAATTGCAAAAAGTTCTTAGCTAACAGTGGCGTTTATTTTATTTGGTACTTCTGGTTGCCATCTTTGTGAAGAAGCAGAGGTTATTCTCGCTAATAGAATTCAGCAGCAGGAGCTGGAATATGTTGATATAGCGGAGCAAGGAAAGTGGCAGGAAAAATACGCCATCAAAATCCCGGTTCTATATCACAAAGATTCAGGGAAAGAATTATTTTGGCCTTTTTCTGCGGCTGATGTTGATTCTTTTGTTGACGGTTTTCAGTCAAGCTAGACACTATATTAACTAATAACGCTCAAAAAAGTGTCAAAAACATTTGAAGTAATCATTGGTTGGGATATTGGCGGTGCTCATCTTAAGGTTGCCATGATGGATGTATCCGGAAAAATTATAGCCGTTATCCAGCAACCCTGCCCTTTGTGGAAAGGTTTGGAGGAATTGGGTGCGGCAATTGATACAGTCATGGAATCTTTTCCTAAAAAGACTTTTTTGCATGCTGTAACCATGACTGGTGAGTTGGTGGATTTGTTTTCCAGCAGAGAGCAGGGAGTTACCGCCATTGTTGATTATATTGTTGGTCGATTAGGCCATGAAAACATCACTTTGTTTGCTGGAAGCAAAGGTTTTATCAGTCCAGAACAACTTTCGCCAGATGTTACGAATGATATTGCCTCAGCAAACTGGTTGGCGAGTGCCACCATTGTGGCAAAGAAAGTCAAAACCGGACTATTTGTCGATATTGGCAGTACCACCACAGACATTATTGTTTGTCACGATGTAACAGTTAAAATGCGTGGAGCCAGTGATTTCGAACGACTGGCATTTGAGGAAATGGTTTATACTGGAATCGTTCGAACGCCTGTGATGTCAGTTTCGCAGGAGGTGGAATTTAATGGGCACAGAGTTGGTTTGATGGCAGAATATTTTGCCACAATGGCAGACGTGTACCGATTGACTGGTGAGTTGAATGAATCACATGATCAGATGGCAGCGGCAGATAATGGAGAAAAAACCGAGGTGGGCAGTGGCAGAAGGCTGGCTCGCATGATCGGCTGTGATTATCAGGATAATACGCATGAACAATGGTTGCGGTTAGCCAAAAACCTTCGGTCTAAACAATTGGCCAGGCTTCAACAAGCCTGCGAGAGACAGCTTTCAAGAGGTTTTATGGATTCTAAGTCCTGTTTTGTCGGTGCCGGCATTGGCAGGTTTTTAGTCAAAGAGTTGGCAAGTCGTTTGGATTATCCCTATATTGATTTTGAGGACTTGTTTAAATCATCTTCATTCGAATCTGGAATGAGTGTTGCCGATTGCGCCCCTGCTGTTGCAGTTGGCGATCTGGCAAGGATGTCATTAAACTAACTGAATGTCGTCGTCAAATATCAAGCCAATCAAGCTACCTTATTTTACAGATAGTGCAAAACTATTTGCTCCTTTAGCAGGCAAGCCTTGGTCTGTTTTTCTCGACAGTGGCGCGCCTAAAAGTCAGCATGGTCGTTTTGATATCTTAGCGGCTGATCCTTTTTGTACTCTGCTAACAAAGGGAGAAATAACAGAAATTAGTCAGAATGGTTTAGTCAATCAGTCGACCGAAGATCCGTTTTTTTTGCTCAAACAGCAACTAGGAGAAAATCAGCCAGGAATAAAGGGCTTGCCCTTCAATGGAGGTGCGATAGGTTATTTTTCTTATGATTTGGCGCGTCGATTGGAACAGTTACCAAAGATTGCCAAATTTTCAGAAAAAATCCCTGAAATGGCGGTAGGCATATACCGCTGGGCAGTTATTGTTGATCATAAATTAAAACAAACCTGGTTGGTTGGACAGGAGCATTCCGATCTTGATTGGTCCAAGTTGCAAGAGCAATTTAGTACTATACAAAACCCGCCAGAAACAGATAGTTTTAAAGTGTTGGCCGATGTAACGTCGAATATGAGCAGGGAAACCTATGCACAAGCCTTTTCCAAGGTCAAATATTATTTGCGGGAAGGTGATTGTTATCAAGTCAATTTGTCTCAGCGATTCAGTGTGCAATGTTCAGGCAGCCCCTGGCAAGCTTACTTGAAATTAAGGGAACTAAATGCAGCGCCTTTCGGAAGTTATCTTAATATTCCAGGTGTACAAGTTTTGAGTTCTTCACCCGAACGCTTTTTGCAAGTGACTGGAGATTTTGTTGAAACCCGGCCAATCAAAGGGACGCGGCCTCGTAAAAAAGATCCGGCTGAGAACCAGCGCCAGATTGATCAGCTTCAGCAAAGTGAAAAAGATCGAGCAGAAAATGTCATGATTGTTGATTTATTGCGTAATGATTTAAGCAAAACCTGTAAAGTAGGATCAGTCAAAGTACCGAGATTGTTCGCAGTCGAAAGTTATGCCACAGTCCACCATTTGGTCAGTACGGTTATAGGCGTGCTGGAGAAAGGAAGACACGCTCTGGATATACTCAGAAGCTGTTTTCCCGGTGGTTCCATAACTGGTGCGCCGAAAATCAGGGCTATGGAAATTATTGAAGAACTAGAACCAGATCGACGCGGTGTTTATTGTGGTTCGATCGGTTATATTGGTTTTGATGGCAATATGGATACCAATATTGCCATTCGTACCATGACCTATCACCAAAACAAAATTTATTTTTCTGCTGGCGGCGGTATTGTTCAGGACTCAGTATTAGAGGAAGAGTATCAGGAGAGCTTTGACAAGGCCGCCGCCCTTATTGAGGTAATCAATCAGATGAAGGGGTAGTTTGTGTCACAAATCTGGGTGGTCAAGCTGGGAGGGAGTTTAGCAAAATCACCTTCGTTAAAAACTTGGCTGGATAGGATTGCACAACACAAGCAACCCAGGATTGTTATTGTCCCCGGCGGCGGTGGTTTTGCTGATCAGGTGCGCATTGCTCAAAAACAATGGGGTTTTCAGGATCAGTATGCCCATCAAATGGCGCTTCTGGCAATGCGGCAGATGGCTTTGCTTTTCCAAGGTATTCAGCCAAAGTTGGCATTGGCAAGTTCATTCTTAAAAATTAATACGTTACTTGACGCAGAAAAACCTGTTGTCTGGATGCCGGAGCTGGAAATGTTGAATAAGGCAGGGATTCCAGCAAGCTGGGATATTACCTCAGATAGCCTGGCGGCATGGCTTGCGGAACAGCTATCGGTGACTGATCTGGTTTTGGTAAAATCAGCTTTAATTCCCAATTACTGTTCAATTGAGGAATTAATGCAAATGGGTATTGTCGATAAAGCCTTTACCCAGTATGCTAACAAGCTTAACTCTCAGATCAAGGTTATAAACCATGAGTATATTGATACATTTAGCTCCTGGTTAGTAAAATAAATGGCAGAATCCAAAAAACAACAAAATTCCACCCATAGTGTTCAAGAAGAAATGGCGAAGCAAACCCTGGATTTATTGCTCGGATATTTCTTAAGGAAATGTCGGCATCTTTATTACCGGGCAAAAGAATCCGTCGGTCATCACAAACGAGACATTGTTGTTTGCCGGGTTGAAGAAGCCTGTGAAAGTCTGGAAGAAACCAAAGTCCAGTTCGAAGATGCATTGGAACGTTTCAGAGATTTAATGCAGGTCGAAGCAGGTGGGCTGGACGTTCGCTATAAAATTCTTAAGCATCAGTTAGATCTCAGTCAGGCCAAAGCCAATACAGTCAGAGACAGAATTTTATCGATTGAAGAAGTTTCTGAGGCATTGTTTATAGAATGGGAAGCAGAACTGGAACAATACACAAATCGTTCCTTACGCGCACAAAGTCGCACCAAATTAAAATCATCACGGCAACGATATAGCCGATTAATAAAAACCATGCGCCAGGCCGAAGACAAAATTCAGCCAGTTTTAGCCGCTTTTAAAGATCAGGTGCTGTTTTTAAAACATAATCTGAATGCGCAGGCCATTGCGGCATTGCAACATGAATTTCTTGAAATCAGTCTGGATATTGCCCAGCTTATCAGGGCTATGGAAAAATCAATTGAAGAAGCTAATGGCTTTGTACTGACTTTGGTTGAGCAGAGGGCGTTGCCTGGTCCTCAATAATAGTTGTTTGCTAGGTTTTTACTGCACTAAATCCAGGGATAACATCTTGAATTGACTGCATGAAATGAAACCGGGAAAAATTCCCGCGTATTCGCAAGAAGCATTCCCGTTACATTTTTGGTTTTATGTTTGATAATGCTGGATTTTTACACGGGATTATCATGAAACCAAACAGACTATTTTTCTTAATGTTGTTCCTTGTTTCTCTGGGAGTTAATGCTCATGGACCCACTCCCCAAAAGGCCGATGAAAGTATTATTATTAATGCGCCAATTGACAAAGTCTGGGTGGCGATAAAGAATTTTGACAAAATTTCAGACTGGCATCCTGATGTGCAAGCAAGTACCGGAGATGGCCAAAATAAATCAGATGGCGAGCGTATTCTGACATTATCAAATGGGGAGATTAAAGAAAGTCTGGATTATTATAGCGATGCCGATCATGAATACAGTTATCGTTTGAAAACTGAAAATACCGAAGCTTTTCCAGTGAGTTCCTATACAACTTCTATACAATTGATAGAGGAGGGAGATAAAACCAAGGTTAAATGGAAAAGCCGGTTTTATCGGGGTGATACTGGAAACACTCCTTCAGAAAAACTGAACGATGAAGCCGCAGTGAAAGCCATGAAAGGTTTTATTCAAAATGGTTTGAAGGGTTTGAAAGAGACCTTGGAATAGCATGTTCCGTTTAGTGTTGATCTTGTTGATGTATTGCAATAGCGCTATCAGCAGTTCCTATTTGTTTATAAACCAGCAACAAGGAGATACTGTTAGTGTATTTGATCGTGATACGTTAAGTTTCAAGACAAAAATGCCCGCACTGGAAGGTCCTGCGGGCATTGCCATACATGGTGATAAGCCATGGATTGCTGTTACTTATCCAGAGCAGGGCATGGTCAGCTTTTTTGATACTGAAAAACTCATTCCTTTGGAGCACCTCAGTGTTGGAGGTAGCCCTTTTGGTGTTGTTTTTGCCAACAAGCTGCTTTTTTATTCCGATTGGGATGCCGGCATAGTGGGGGTGATTCAGCCCAGTACGGGGCGAGTAATAAAAAAAATTATAGTTGGAAAATCACCGGCAGGAATAGCGACTGACGCTTGTGAATCCCAGGTCTGGGTATTAAACAGGGAAAGTAATGATGTTTTTGTGATTGACAGTAATCGGCTTAAAGTCATAAAAAAAATAACTGTTGGAGCGGCGCCTTTTGCACTTGCTTTAGATGAGCAGTTTGCCTATATCGCGAATTCTCAGGAAAACACGCTAAGTATTGTTGATTTATCAGATTTCACAGAAATAAAGCGTATAAAGGTCGGGCGTATGCCTTATGGTGTCGCAATAGACAGAAAACAGCAAAAAGTTTATGTGAGCAACCAACTGGAGAATACGGTTACTGTGCTGGACTCCCGCTCTCATAAGGTTATTAAAAGCATCGCTACCGGAGCCTATCCCGAAAACATTGCTGTCGATGAAAAAAATCGGCGATTATTTGTATTGAACTGGATGGATGCGAATATAAGTGTATTTGACAGTCAGACAGGTAAAGAGATCAAGAAAATTAATGTCGCTGAAGGAAGTCGTGCTTTTGGGCAATTTGTAAGTAATCCTGAAAAATGTCAGGCTGTGAAGGGTCTATTGAAAAAACAAGCCATGAGGAGATAGTTGCCAAGAAAGATTCGGCATAACGATCGCCCTTATTTATTTTACCACCTGTGATCCGTATTGCAATCACGGATTCAGGTGTCAGAATGTATTAACCCTTGACGGTTAGCCAGCAGTGTAAATTCGGCAACTGTTTTGGCCGCAAGTTTTTCTTTGATGGCTGTGCTGTGGTTACATACGGTTTTATAGCTTAAATGCAGTTTGGCTGCTACTTCACGAGGACTGTTGCCATTGGCCAGTAAACAAAAAACATCGAATTCACGCGGTGAAAGCAGTTTTATTTTATATTCATCGTCTTGTTCAGTAATCATGTTGACAGCAAGTTGCTGCGCCATATTCGCATCAATATAATATTCTCCTTTAGCGATTGAACAAACAGCGGTTACTAAAGTTTCAGGTACACTGCTTTTGCTGATAAAACCTTTTGCTCCCGACTTAATAGCCCGCGTCGCATAGACAAGTTCATTGTGAATGCTGAATACCAATATTTTGCATTGAGGGTCTCGGGTAATTAGTCGCCGAATACATTCCAGTCCCCCCATTCCAGGCATTGATAAGTCCATTACTACAACATCGACAGGTTGTTGTATGTAACGTTGGCAAGCTGTTTCTCCGCAGTCTGCCTCAATAATTTCACCAATTTTTTCCGAGAAAGATAGATAAGACTTATAACCTTCTCTAACTACCGCATGGTCATCTACAAGTAATACACTGATTTTTGACATGATCAACAAAGAAAAAAATGGGCATGATGAATAACTTTGTTGTTAAAAGAAATAGGAGCTTTTCCTTTTTGTAGCAATTATTTTATATCAGGAATTTTTCATAGACTCCTGAGTGGTTTTTTCCTGACTGGTTTGGTTATTTATTCCGTATTAAAGCCGTAGTCAAAAAACTAGAATGTATCAAAGCATTTGCCGGAATGAAGTTGGCTTGATCAGGCGGCTCGTTTTAAACCTGAACCCGTGACTTCACTACGGCACAGGTGACAAGCTTTTGATTCATCATGGGTTGAAAAAATGCTCGCTTAACCTAAGGGTGAAGCTAAGATTTTTTCAAATCCCGTGCTAAACCAATATCTTGCCCCCTGCTATCCGCATTGAAATCACGGGTTCAGGTTAAACAAACATTTAACTGTGTCTGGCAGATGCTTTTTTTAATCAAAAGAACTAAAGTCAATCAGGAGGAAACATGCAAATTTTAAAATTTGCTCGAAAACTGGGAACTACCGTGTTGGTTTCCAGTGCCGTTATTTCGGTGTCACAACAGGCAAATGCCAATAAAGAGCTTGATTCGCTCTCTAAGCAGAATACTAACTGGGTTATGCAAACGAAGGATTACAGTGCCACCCATTTTAGTGAGATGTATCAAATCAACATCCAAAATGTACATAATCTAAAACCGGTGTGGTCCTTTTCAACAGGAGTTTTGAATGGTCATGAGGGAGGTCCGTTAGTTGTTGATGGGGTGATGTATATTCATTCACCGTTCCCAAATAATGTTTTTGCTCTTGATCTGGACAATCCAGATAAAATTCTATGGCAGTATAAACCCAAACAAAACCCTGCCGCACGCGCCGTTGCCTGCTGTGATGTAGTTAACAGGGGGTTGGCTTATGCGCCTGGAACAAAAGATTACCCAGCAACAATTTTGCTTGATCAGCTGGATGGTCATGTTGTTGCAATAGATGCTAAAACCGGAAAGTTACGATGGAAAATGGAGAACTCTGACATTGCAATGGGTTCGACATTGACATCAGCGCCGTTTGTTGTCAAGGATATGGTAATTGTTGGCAGCGCAGGTGCTGAGCTTGGGGTACGTGGATATGCCACCGCTTATAGCATCAAAGATGGAAAGCAGAGATGGCGTGTTTATGCCACAGGGCCGGACAAAGACCTCAAGTTAGCTTCTGATTTTAACCGACACAATCCGCACTATGGTCAATTTGGTCTTGGATTGAAAACCTGGGAGGGCGATGCCTGGAAGATTGGCGGTGGAACTAATTGGGGTTGGTATGCTTATGATCCCGAATTGGAAATGATTTATTACGGATCGGGGAACCCGGCACCCTGGAATGAAACCATGCGTCCAGGCGACAATAAATGGACGATGACAATCTGGGGCAGAGATGTCAATAGCGGTGAGGCAAAATTCGGTTATCAAAAAACACCGCATGATGAATGGGACTATGCCGGAGTCAATTATATGGGGCTTTCTGAACAGGAAGTCAACGGCAAAATAACTAAGCTGTTAACACATCCTGATCGTAATGGATTGGTATATACATTGAACCGTGAAACCGGTGATTTGGTTAATGCATTCAAAATTGATGATACCGTAAATTGGGTTAAAAAAGTCGATTTAAAAACTGGCCTTCCAATTCGCGATCCGGAATATTCAACACATATGGATCATGAGGCAAAAGGGATTTGTCCTTCAGCAATGGGTTACCACAATCAGGGTATTGAATCTTACGATCCTAACAAAAAATTATTCTTTATGGGAACCAATCATATTTGTATGGATTGGGAGCCGTTCATGCTTCCTTACCGTGCCGGCCAGTTTTTTGTTGGCGCAACATTGAATATGTATCCTGGACCAAAAGGCACATTAGGTCAGGTTAAAGCGATGAACTCTGTCACTGGTGAGTTTGAGTGGGAAGTACAAGAAAAATTTGCTGTTTGGGGCGGTACGATGGCGACAGCAGGTGATTTGGTTTTCTATGGCACTTTGGATGGCTACATAAAAGCACTTAACTCCAAAAATGGTGAAGAACTTTGGAAGTTTAAATTGCCTTCCGGTGTTATAGGGCATCCAATTACCTACAAACATAATGGTAAGCAGTATGTTGCTATTTATTATGGCGTAGGCGGTTGGCCAGGTGTGGGGCTGGTTTTTGATCTCCAAGATCCAACTGCCGGTCTTGGTGCAGTAGGGGCATTTAAAGAGTTGGCGCACTATACCCAAATGGGTGGTGGTGTCATGGTTTTCGCTCTGTAAATAACGATTAGTTACCGCTGAAAATGAGCGTTGTTTTCAGCGGTATCCCCTATCCGATTAAAAAAAGAAAATGAAGATAAAAATAGTTTGCCTAATTGGGCTGGTAATTGTTTCAGGGTGTGCTGCAACATCAACTGAAAGAGCAAGGGTTAGTGCTCAGGATAAACCGATTCGAGTTTGTGCGGCAGAAAACGAAATGCCATATTCCAATAATCAAGGTGAAGGTTTTGAAAACAAACTGGCCGAATTATTGGGACAGTATCTCAATCGTAAAGTTAAATATATTTACTGGAAAGATCCCCGTTACTTCATCCGCGATTTTCTGGATAAAGGTGAGTGCGATGTTGTGATTGGAGTTGATGCTGGTGATCCCCGAGTGCTGACAACCAAGCCGTACTACCGGTCTGGGTATGTCTTCATTTCACGGGAACAGGATAATCTGGATCTTGAAAACTGGGACAGCGAGATTTTACGTTCTGTTCGTCGTATAGGATTCATACCGGGTACACCTGCGGAAGTAATGATCCGTGCGATCGGTCGATACAGCGATATGTTTAATTACAACAAGGAGCTGGTGGGTTTCAAGTCTCGCCGGAACCAGTATGTAAAATATGAAAACAGCAAGCTGGTGAATGATGTTGCCAGTGGCAAAGCAGAAGTTGCAGTAATGTGGGGCCCTGCGGCTGCACGTTATGTAAAAGCTTCATCAACACCCCTGCGTATGATAGTGATACCTGATAATAACACTCGGGCAGATGGGCAAAAAGTTGGGCATCACTATAGTACCTCAATGGCAGTTCGCAAAGAGGATGGGCGGTTGTTAAAACAGCTTGATCAATTTATTGAACAGAAAAAATCAGAAATCGAAGAAATTCTGGAACAAGAAGGAATTCCACTGTTATCAGAAAATTAAAACAGGATAAGTAATGAAATTTAAACAATTATTAGGTAGTGCACTGGTGGCAAGCGTTTTATGCTCAACGACCACCTATGCCGATATTACTTTAAGACACGCATTGACTGGCGCTGAGCTAGATTTGAGTTTTGCCAAAAAAGGAGGTGACACTGAAGCTTTTAAAGAATTTATGAAGACAGGAAAAAACCCGTATAACACGGATAAAGAAGCCATCAAAGAGGGTGAAAGTCTTTATATGACTGGGTGCTCGGGCTGTCATGGTCATGAAGCAGAAGGTAAATTAGGCCCTGGTCTGGCCGATGATTATTGGACTTACCCGCGTAACGAAACGGATCAGGGCTTGTTCGAGCTCTTGTTTGGCGGTGCCAACGGTATGATGGGGCCACAATATGTCAATTTCAATACTGATGAAATGCTCCGCATTATGGCCTGGATACGCTCGATTTATAACGGTAATCCAAAAAAGGCGAAATGGTTAAAGTAGATACGAGGAGAAATTTAACATGAAAAATAGTTTAAAAATGAGTGGCTTATTAGCAGCAACAATATCTTTTTCAGTACAAGCTTATGATGGAACAAATTGTAAAGAACCGGGAAACTGCTGGGAGCCCAAGCCGGGTTATCCCGCTCAAGTGGCGGGAAGCAAGTATGATCCCAAGCATGATCCCAATGAACTGAATAAACAATCACAGTCTATTAAAGAGATGGAAGCGCGTAATCAAAAGCGTTGGGAGCATCTTAATAAAACGGGTGAGTTTGTTTATGACGTGGATGAGATCTGAAGCATCTCCTCTCTGGCAAGTTTAATCTTGCCTCCTCATGGGTGTTAGACAAATCTGTCTATGCCGAACTGGAAACAGCCGAGCTGATTCCAGCAAAGACTAATATTAGGCTCATACTCCAGTCCTCCTTCTGGGCTGGAGTTTTTTTGGACGATAGTTTTGAATAATCAACTTAGCGATTGGCGTGAACAAGCCTTACAATTTGAACAACAAATCAACCGGACTGTTTTAGGTCAGCAACAAGCGATAAGAAATTGCATTATCTCGGTTTTTGCGCGCGGCCATGTGTTATTGGAAGGGGGTGTTGGCGTGGGAAAAACAACACTGCTAAGAGCAATAGCGCAGGGACTTGGAGGAGCTTATCAGCGTATCGAGGGAACGATAGATTTAATGCCTGCCGATTTGATTTATTACACTTATCTCGATAATAAAGGCAAGCCGCAGGTGGACCCCGGGCCTCTGCTTAAACAAGGTGAAAACCTGGCAACCTTTTTCTTTAATGAGATAAACCGGGCTAGACCCCAAGTTCATTCTCTGCTGCTCAGAGTGATGGCTGAGCGCAGTGTTAGTGCCTTTAATCAAGTGTATCAGTTTCCCCATATACAGGTTTTTGCAGACAGAAACCGGATAGAAAAAGAAGAAACATTTGAATTGCCTGCTGCTGCTCGTGATCGTTTCATGATGGAAATTAACATTGACATGCCGGATGATGATGTTCATTTGACTGAGCTGGCTTTTAATTCCCGTTTTCACGATGTTGATAAGTTGATTGGCGCAGTAGAGCCAGGAAAGATTGCATATTTTGAATTGAATGAATTGGCAATGCAGATTCAACAGACTATTCAATCAAGCTCGGCATTGAAAAAATATGTTCTTGATTTATGGAAAGCAAGCAAACACCCTGAAAAATACGGTATCAGACTCAGTGATACTGAGATGGAGCAATTAATTCAGTCGGGAGCCAGCCCCAGAGGGGTTAGTTATTTAATCAGAGCGGCCAAGGTCAATGCCTGGATGGCAAACAGGACATCTTTATTGCCAGAAGATATACAAGCAGTATTTCCCGTGACTATGGGACACCGAATTTTTTTAAGTCCAGTTTATAGCTATCGCAAAGAGCAGCTGCTACCCGAACTAATCACAAATATTCTTGAAAGGATTGCCGCGCCGTAGTGGAACAACTCATTATTATAAAAAATATCAAGTCATGACCAAACAACAATTAATTAAAGTTATCACACCTGCCAGTGGGTTTAGTGATTTGCTGGGAGTGTATTTAAACTGGACTGGTGTCGGTTTTATCAGCGCAATAATTGCCGAACGGCTTGATCATTTTAGCGGGGTTACTTATGCCACTTTTTATACAAGCTCACTAAATTCAGCGATTGGAGTGAAGTTCTGGGCATTAATCAGTATTATCGGATTATTGCTTTTTTGTCTAAGTCTTCCGTTTATCTATTTAGCCAATTATCGTACCCAGTTTAAAACCAGTTGCCAGCGTCTGCGTTATTTTACCTATGGTTTTTTTCTGGTCGCTTTTGATGAAGGGGCTTTAATATTAGGTATCTTGATAGCTAATATGATTCACGTCAATGAGCGGGCAGAATTATTATCCAGTCAGTCATTTTTGTTCACTGAGGCAAGTGTATTGAGTATCGTGGCATTAATAGTTGGCAATTCAGTACTCTGGTTGTTGGGAGAGTCGTTATATAACCGGCAGAGTAAGGACTATTCGGGGGTTGTTAATCTTATAATCAACAGCCCTTTGAAATACAGTTTGCCGGTGTATTTATTGTTTACGTCATTGTTTGTTGCACTGGTCATCAATCAATCTTGAAATGTCGGAAAACAATATTTTTCATTATCGAAAACCAGCCCAATACAATGTTTTTCCAGGGGCGCATTCAGGAAAAGTTATTGGTAACGGCCTGGTTTTTAATCAGCACAAACCTTTAATTGCCTTCCCGGATCCAAGGCATCTGGATTTGAGAGCCAGCTTTCTAAATCCATTTTCGCATTATCAGGTCAGAGTTTTTCGGCAGCTTTCCCGCTTGGATGTGTTTTTACTGGCAGATTTGTCTGCTTCCATGAGTTTTACCGGAAAATACAGTAAAAAACAGATCATCGTGGACTGTTTATTTTCAGCTGCCGAGTCCGCTCATGCGACAGGAGATCGGTTTGGTTTTGTAGGTTGTGGTCAAACGCTAGATCCGCAACTCTTAATATCACCGGCGAGCCAGCAATACGGCAGGGTGGTAGACATTGCAACCCGAATTAAATCATCACGCCTAACAGGGCGGGCGGATGGTTTATTGCAGGCCGCTAATTATTTGCCAGACAGGTCGGCATTGGTGTTTTTGTTGTCTGATTTCTATTTGCCGATGGCAATGGTTCGGCAAATTATGCGGCGACTTAACCAGCATATGGTCGTGCCATTGGTTATTTGGGATAAACAGGAAAGCAGTGATTTGCCCGCTTGGGGTTTGCTTAAATTTTCTGATTTAGAGCTGGGTAAAACACGCACATTATTGATGCGGCCTTCCTTGCGGGAAAAGATTTATGCCTCATATTTAAATCGAAAGCAGCAGTTGCGGAAGTGTTTCAGAAGTTTTGGCGCAGAGCCATTGTTTATTGAACAAGGGTTTCAAGCAGAACTGATCAGCCAATATTTTTTTCAATATGCAACTAGTTAAGATACTGATTAAATCGTTTTTTATTGTCTTGCTGCTGAACGCATGCTCCAGTTCATTTCATCAGCCCATTACCTTTTTTCAGGTACAATCGCCTCGTCCATTTGGGTATGTTATTGGCGATGAAATTAAACGGCGTATTATCGTGGAAGTCAGGGACGGATTGGCTTTACAATACCGCAGCCTTCCAGGCAAGGGGGAAATAAATCGATGGCTGAACTTGAAAAAGGTTGCTGTCAATAAAATTAAAACCAGCCGGGGAACTCGTTATCAAATTGACCTGACTTATCAACTGTTTTACGCGCCTTTAGAAGTTAAAATGCTTGAATTACCAGGTTTTACCTTGCAATTTAGACAGTTTGGCAAAATGACTGATAAGCAGGTTCCGCCTTGGTATTTTACTGCGGCGCCACTGCGCGAATTGGCCATTCGGAAACAGGATGGCAAGGAATACATGCGCCCCGATACACCGGCGCCGTTCTTGGATAATACTGCCAACCAGATACGTTTTGCTATGTTTTTGTGCATTGCTATGCTTGCAGCAATCTATCTGGCATGGGTTTACGGCTTGTTAAGCTTTTTGCCAAAATATCAGGTTTTCAAACGCCCTTGTCGGCAACTGGGGAAGCTTTCAGAGCGTGAGTTTGCCAGTATGCTGAATATGATGCACGGGGCGCTAAATCAATTGAATGGTAAACCTTTATTTCAGCACCGGTTGACGGATTTTTTTCAACGTTTTCCAGATTATCAGCAGCTTGAAAATGAATTCAGGTGGTTTTTTGAATGTTCAAATCGCTACTTTTTTGGTTCAGCTAAACAAGTCGATAAGGCCGATGTTGAACGCATTAAAATATTTTGCCAGCATTGTTTGCAGGTAGAACGAGGGCAGCGATGAATCTAGCTGTTGACCATCCATTGATGTTGCTTGCATTAGTTCTGGCCCTGCTGCCTTTGTTGAATAATGGCGTTAGTGAAAGTGCATATCCGGCAGTTCAGGTTTTGCCGTTTGATGGCTTGTCGACCTTGATTTCTGTGCTAATCAAGTGTATCGCTTTTTCGGCAATTGTTTGTTTGGTACTGGGGCTAGCAGGTTTGAACAGAGGCGAACAACAGCGTGAAAGAATCGGTTACGGGGCGCATATAGTGTTATTGCTGGATCGCAGTAAAAGCATGGATTACACCTTTGCGGGTAAAGCGCCTGATGGCAGTGAGGAGTCAAAAGCCAGAGCTGCAAAACGTTTATTGACCGAGTTTATCAAAGGGCGGGATCATGATCGTATTGGTGTTGCCGGTTACAGTACATCACCCTTACTTTTCATGCCACTGACAGAAAATAAACAGGCGGTACTGGCAGCTATTTCTGCTACTGACTTACCTGCGCTGGCTTATACGAATATAAGTAAAGGACTGGCGATGGCCTTGTCTTTTTTTCAGAGCCAGAGTTCTCAATCTGGTTCGCGCATTATTTTGCTGGTTTCTGATGGGGCGGCGGTGATTGATCCAGACAGCGAGGCCAAAATCAGGCGGTGGGTAAAGCAAATGAACATTCGTTTGTACTGGATATTTATGCGGAGTCAGAATAGCCCGGGTTTGTATGAAAAACCAGAAGACCCAAGGGATGATAATGCCGCTGCCATGCCCGAGCGTTATCTGAATCTGTTTTTTGAAAGCTTGAATATTCCTTATAAAGCGTACCAGGCTGAAAACCCAGATGCCGTACAAAAAGCCATTAACGATATTAATCAACTGGAAAACATGCCGTTGCATTATCTGGAAAAAATACCAAAACAGGAACTCTCAACACTTTGTTATCAACTAGCAGGGTTTTTTATTGGTTTGTTATTGGCATTAAAATTTGTTGAGGCCAGGGTATGAAAAAAACCATGCAGCACTTTACATATTGGATAGTGTTTTTTATTGCTTTAACTGGTGCAATTTATACGGCCTATTCAGGTTACAAAACAGCGCAAATTAACCAACTGATCAGTCAGCTTAATCAGGGCAGGGATATTGAGCCAAAGCAAATGAAAAATGCAACGCCGGAGCTGCAATTGGCGAGAGCGATTTATCTTAAAAACAAAAAGCGTTATAAAGAGGCGCAAGCCACTTTGAGTTTGATTATCAATCAGGGCACACAACAGCTGCAAGCTATTAGTCGCTACAATCTTGGCAACACGTATTTGATACAAGCCATCGAATTTGCAGAGGCCTTGCAAATTAATGAGGCATCAGCGTTGGCGGCACTGGCCAAGCAAGCATATCGGCAAGCATTGGCTTTGGACAGTCACTATTGGGATGCAAAATACAATTTAGAAGTGGCTGTGCGTTTGTTGCCGGAAATGGATCGTATCACGATGGAGCGAGATGACCCCGTCCCGCAGGAAAAAGCAAAGCTATGGGCGACAGTCCCAGGTTTTCCTCGCGGGTTGCCATAAATCCGCCATGAATGTTAGTTTTATTTCAAAAAATCTTAAAGATTACCGGTTTTATTGCCTGAGTCTGGCGTTTTTGGCTATGCTGATTTTGTTTTTAAATCCGGAGGTTATCAGGTCTCGTCCAGTTTATAATTTTACCTTTATTGTTGATATTACCCGAAGCATGAATGCTCGGGATTATCAAATCGAAGGTGAAGCGGTCAGCCGTTTACAATTTGTTAAAAAGGCGTTAATTAAAGCGGTGGTTAACTTGCCTTGTCAGTCCAAAGTAGGTTTGGGAGTTTTTACAGAGAGAAAATCTACTTTATTGTTCGAGCCCATCGAGGTTTGTTCGTCATTCACAGAAATTGATAGTGTTATTAATGCATTAGACTGGCGAATGGCTTGGGCAGCCGATAGCCGTATCAGTAAAGGCATAGCCAGCATTATTGAGCAATTAAAAGGCAGCGATTCTCAAATTATTTTTTTGACTGATGGACAGGAAGCGCCGCCAGTGAATCCACGCTATAAAATGGATTTTAGTGACTTGAAAGGTAAGTTGAATGGGATGCTGGTTGGTGTGGGTGGGCTGCAAAATGTACCTATCCCAAAATATAATGCCCAGGGAAAACAGCAGGGGTTTTATCAGCCTGATGATGTTCCCCATCGATCAACATTTGGTTTGGCGCCAACATCATCTGCTCCGGTAGGAAATTATAATGCAAGAAATGCCCCCTTTGGCGGTGCAAAAGTAGTAGGCGATCAGCATTTAACACGTCTCTATGAATCCTATTTACAGGAGTTGAGTAAAGATATTGATTGGTTTTATCATCGACTGGAAACCAGAGAATTACTCGGTAAAGCGCTGCTAAGGCCTCAGTTTGCAAAGCAAAAGCAAGTATTGTCAGATATGCGTGCATATCCAGCATTATTTGCCTTGATTATGTTAAGTCTGGTTTATTTGCCGCAATTGAAAAGTAAATCAAACAAGAATACTCCTTGACGATGGATTTTTTGATGTTTAGCCTAAAAATTATCGAATTTTAAAGCCCTTACTTGAACTTTTAGGCCATTTGACGGAAACAATAGTTAAATGTGGTTCAATAAAAGCCAATGAACCCTAAAATGTCGATTCCAGTTTGATACAAATAATTGAATTTGATACGCTGCTCGACTGGGACATAGAAACTTAGGTGGTGCTTTGGGTAATCCTGTAGATGAAAAGGTTGGAGTAGCATTACTTCAGCGCATCGCGGCAAAAGACCGTAAGGCATTTGAGGAGTTTTATTATTTGTATGCTGAGGGTTTCGGCCGATTTTTGATGAAAATGCTCAAGCAACACGAATGGGTAGATGAAGCGGTGAATGATGTGATGCTAACTGTCTGGCAAATAGCAGATCGTTACGATCCTGAACGGGGACGGTTATCCACTTGGTTGTTCGGTATTGCCCACAATAAAGGTCTCAAGCTATTGGAACGCAACGGACGTTACTGGGAAGAGTCACTTGAGGACCATCCAGTTGAGATCGACAGAGATGAAAAGGTCGATGACAGTTCTTACGGTTCTGTTCTCCCTTCGACTTTCAAACCAGAGCGCGAGGTGATGGGATGGGAATTAGGCGATGCGATGAGTTGGGCATTTGAAAAACTTTCACCGAATCATCAGGCGGTTATCGAATTGTGCTTTAGTGAAAACTTCACTTACCAGGAGATCGCCAATATTATGGATTGCCCGTTAAATACCGTGAAAACCCGCTTATTTCATGCACGCAAGCGGTTGGCTGAAATATTGGCGAGCAAAGGTTTTTCGCTGTCTGATCAGGTAAAAATTGAACTATGATAAAGCGTCAAGACAACAAGATTTCGTCTTACGATCACGATGAATTAATCAACTTAATACCTTGGTACGTTAAAGGTAAGTTAACGGCTAACGAAAATGCTGCGGTTAAGCAACACCTGGACGATTGCGAAAGTTGCAGACAAGAAGTATCGAGGTGTCAAGCATTAGCAGGTTCACTGCCTAAACCTGCTGAACCATGGAAGCCATCCGCCGCACATTTTGCTGAAATATTAGTTGGTGTGGATAAACTTGAAGCAGCGGAAAAACTGAATTCATCTGACATTACTGTTCCGAAAGTCGGGTTTTTCGACCGGGTTCGTCAATTATTAGCCCAAACGCCACGGCCAGTACGTTGGACTTTGGCGGCAGAAACGTTGGCTTTTGCCATCCTTGCCGTTGTGTTATTGCCTGGGCAACTCAATATAGCTAAAACCGGCACATTTGAGACACTATCCAATGCTGAAACGCCAACGTCTTCTTCAGGCCTAATGCTACGCTTGGTCATATCAGATGATATGACAGCAAAGGAGCTATCCGAATTATTACTGCAAACAAACGCACAAATACGCCAAGGCCCTTCCGAAATTGGTGTGTACACGCTTGAAATACCTGCTGGAGATGCCGCCAAAGCGCAGTCAACTTTACGGGCGCATCCTAAGGTCAGGCTGGCATTGCCAGTAGAAACAGCTACGCCTAGGCCATGAAGCAATATAGGTATTTCAGCCTCCTGTGTGCCGCCATACTGACAGGTATAACAGGATGTTCACAGTTGTCAGGCATATCATCGGATAATCCGGCTTTACCCAAGCAAATGTTGGCACGGCAAGTGCTGGTGACGTTGCCGGATTCACTTAAGCCAAAATGGTCTTCTATACGGCAAGAGCTCGCTAATCAACACAAAATTTCGGTAACAGGCGAGTTTCCACTACCCTCCATAGGTGTTGATTGCCTGGTTTATAAGGTCCCTGATCAACTTCCTATGGATCAAGTTATAGCCAGGCTACGCTCAGATAAGCGCGTAGGCTTGGTGCAGGAAAATCAAGTATTTGAAGGCATTCAAAGTGGAAAAAGCGACATTTTTGCTGCTATCAGTTATGCCGCAAAATTAACGCACGTTGAAAGCGCGCATAGGATCACGACTGGTAAGGGTATCAAGATTGCTGTCGTTGATACTGGGGTTGAAAAAGAACACCCTGATTTAAAAGGGCAAATTGGGCAAACCGCTAATTTTGTTGAAGGTGGTGACCGTAGCTTTGCCCGTGATAAACATGGTACGGCTGTTACAGGTGTGATTGCCGCGCGCGCGAATGATGGCATTGGAATCTATGGTATCGCACCAGAAGCTGACATTAGCGTATTGAAAGCCTGCTGGTATCAGAGCCAAGACGATGCCAAGGCGCAATGCAGTAGTTGGACATTAGCCAAGGCGCTTGATTCAGCAATTACTAGCGGGGCGCGTATTATCAACCTTAGTCTGGCTGGTCCAGACGATGAATTAATGACCAAGCTGCTTGAGACGGCTCATGCCCGCGGCATCAACATAGTGGCGGCAACTTTAGAGCAACAGGAACAACCGGGTTTTCCCGCCAATTTACCGGAAACTATCCCTGTTATTTCTACAGGACCGGATGGAAATCCTCCTCAACCAACCTGGGTAGCCCAATTTCCAAGTACAGTCGCTGCGCCAGGGAAGGAGATTTTGACCACAGTGCCTAAGGAAGGGTATGATTTTGTCTCCGGCAGCTCTTTGGCTGCCGGCCATGTCAGCGGTATTATTGCGTTACTGCTGGAATTGAACCCCGAGCTTACTCCGGATCAAATCAAGGAATTACTCCATGACAATAGCAAAAGGGGTGCCGCCAATTCCCTGTCTGTACTTGATATTTGCGCTATCATAAAAATACTCCTAAAAGGTGAAGGTTGCTGAATGAGGAAGTAAATGGTCTCATGGGATGCTATTTGGCACCGATCATGCCGCCAGAATAACTGGATTGCTAGCAATAGAGTTTGGGCAAGTTGCTGTTTTGTTTTGGTGTTGACAGTTCCCCTGGCAGCTTGGCCTGCTGAGAGTTTCTGGCAAAGTTTGATCGGCGGTAAGCCAGACCTGTCCCTGCGCTATCGTTTTGAATATGCCGATGACGCCAAACCGGGGCTTAAAGAAGCTTACGCGTCTACTTTGCGTACCGCGACAGGGTATCGTACGGATACTTTTTACAACTTAAGCGCCTACTTCCAAATCCAAGATGTCAGGGTTATCGGTAATGATGACTGGTACAATGACGGTTCCAACAATGTTTTAGACCGGGCAGTCATAGCAGATGCGGAAGGCACAGAAATTCAGCAATATTATCTGCGTTACGGCGGTTTGCCCAAGACAGTCGTAACCTTAGGCCGTCAGGAAATTAACCATCGACCAGGTACGCAACAGCGCTTTCTGGGTAATGTGAGTTGGCGACAGCATTTTCAAAGTTTTGATGCCGCGAACTTAGTGAGTCTGGCAATTCCACATACAGTAGTTGATTACAGTTATATCTGGAACGTCAACCGTATTTTTGGCGAGAGTAACCCGCTGCCAGATGCTGATGACTTTCGCTCCAACAGCCATGCTTTGAATGTTCAATACAGCGGATTGCCTGGCTTGAAACTTGAAAGTTACCTTTATCTGCTGGAATTCACCTCAACTACCGCACGACGGTTTTCAACTGCAACTACTGGATTGCGTGCTCAGGGCGACCGCATTATCGCAACGGGCTTACGCCTTAACTATACAGGGGAATTTGCCTATCAGCAGGATTACAGCAATAACCCAAATGCGGTTTCAGTCAATTATGCGTTTGCTGAACTTGGTTTAAATTATGTCGTAGACGGAGTGCTAGAATCCATCGGACTAAAATACGGCTATGAACGCCTGGAAGGTGAGGGCGGGCAGCGATCTTTTCAAACTCCATTGGGAACCAATCACGCCTTCCAGGGTTTTGCCGACCGTTTTTTGGTGACTCCTGGTGATGGAATACAGGATCATTGTGTTACACTTTCCGGTAAATTGGCAAATACGCAAGTAAGCATCGCCTATCACCATTTCCTTTCGGATAAAGACAATTATCAATATGGCTATGAATGGGATGTCTTTGCCGAACATTCCTTCAATAAGTATTATTTGGCAGGCCTAAAATTCTCATATTATCACGCTAATTCTAATAGCATTAATCTCACCCGCAATGCTGCAACAGGTCAAGCATTCGACCTTACCCGTTTTTGGACTTATCTCCAGTTTTCTTATTAGTAGAAAATTTTTCGAAAAATAATTTGAACAATTTCGATCCTTAACCGGAATCATGAGTCAGGGAGGAATTAAAACTTCCTAAACTCAACATTTGTTAATTATTTATTATTTGGAGATTCCATTATGAAAAATCAAACTCATTCATTTAAGGCTATTGCATCCTTGGCGCTTGTTAGTTCCGTACTACTTTGTTCTCAGGCAAGTGCTACTGACTGGAAAAGACTTAAATTTCCGCTCGTCCGTCCAGCTGTTTTGGACGATTCCTGTGCTCCACATGCCAGAGGTAAGGTAAGGGTCACTACCCTTGGCAATGTTGAGGTTATGGATGTAAAAATCGTAGGGTTGCCAAAAAATACCGAATTCGATGTCTTTGTCATTCAGGTACCTGATTTTCCGTTTGGTATGTCCTGGTATCAAGGCGATATTCAAACCAATCACAGAGGCAAGGGTTATGCTCGATTTGTTGGCCGTTTCAATGAAGAAACTTTTATCGTGGCACCCGGTACACCTGCTGTTGCACCGCTGACACATGATGCTGACGCAGGAGAGAACCCTGTTACCAATCCGGTTCACACCTACCATATCGGCATTTGGTTTAATTCTCCAGCTGATGCAGTGAAAGCTGGTTGTCCTGGCGCAGTAACACCGTTTAATGGGGAGCATAATGCAGGTATACAGATATTGAATACCAGTACGTTTGCGGATGAAGAAGGGCCATTATTAAAGATTAAGCCTTAAGTAAAAATTGTGACCTATGGAGTAGGTTGTGCTAACCGGTTGAGTTGGAGATCAGGTAGATCCCAACTCGCCTACCCTATGTGTCAGCCTATTAGACGCCAATTATCTTGACCAGTTGAGTGTAGCCATTTCACTTGTACGAATACCGATCGTAGATCGACTGATCCATCATTCACATATTTTTATTTTGGGAGCTGAAAGCTATCGATTAAAAGCAAAACTGAGTCACTAATTTTACCACGAAAAAGTGGCTCAATTTTGGTGGCCATTGACAAATGGCTTATTGCAGCCCCACTTTTCCAATTTTTCTTGAATTGGTAGTGGTTGCTAACGCCTCAAGTCCAAAATTTTCAGACAATTCCCGTTCCTGGGGCGTTGTGCTATTGGCTTCATTTAATAATGCCTGTAGCTTATCTCTTTTATTACTGCTATTGTTTTTTTCTGGTTGCTCTGTTACAAGTTGAGTATTGTGCGGGCCTGAGCGAAGCACCGGGTCATTTTTTGAATCTACCAGACCGGAAATCACCGAGATCAGATTGTCTTGTAATCTCTCTGGGAAGCCGCTTTGACAAAGCGCCTCAATGGCGGAATTTATTTGTTGAATTCCTTCGGCAGCAATATCAAATTTTTGTTTCTCCAATTCGTTTAGTTGCTTTGATGCCTTAATTGTTGCTTCGGCTTTGATTTGTTCGGCCTCCGCAAGGATCGCTGCGGCTTGCTTTTCTGCTTGAGCGATTTCCAGAATCTGCTTGATTTTCTGTTCGGCCATTTGTTTTTTCTTGGCCAATTCAAATTCTGTTTCTTGTTCGGCCAGGTCAATTTCCTTGGTTTTCTGGATTTCTGCCCGAAGCTTTAATGTTTCTTGTCTTTGTTTTTCCAGTTCATGCTGTTCTGCCAATTTAGCTTTAGACAGCCTATGCTGTTTGCTTAATTGTTCTTTGGCAACATCGGACTCGATTGCAATACGACATAAATTAATCTGTTTTTCTTGTTCAAGCCGCATGGTTTGTTTTTTTCTTTCAATTTCGAGCAGTAATTTTTCAGACTCGATTTCCTGGCTTTTTAGTTCGACATTTATTTTGGATGTTAGCAGGGCTTTTGCTTTTTGTTCTATTGGGTTGGTTTCTTGATAAAACTCAAGCGCTGTTGGGGTGATAGTTTGGAGTGTTACTGATTCGAGCATTAAGCCGTTCTGTTGTAATTCAGTTTCCAGATGGTTATGAATTTTCTCTGCAAAATTTCTCTGTTGTTCGAGGATTTCCTTCATGGAAAGAGATGCTGCGGTTTGGCGTAAACTGTTCTCCAGTTTGCCTTTCAGAAATTTTTTTAAAGCCGACTTTTTTGTGGTTAATTTTCCCAGCGTTTGGCCAGCTTTAACAATGTGTTTTTCATCCGCAGGAACCCGGATGTAAAAATCAACCGAGACATCAAGTTTCAGGTGATCTTTTGTCAATAAAGCAGAATTTTCCCTGGTTTTAATGTTCAAGCATTGGCTATTCAAATTAATGGGGATAACCTGATGAAGAAGCGGCAGCGCAAAAGCGCTTTTATCAAGGAGGATTTGCTCGCCGCCATAGCCAGAAAGGATATAGGCAGTTTTTTTACTGCCACGTTTATATCTATTGGAAAACAGGAAGACAGTAGCCAAAAAAGCAGCTAAAAGAAAAGTAGTTAAGCCCATGTTTGACCCTCTAAAATCAAAATACTGCGGGGTTTTATTATAATTAGATAAGGAATTAATTACATTAAGTGGTTCGTGTAATTAATTGATAATATAGCTTGAAATGATACTGTAAAAAAAGTTGACAGGCAACTGTTTTTTGGAGGAACGGCTGAAGAGTTATTGTGGGGAAAAGGTGTTAAATTTAGGTGTTAAATTTCAAATAGATAGTATCATTATTTTTTTATGGACAGATTGGGATTTTAGCAGGGTGCTGTATTATTTTTAGACAATTTTATTAAGGAACAAAGATGTCAGTTAATTTTACCTAATGATTGCCCCAATTTTACGGGGCTGCCAGTATTCAGGTTTTCCGACCAATTTATCTTATCTTTCGCAAATAAAACGATAATGGTTGAGCCCATATTGAAACGGCCCATTTCTTCACCACGTCTCAAAATTGGCGGGTTATTTTCATAAACCCAGGTTTGAATGGTAGAGGATGTAGGTGGCGTCACTACGCCATGCCAGACAGTTTCAATACTGGCAACAAAGATAGCGCCGACTAAAACCAGAGCCATTGGCCCAACTTCGGTATCAAACAAAGCAACAACACGTTCATTTCTGGCAAACAAGCGAGGAACGGAATTGGCCGTAGCATTATTGACGCTAAACAAACGTCCGGGAATATGGATCATTTGTTTTAATGTGCCGTCAAAAGGCATGTGCAGGCGATGATAATCTTTTGGAGAAAGATAAATGGTTGCAAAATCGCCATCTTCAAATAATGTCGCTCGCGTAGGGTCGCCGCCCAGTAATTCGTTGACCGTATAATATTTACCTTTGGCCTGAAGAATATCAAAGTTATTGATTTTGCCATACTGACTAATTGCGCCATCAGCAGGGCAGGCAATAGCGTCAGGCTGGCTGACAAATGGCCGAACGCCTGGCTTTAGTTCACGGGTAAAGAAATCATTGAAGCAAGCGTAACTATCCAGATTCGGCTTTCGCGCTTCATCCATGTTGACGTGATAGTGGCGAATAATTTGCTGGATAAAGAAATTCTTCCAGATTTTGTTTTTAGAATGGGTCAGCATGCCCATTAACCTCGATAGCGGGTGATGAGGAAGAATGTATTGAGGCAGTGTAGTTAAAGCTTCTTTAAAGGTCATGGTTTTCCGGGGTTTTACCGTTCAAGTAAAAAGCAAAGGCAATGACTTCAGCAACAGCAACATAAAGTTCATGGGGGATCTCATCGCCAAGCGGAATCTGCGCGAGTATTTTAGCCAGTTCCGGCTCGGTATGCAGCGGAATATCATGCTCTTTTGCAATTGCAAGAATTTGTTCAGCTGTTAGGTCATTGCCTTTGGCTGTTACCTTGGGTGCATTTTTGCCGTCATATTTTAAAGCGACAGCAATATCAGTGGTATTGTAAGTTTTACTCATTCCCTGAAAATTTAGGGTAATGTAACAACGCTGGGAATCTGCCACTCAGGGTGGCGATGTTCAGCAATTACTGTCGTGTAAATTCCACCTCGAACATTAAATTCTGCGCGGATTCTGATGAAATTGGGATTGATAGCCTTAACAAGATCATCAAGAATTTCGTTAGTCACAGCTTCATGAAATGCGCCTTGTTCGCGAAAAGTCCACATATAAAGTTTCAGTGCTTTTAATTCAACGCACAGATCCAATGGCACATATTCAATTGTAATAGTGGCAAAGTCAGGCTGACCAGTCATTGGGCATAAACAGGTAAACTCGGGAACATCAATCCGGATCGTGAAATCACGGCCCGGCTTGGGGTTGGGAAAAGTATCTAGATCTTTACTGGGTCTTGTGGTCATATGGTAGATTTCAGATTTTGTGCTTAAAACACAATGGATCAATATTAAGTATAATAGTTCGTTTTTTCAAAAAGCAGGCATTTTACCAGTAATGAAGCTGGAAAAAATTAAACTTTCAGGCTTTAAATCCTTTGTTGATCCAACCATTATCCCGATCAGCGGCAATTTGATCGCGATTGTCGGGCCTAATGGTTGCGGTAAATCGAATATTATTGATGCGGTTCGCTGGGTCATGGGCGAGAGTTCGGCGAAGCATTTACGTGGCGGTAATATGGCCGATGTTATTTTTAACGGTTCTTCAACCAGAAAACCGGTCGGTCAGGCTTCTGTGGAATTGATTTTTGATAATAGCGAAGGCCGGGCCGGTGGTGAATTTGCCAAATACAATACTATTTCCATAAAACGACAGGTTAGTCGGGATGGACAGTCTCTTTATATATTAAATGGTTCCAGATGCCGCCGTAAAGATATAACTGATTTGTTCCTAGGTACAGGTTTAGGTGCTAGAAGTTATGCCATTATTGAGCAGGGAACCATATCCCGTATGGTAGAAGCGAAGCCTGAAGATTTGCGTATGCATATTGAAGAGGCGGCTGGAATTTCAAAATACAAGGAGCGTCGACATGAAACTGAAACCCGCATGCGCCATACCCGGGAAAATCTGGAACGCCTTGAAGATTTGCGTGATGAAGTCGAAAAACAACTGAATCATCTCCAAAAACAGGCGCAAAAAGCAGAAAAATATACCGCATTAAAAGCCGAAGAACGGCAATACAAGCTGGAATTATTGGCAATGCGTTGGCAAGCGCATCATCAGTCTGCCCAGGAAATGGAATTGCAATTACAAAGTGTGGCGGAAAAGCATAACCAACTATTTTCCGAGCAGCGGGAACTGGATCAGCAAATTACTCAAAAACGCGATGATTATAAAGCTCAGCAGGAACAATTGAATGCCATTCAGGGCGAGTATTACCATGCTGTTTCAGAGGTTAGTCGTTTGGAACAGGCGATCAAACATAGCCGCCAAACCCAGGAAGAAACCAATCTGGAGTTGGAACGGCTTAGGCAGCAGTCGCAGCAGTCGCTGGTTGATCTGGAAGATGACAAATTACAATTAGAGACCATCATTCAGGAGTTAGTGGAAGCCAATGAAGCGTTAACTGAGGCGAAAACAACAGAAACAGAAGCTTTTGATGCGCAGCAAGACGCCCAGCAAGAGCAGCAAATCTGGCAGTCAGACTGGGAGATTTTTCGCACCCAAAGTGCGACATTTCAGGAGCAGTTGGAAGTACAGCGAACCAAAATCAGTCATTTGCAAAATCATAATCAGCAACTGCAAGTCCGGTTTGATCGCTTGCAGCAGGAGCGAGAAACCTTGTCCGATAATGATTTGCAGGAAAATATTGCTGCTTTGGAAGAATCGATTGAAAGCATAAGCGCCAGCAGGGATGAAATGCATCAGCAATTGCAGGCGCTACATCTGCAAACCCAGGAGTTACGGCAACAGGTTAAAAGTTTCCATGACAAACTCCATACTTCACGCGCCGAATTACACGATATCAATGGCAAGATCAGTTCTTTGGAATTATTGCAGCAGCACGCCATGGGCAAGGATAATAAAAAGCTGGGGCAATGGCTGGAGCAAGCGCAACTTTCTGACAAACAACGTTTAGCCGAGTTTATTGAAGTTGAAAATGGTTGGGAAGCGGCAGTGGAGACAGTGTTGGGGAGTTATCTGGAGGCAATTTGTATTGACGATCTTGGGCAGGTGATGTTGCAATTGTCGGCTCTAGAGGATGAATCAGTTTCAATTTTTCAAATTCAGGGGGAAACAATAAATTCTGAAGAAGGCTTTTTGCCTCGTCTGATTGATAAGCTTAAGACTCCTTGGTCTGTTGATACGCTGTTGAACGGTGTTTTTTGTGCTGAAGATGCAGAAACTGCAAAGCAACATTTGTCCAGTTTAAAACCCTATCAGTCGATTATTACCCCTGAATGCGTATGGTTGGGTTCTGACTGGATTAAAGTGGTTAGAACGAATGACGGTAAAAGTGGGGTTTTACAGCGGCAAAAAGAATTGCGTTTGCTTCAGGGGCGACAGAATTTATTACAGGATCAAATCGCTGATTTGGAGCAACAGCTTAAAGATACTGAAGATAATCTGCGGCAGGTCGAGCAACAAAGAGAAGAATTACAGCAACAAGAAAAAATGCTGGGTGGTGAGCTTTCCAATAAAAAATCTGAATTAAGCGCCCAATCAGCACGTCTGGAGCAGCAACAACAGCGCTTGCAGCAGGTTTGCGATGAAATGGATGATATTAGCCAGGAAATTTCTGAGAATACTGAAGTGATGGTTGAAGCAGAAACATTAAAAGACCAGGCAGAAAAGGAAATTCAACAACTTAATCTACAAAAACAGCAGCTTGAAAATAGCCGCCTAAGTGTCCAGGAAAAAAACCAACAAGTGGAGGCCAGGTTGACAGAAACCCGGCAACAAGTTCATCAATATCAGGCGCAGATTGCCTCGCTACAGACTTCTGAAGCGGCTTTAAAAACCCAAATTGAGAGATTGCAGGCCCAGCATCAAAATTTTGTTGATCGAATTGCCGATTTGGAAAATAAATTGCAACAGACTTTGACGCCGCTTGATGATGAGCAATTAGAGCTGGAAACCTTGCAGACGACCAAGACTGACCTTGATGAGACCTTGAAAAAATCTCGGAGTCAACTGGAGGCAGTCGAGGCTGAAATCTCGATATTATCTGAGCGGCATCTTCAAGTTCAACGAAACCTTGAAAAGCAAAAAGAAAAACTGGATAAATTACGTTTTGAACAACAGGAAAGTATTGTTCGCCAGCAAACTGTTACGGAACAGCTAAAAGAAATTGATGCTGATGCCGAGCAGGTGTTGACAGAGCTGCCGGAGCACGCCAATCAACAGGAATGGAAGGCTAAGGTAGAACAGCTAACGTCCCAAATCGAACGTTTGGGCGCCATTAATCTGAGTGCTATAGAAGAATATCAATCACAATTTGAACGCATGAATTTTTTGAACGAGCAACATGCGGATTTGGTAGACGCACTGAATACGCTTGAGCAGGCAATCAGCAAAATAGATAAGGAAAGTCGGCAACGGTTCAAGGAAACCTTTGATAAAATCAATGGCGGCTTGCAAGACAAGTTTCCCAAGTTGTTTGGAGGTGGGCAAGCCTATCTGGAACTGACAGAGCAGGATTTATTGGAGGCAGGAGTCAATATTGTTGCGCGGCCGCCAGGTAAGCGGAATAGCTCAATTCATCTACTGTCCGGCGGAGAGAAAGCCTTGACGGCCGTGGCGTTGGTTTTTTCTATTTTTGACCTGAATCCGGCGCCATTTTGTTTACTTGATGAGGTGGATGCGCCTCTTGATGACGCCAATGTGGTTCGGTTTTCCAAAATGGTTGAAGAAATGGCTGAATCGGTACAATTTTTGTTCATTTCACATAATAAAGTGACAATGGAAATTGCAAAACAACTCGCTGGTGTTACCATGAAAGAACCAGGAGTTTCTCGCATGGTTGCGGTTGATATTGAAGACGCGGTAGAGATGGCGGAAAGTTAATGGATAAAGATATATTAAGAATAGTAATAATAGCTATCGGGGTATTGGTGATTGCCGGAATGTTGGCTTGGCATTTTTTTAAAAGCAGACGAGGGCGTGGAATCGGTTTTTTTGATGATGGCGATCCATTGGAAAAGATTGATGAATCCTTAGTAATCGATACTAAAGATGATGATTTTGACATAATTCCATTGGGGAGTGTCAACTCGGAGGATAGTCTGGATGGCTCACAGTTAAATGATTCGTTTAATTCTGTTGAAAAGGTCGCAGATGCTTATCAACCCGAATTAAAACATCATGCGGCAGAAGTTGAGCCCGAGCCTTTAAAAGAGGTTCCCGATATTATGCAGTTTGGAATTGTGGCGGTTGAGGGAAAAAGTTTTAATGGCAAGCAATTACTCCAGGCATTTGAAAAAGTGGGCTTGAAATTTGGTTCCAACCAGATTTTCGAGCGTCTGGACGAATATGACCAGGTTGATTTTGCTGTCGCCAGTATTGTTGAGCCAGGCATTTTCCCGAAACAAGATTTTGATTCATTCACTTGCCCTGGAATCACCTTCTTTTTTCAGCCGAAGTTGGTTAATGATGCATTGGTAGTTTTTGATGATCTTATTGAAACCATTCATATCATTTCCAGTGAGCTGGGAGGTATTAGATGGGATGGGAGACGCCAGATTCTGACATCGGATACTGAGAAGCAACTGCGGGATTTGCTGGTTCAGAAAAATTTAAAATTATAATATCTAACGGCCTGTTTGTTATCTGTGTTTACCCCTAGTCAGCTTGAAATAATAAAACAGGCCAACCTTGATCGATATCTGGAAGACCAAGAGTCATTTCAAAAAGCGGTCCAGAGCAACAATGCGGATTTTTTATCTGACCAGTCTCTGCTTGGTTTTTTGCAAATAACCAATGCGCTTTATCGTGCGGGCGAACCCGTTATTTCTGATGATCTTTACGATCATGTTTTCCTGGAAGAGCTAAAAAAACGACATCCAAATCATCCCTATCTACATACTGTAGAACCTGAGCCGGTTTTTGCAGGTAAAACCGTAAGATTGCCGGTGCAAATGTTGTCTACCGAAAAAGCGTATGATTTGGAAAGTATTAAAAAATGGCTGGAAAAAATTGAAAAAGCAGCCATTGAAATAGGTTTGGAGCCAGATAAACTGGTTTATCGAATAACCCCAAAACTGGATGGCTATGCCGCTTACGATGATGGCGAACATTTATATACACGGGGGGATGGACGTAAGGGAACTGATATTACCCGGGTATTTGATCGTGGTCTGGTTGTCGCAGGAAATGGACGGCGAGGGCAGGGGGCTGGGGAAATTGTCGTCAGCAAAACCTATTTCAAGGAAAATCTGGCTCAATATTTTGACAATGCCAGAAATTTTCAGGCCAGTATTATCAAGGAAAAGGACTTAAATGAACATGCTTTAGCTGCAATTAAGTCAAAGGCTGCAGTTTTTTATCCATTTTCCCAATTGCCGGCGTGGACTGGCTCGGCATCTGAAATGATATCTAATTTTGATGAAATAGTGGCTAAAGTTAGCGCTATGGTGGATTATGATGTCGATGGCGTAGTCATCGAAGTAACCGATGATGTTTTGAGGCAGCATTTGGGCGCTACAAGACATCATCACCGTTGGCAGATTGCCTTTAAAAGTAACCTGGAAAGTGCCGAAGTCAAGGTCTTAAAAGTGACCCCGCAAACGTCCCGTTCCGGCAGGGTCAATCCGGTTGCAGAACTGGAACCGACGCGTTTAAGCGGCGCGTTGATAAGCAGAGCAACAGCGCATCATTACGGCATGGTAAAGGAACTCGGTATTGGCCCGGGAACCATTATTGAGTTGACACGCAGCGGTATGGTGATTCCCAAAATTGAACGGGTGATAGTGCCGCGCAAACCGCAAATTCCAGATAGTTGTCCCAGTTGCGGCCATGAATTAATTTGGGAAGGCGATTATTTATATTGTCCCAATTCAGTTTATTGTCCGGCTCAGATTGAACATACCATGGAACATTTCTTCAAAACCTTGGGGAATGTAGATGGGTTTGGCCGGAAAACCATCGAAAAAATACATGCTGCGGGGGTTCGTTCAGTTTACGAAATTTACCAGTTGACCCAGGAACAACTTGAAGCTATGGGGTTTGGCGAGAAAACTTCCAGGAATCTTATTAATGAATTGATACGAAGCCGAACTGAGCCAATAGAAGATTGGCGTTTTTTAGGTGCTTTCGGTATTTATCGGATGGGCCTCGGAAATTGTGAAAGATTGCTACAACATCATCATTTGCTCGATATATTCTCTTTAACGATTGATGAGATTATCGAGATAGAAGGGTTTGCAGAAAAAACTGCACAAGTCATTGTCGAGTGCCTGGAAAATATCAAGGAAGATTTCTTTAAAATCTATAATCTGGGGTTTAACCTGATAGCAACGCCATTGTTGTCTGAACAACCTGAAAATCAAGCCAGCCCGATTTGGGGCAAGGTCATTGTGTTTACGGGAACCATGAGGCATGGTACCCGTGAAGAAATGAAAAAGCAGGCTAAAAAGATGGGTGCAAAAGTCGCATCATCAGTCACCGGTAAAACAGATTATTTGGTTGCCGGTGAAAAAGTAGGTGAGGCAAAAATTCGCGCTGCGCAAGAAAAAGGAGTTACGGTACTGACTGAAGATCAGTATATAAAAATGATTGCAGGTTAATAATCTTCGCTTAGAGCCTGTTCAAGATCTATTCAGTAAAATTCTAATAAATGCGAGTACGACCATGTGTAAACTTGAATTCAAGAGCCTTTCACAGTTCTTCCAGAGTCGACGGCATTTCTCTATCCATGCAAAA